>JAEYYY010000118.1 GCA_023430775.1 Pseudomonadota bacterium
AGGATCGCCTCGGCACGCCGGCGCGAGCACGCCACCGCATCGGACCGGTCCCACGGAACGTGCGGCGGCAGATAGCCGACGGCCACCGGCAGCGCCGCAAACGCGATCGCCGCGGCGAGCCCGCCGAAGCTGCCCGCGAAGCGCCGGGGCCGCTGCTGGCCGCGAAACCCGATCCACGCGCCGAGGCAGCTGGCGAGCGCGACCGGCCCGAGCCCGGCGAGCCGCGGCAGGTCGAGCACGTGCGCGAGGCCGCGGATGCCGACGGCCGCGATGGCGCACGCGATCACGCCGGCGAGCAGGCTGCGATACCGCAGTGGCGAATCGGTGGTCTCGCGCCGCACGCGCCGGCCGATCGACGCGAACACCGCGATCACCGCGAGCGGCACCAGCATCGGCTCTCGCCACCACGGCAACCGACCGCCGAGCGACGCGCCGGGCTCGGCCGCCGGTCCGAGCGCTGCCTCGAGCTCGTGGGCGTCGAAGGCCGGCGCCGAGCACAGTGCGAAGTCCGGAGCGTCGTCGTCCTCCCTGTCATCGCAGACCACGAAGCGCGTGCCCGGCAGCGGATGGATCCCGCAATCGCCGCCGCCGTCACCGGTCCTCGTGACGACCGACGCACCGACGTTGCCGCGCCACACACGATCGATCGCGAGCTCGATACCGTTGGCAGCCCTCAGCGGGATCAGCCGGTCGTAGGCCGTGGGCCAGTGGTACCTCGCGACCGTCCCCGCAAACACGCGCTTCGCCGTGCGACACGACTCGAGCGTCGGCCGATCGAGCTGGCCGCAGGTGCACGCATCCGCCGGCGCAGGCACCACCAGCGCGATCGCGATCAGCACTAGCAGGCGGCGCACGATGCACGGACACCCGGCGGCGCGGCCGGTTGCCGGGCTACAGTGCCGGCGATGCCGAAGACGCCGTACGAGATCGAGCAGCCGCCGGCTCCGGATCGCGCGATCTTCGCCTCGCTCGAGGCGTTCCGGCGCCACTGCGGCCAGCCGTCGATGCCGCTCGAGCAGTGCGCGCGGTGTACCGCCATCCCGGACCACTGCTATCGCCAGTCCGCCAACAGCATCGTCTCCGACTACGACGTCGACTATGGCGACGAGCGCTTCAAGACCACCGTGCCGGAGCAGGTCTCCGAGCTCGAGTTCGTCGTCAACGGCCCGCGGCTAGGCCACTACGACGGCGCGGCGCTCCTGCGCTGCCCGACGTGTCACCGGCTCTACTTCGGCAAGTCCGAGACCGAGATCCAGACCGTGCGCACCTACTTCACCACGACGTACCAGCGCACCGACGCCGACTCCATCTTCCGCAGCCGGTGGTGCGTGGAGTGGCGGCTGCCCGATCGCGACATCGCCGCTGCTCATCCGAGATCATTTCTCGCCGACCATGCGCTCGTGCGATTTCCCGAGGCCGACACCTGGTTCCTGCTCGACGATCACAATCAGCTCACCGAGCTCGGCGAGCTGAGCGAGCAAGCGCTGCAGCGCGCGCTGACCAGCGCTCGACCGGACGATCCGATCGACTACGTGCGATTTCTCGCCGGGCTCGAGGGCGCGGTCGTCATCGAGTCGTTCGAGGCGATCCGCTGGCGCGATCCGGTGGCCGGCGATCGCGAGCAGATCGAGGCTGCGCGATCCGCGAGCCGCGTCGAGCCGCCGTCGGTGGAGCTCGCCGGCGATCAGGCGGTGGTGCGCCTGTGGGTGGTCTCGAAGCAGCGACTGATCCTGCGGGTCGTCACCGTGCGGGAGACCGGCGCGTTCCTCCGCGAGGATGCGGTGATCGCCGAGGATCTGCCGGTCGTCATCGAGCGCTGACAATGTTTGACGTCCCCCGACCGTTCGGCGTGCCACGCTTCGAACGCGTGAAGCTCGCGATCCTGACAACCGTCCTCGCGATCGCGCTTCCCGCCGGCGATGCCGACGCCTGCAAGATGCCGACGCCCGCGCCGTTCGAGCCCGTCGCCGAGCCCGGCGACAAGACGCCGCCGAGCGCGCCGACGGTGTCGTCGTCGATCAAGGAGCCGACCACGTGGGTGTTCGGCGCGTGCAACACCTGGTGCACCGCGAACGGCGTGATCGATCTGATGGGGGCGCGTAGCCGAGCTGCTCCGCTTCGCCGCGGAGGGCGCGCACCGCCGGACGTGACACCGCCGTGCCCGCGAGGAGCTCGAGCTCGGCGCGCGTGAGCTTCGCGTCGAGCAAGGCGATCGAGCCCGCCGTCTCGACGGGCGGTGCCGGCGTGACGAGCGGATGCTCGCAGCGCTCGAGCGCCGGCAGCGCCTCGGAGGTGGCCTCGGGGCGCGACCAGGTATCGCGCGAGGTCGCGAGGAGCGTGTCGAGCGTGGTCCCGAAGGTGGCGCGCGCGCGATCGAGACACGCGACGCGCGGCTCGCTCTGCTCCCCGCGCTCGGTCATCGCTCGGCACGCATCGATGCGGTGGTGCTGCCACTCCGTCGCGTAGCGCTCGAAGCCGCGCGCGATCGGCTCGCCCCACCGGGTCGCGATCGCCGCTCGACGATCGGCATTCCACGTCGCCGCGAGCGTGTCGCCTGCGAGCTCGCAGCGCACCGGTTCGGTCGAGGTTCGCGTCGCGGGCACGATCGTAGCCGTTCCGGCTGCCGCCGCGATCGCGCCCGCGATCCACACGCCTCGGCGACGCGGCGGTGGCACCAGAGCGCGCAACAGCTCGTCGATCGACGCGAACCGCGCCTTCGGATCGGCGGCGAGCCCACGACGCAACGCGCGCTCGATCCGCGGAGGCACCTCGCGATCGGGCCGTTCGATCCGTCCCGTGCGGGCGGCCTCGAACAGCGCCGCCAGCGTGTCGCCGACGAACGGCCGCGCCCCGAAGCAGGCCTCCCACGCGGTCACGCAATACGCGAACTGATCGGAGGCCGGCGTGGCCTCGCCGGTTGTCTGTTCGGGAGCCATGTAAGCCGGCGTGCCGACGAGCGCGCCGGTCGCGGTCAGCAGGGCAGGGCTCGCGGCGAGTGCGGTCGCCGTGCTCGCGGTCGCCTCCTCGATCTCGGTACCGGCGCAGGCAAGGCCGAAATCGCCGACCAGGACCTCGCCGGTCGCCGCGATCAGGACGTTGTCGGGCTTGAAGTCGCGATGGACGAATCCAGCGCGATGCGCCGCCGACAGGCCGTGCCCGGCGCGGAGCAAGACCTCGACGATGTGCGCCAGCGAGCGCGGCGTGCGCAGCCATTCGCGCAGGTTCTCGCCGAGCACGAGCTCCATGGCGATGAAGGTCTCGCCCTGGTGCTCGCCGGCGTCGTACACGCGCACGATGTTCGGATGCGTCAGCTTCGCGAGCGCGCGAGCTTCCCGGCGCAGGCGCTCCGCGGACATCTGCGGGCGCAGTACCTTGATCGCGATCGCGCGATCGAGCTCCGGATCCCTGGCCTCGTAGACCACACCGGTGGCACCGCGCCCGATCACTCGACCGAGCTCGTAGCGCCCGATGCGATCGGGGCCGGCACTCACGGGAGGCGGCGCGGCCAGCTCGAGCATCGCGCGGCACTCCTCGCACCCCGCCGCGTGATCGAGTAGTGCGCCTCGCTCTCGCCGGGTCAACAGGCCTGCGGCCAGGCGCTCGATCAGCGCTGGCTCGGGGCAACTGGCGCGCGGGACCATGCTCACGGGAGACAGCTGCCGGTGAAGGTCGCACGGAACGACGTGATAGTGTGCGGCGTGGATCCGGTGGCCGAGCTGTACTCGCGTGCGGTCGCTGCATGGCCGGACGTCACCGTCGATCCCGCGAGGTTTGCCGAGCAGCTGGCTCACCGGCTCGGCGAACAAGGCGACGACATCGCGAAGCTTCACCACGACGTCTACCTCGCGATCGCGGCCGCCGATGGCGATGCCGCCGCCGCGGCCGCGTGCGAGCGGATCTGCGCGCTCGAGGCCGACATCGCCGCCGCGCGCATGAAGGCCACACCGACGCAGGCCGAAGACACGCGCGGCGAGCTGCGACGCCTGCTGTTCACCGGCGATGGCGAGCGACCGGCTGCGATCTCGACGTTCGTCGGTCGTGGCGATCTGCGCGGCTACGTGCGCGTGATCGCGGCGCGCTCACTGGTTCGCCGGATGCAGCGCGATCGCCGCACCGTCGAGCTCGATGTCGAGCTGTTCGAGGCGATGACGCCGACCATCGATCCAGATGTCGCGCTCCTCCGCGAACGCTATCGCGCCGAGGTCGATGCGGCGTTCCGCACCGCGCTCGCCGCGTTGCCGGATCGCGCGCGGGCGCTCCTGCGCTATCACCTCATCGATCACTGGAGCATCGATCAGATCGGCGAGCAGTACGGCGTCCACCGCGCCACCGCCGCGCGCTGGCTCGCCGGTGCACGCGACGAGCTCGGCACCCGGATCCGCCGCGAGCTCGCCCAACGTCTCGCGATCACGGAGAGCCAGGTCGACTCCATCATCGTGGCCGTGACCAGCTGTATCGACGTGTCGCTCGACCGCCTACTCGCAT
>JAEYYY010000213.1 GCA_023430775.1 Pseudomonadota bacterium
ACGCAAGCGCGCATCCCGCCAGCTGGCTAGTCGAATTGCCGGTTGCCACCGACGGGAGAACGCTTTCGCGACCACTGGCAAACGCGCCACCGATGGTAGGATTGCGCCTCGAATGTTCTGGTACGTGTTCCTCGCGACCCTCGCCGTGCTGGTCTTGCTGTCGGTCGCGTTGCCGGTGCCGCGCCGCGTGTGGGCGCTCTTCATCTACACGTCGAAGTACTTCTGGCTGTGGGTCGCCGATGCACTGCGCCTGCGCAAGCTGGTGTTCGTGATCAGCGGCAACGGCGACAAGTACGTCAAGCTGACGCGCCCGATGCTGATCCGCATGTGGTGCGAGGATATGGGGCCGACGTTCATCAAGTTCGGTCAGATCATCGCGTCGTCCGCGGGGATGTTCCCCGACGCGTACGTCAAGGAGTTCCAGAAGGTCCTCGATCGCGTGAAGCCGTTCCCGTTCTCCGATGTCCAGCGCACGCTCGACGAGGAGCTCGGTACGGAGAAGGCGGCGCAGCTCGTCGATCTCGATCCGAAACAGCTCGCATCGGCGTCGATCGCGCAGGTCCACACCGCGTCGCTCAAGGACGGCACCAAGGTCGTCATCAAGGTCCAGCGCCCCGGCATCATCGGCCGCTGCATGGCCGACATGAAGCTGATGCGCTTCCTCGCCCGGATCGTCGCGCGGATGAAGAAGAACGCCGAGCTGGCGAACCCGGTCGGCGTCATCGACGACTTCACCAAGACCCTCAGCGAGGAGCTCGACTTCCGCAAGGAGGCCGAGAACCTCGCGCGCTTCAACGACATCATGCGCGAGCTCGGCCACAAGAACATCCGCGCGCCGGTCCCGCACAGCGAGTTCGTGACGCAGAAGGTCCTCGTGATGGAGCGCTTCAGCGGCCTTCGCGTCGACAAGTTCGACGAGATCAAGGCCAAGGGCATCGATGGCGAGTCCAAGCTCGTCGACGGTCTGCGCGGCTGGTTCCAGTGCGTCGTGTTCTACGGCTTCTTCCACGGCGACGTGCATGCCGGCAACCTGATGCTGCTCGACGACGACACCATCGGCTTCCTCGACTTCGGCATCGTCGGCCGGTTCGACGACAAGGAGCGCTACCTCGTCACCGACTACATGATCGCGTTCGCGTCCGGTAACTACAAACGGCTCGCCGAGATCATCGTCGAGATGGCGGGCGCACCGGACAACCTCGACATGGATGGCTTCGTCGCCGATCTCAAGGAGACGTACAGCCCGCTGCTCACGCTGTCGTTCGGCGAGGTCAACTACGCCGAGTTCCTCCCCGGCATCCAGCGCACCGCCACGCGGCACCAGATGCGGATGCCGAACGAGTTCATCCTGATCACCAAGCAGCTGCTCTACTTCGATCGCTACGCGAAGTCCCTCGCGCCGAAGCTCAACGTGTTCACCGATCCGCGCCTCGTGCTCGGCATGATGGGCGACATCCAGAAGGCCCGCGCGCAGGTCGAGGCCAAGAAGAAGGCCCAGGAATCCGCGGCGACCTGAGCCGTCGCGCGCTGCGAATTTCGGCGCCCTGACGCCGGGGAACGGCGCGATACTGGGAGACATGAGGTTTGGTGGTGACACCTGGTCGCCGAGCGCCGTCGCGTGCGCGATGGTCGCCGTGCTCCTCGCCGCGTGCAGCTTCGCTCCGCGGCCGGGTGAAGCGCCGGACGACACGCCCGCCGACAGCGCGGTCGACACCGCGCCCGATGCCGCGAAGACCTTCCGGGTGATCGAGACCCTGACCGTCGACAGCGCGAATCCAGCGCCGACCGTGTCGCAGACCGTGCTCGCCGCGGGCGTCACCTATCGGCTGCGCGTCTCCGGCGTGGTGACGAACGTGATCGATCAATTCCAGGGCGACGCCGACTTCTACGACTTCGACTCGCCGAAGGACGACGGCTGCTGCGAGGACATCGGCCTCGGCATCGACGACTTCGTGGTCGACGATCACGACACCAGGCCCGACTGGGGCGAGTACCGGGCGGACCACACCTACGAGGTGCCGTGGGTCGGCGAAGGCAAGACGATCAGCGCGCTGTTCCAGGACACCTTCTACGGCAACAACATCGGTGACCTGACGCTCGAGATCCTCGAGCTCCAGTGAGCCGTTCAGCCGAAGCGCTTGTCGAGGTTCGACTCGCGGCGCGTGCGTAGCTTCGGCACGCCGTCGTCCAGGTAGCGCAGGAACATCGTCAGGTACTGCACGTGGTCGGCGGTCAGGTTGCGGAACGTCAGCCCGATCTGGAACGCGTCGTCCACGGTCGTGCACCAGACGACGCGCGCCGGCAGCCGCAACGGCTCCGACTCGACGTCGTCGAACACCAGCTGGATATCCACTTCGATATCCGTTCCCACCGAGATCGCCTCCGCGATGTCCGCGCACAAGCCGCCGCGCGACAGGTTCTGCGTCCGTCCCCAGAAGGTGCTCGCACCGACGTGGAGCGTGACCACGGCTTCATGCGCGTACCGTGGATGCTCGCGTTCGGTGGCCACGAAACAAAATTCTGGGGCTCCCATGGAGAGGTGTCCAGTTTCATCGTGTCCGGGTTTCGGACGCACTGCGGCGTGGACCTACGAGAGACTCGGAGAACCAGCCGTCGGTGAGCGCATCTAGCTCGGCTGCTGCCTCGAGGGCACGCGCGGGTGTCGATCGGGTACCTGCGCGGTAGCCGGCCCCGCCACCTCGCGCGACCGCCCGCTGCCAGGCGAAATAGAGCCGGATCACCTGACTCGCGAGGCGCCGTCGCTCGCGCCGCCGCGCGGCCTCGGCCGAGGCGACCTGGAGCTCGCGGCCGTCGAACAGCAGCCGGTCGAGCCGCCAGGTCGCGCGAATGTCGAACACCATGCCGTGGTCGACCGCCACCTCGTCGCTCTGCCAGCTGGTATCGCGTCCGGTCCGCACGGTAAGCCACGGAATCAGCCCGGCGAGCCGCGCGCGCCGGACCCAGCCACGGCCGGGGTCGCGATCGAGCCCGGCGGCGCGATACGCGGCCTTCAGCACGCTCGCGATCGCCGGCCCGCGCAACGCGACCGGCGCACGCGCCGGCTCGCCGCTCGCGTCCTCGATCGTGACCTCGCTCGCGTCGCTCGTGGCGTCGCTCGTGGTGTCGCTTCTGGCGTCGCTTCTGGCGTCGCTCGCCGGCGCGACCGGCGCGGCATCCGGGCACGCCGGCGCCGCATCGGCGACGCCGCGCGCGAGCTCGCACGACACGAATGCGAGCGTGACAAACGCCAGCAAGACAGGGGTGGGTGGTGGGACGTGAATCGCTGGGGACCATGGACGGACGCGCATGATTGGCTCCACAACAGCAAGCGCTGTTGAAAATGACTCCGCGTGGTGAGCGCGGAGCGAGTCGCAGAAGGCGATGGCTGGAGAGGTGGACGGACTCCGCGTGGTGAGCGCGGAGCGAGTCGGCGGAGACGATGGCTGGGTTCGAAGGGGGAATCGCTCCGCGTGGTGAGCGCGGAGCGAGTGGGCGGCAGGCGATGGCTTGAGTGCGAGTGGGTGGTGGTGGCGTGGTGAGCGCCGAGTGAGTTGGCGGCAGGCGATGGCTTGAGTGCGAGTGGTCGCGTGGTGAGCGCGGAGCGAGTGGGTGGCAGGCGATGGCTTGAGTGCGATTGGTCGCGTGGTGAGCGCCGAGCGAGTTGGCGGCAGGCGATGCTGGAGTACGAGTGGTGGTCGCGGCGAGCGCGTGGTGAGCGCGGAGCCCAGCAGCGGGCTTCACCGGCTCCAGGTGGCGAGCACGAGGAGAGAGTCCGCGGTGTCGTAGCTGGTCGCGATCGGACCATGCGGTAACGGGCCGAAGCCGATCGTCGCCGGATGCGGTGTCCATCGCCGGCGCCACGCGATGGTCAGATCGAGGCGGCCCCACGGCGACGGCCGCTGGTGGCGGAGCTCGAGATTCCCGAGCTCGCTGGCGTCGGCGAAGGCCGTGCTGGTGAAGGCGCTGCCGGTCTCGATCGCATCGCGCACGCTCGGCTGATCGAACGCCGCGTCGTCCTCGGCCTCGAGCCGGTCGGCCACGGCATCGGGATCTCGCCAGCCGTCGTCCTCGGCTTCGAGCTTGTCGGTCGCGGCATCGGAATCTCGCCAGCTGTCGTCCTCGGCCTCGAGCTTGTCGGTCGAGGCAGCGGAATCTCGCCAGCCGTCGTCCTCGTCGGTCGGATCGAGTGTCTCGTCGTCATCCAGCGCGCGCGGCGTGGCGCGCCACACCGCGGCCGCGCCCTCGTCGAAGATCATGTCGAGGACGCGAGCGCGCGAGTCGCGGATCGGAGCGGCCGTCGGATCGACCGTCGAACCGGCCTTCGAACCGGCCTTCGAACCGGCCGTCGAGGAATCGGCCTTCGACGAATCGGCCGTCGAGGAATCGGCCGTCGAA
>JAEYYY010000261.1 GCA_023430775.1 Pseudomonadota bacterium
GGTAGCGCGACGAGAAGATCTCATAGCCGACGGCGCCCATCAGCGCGGTGCCGTTCTCCGGGATCGACGAGCCACCGAAGTTGTCCTCGACCTGGAGGCTCGCGAGACCGATGCCGCCCTTGATCCAGAGCTGCGGAGCCACCCACCACTGCGCCGCCACCATCGCCGCCGCCTGGGTGAGGAACAGGTCGTCCTCGACAAACCGGCCGGCCTGGATCTGCTGGATGTTCGCCTGCGCTTCGAACAGCAGCGCGAAGCGCGGACCGATGAAGCCACCGATGTGACCCGAGATCATGCCCGACAGCGCCGAGCAGCCATCGCAGTCGATATCGCCGAAGTCGTCGTGCATGCCACCGAGGCCGCCGCTGAAGCCGAAGGTCAGCCGACCCTGGCGGTTGTGGAACCCACCGGGTAGCTGCGAGTTCGGCGGGCCGCCGGCCGGGCCGTAGTAGCCGGGCTGAGCGGACGCATCGCTCGGAGCGACGGTGGGGATCGCAGCGACGAGACCGACGAGAACAAGGGACTTGATGGTGGTGGTCATAAGTGGCTTTCCGGACCCTGGGGGGTCGTCTTCCTGAGACGGAATCTTCGCAAGTCCGAGGCCAGCGCGCGAGTGTTGGGACTTGCCACGAACCAGGTACTTAGGTGGTCCGACCAGGGGTGGCATGTGCCCACCCAACCACGTCTGTGAACAACGGGTCATGGATCGCGCCGTGCCGGGTGAGTCAGGTGATCGCGAGCAGCTTGTCGATGGCCATCCGACCGCGCCGCGGTTCGCCGTGCAGCGTCACACACGGCACCTTTCTCGCGGAGAATAACGACTCGATCCACGACGTCGAAGTGCCCGGCGCGAGCCAGTCCCCGTCGAGGAGCACCGCATCGACCGGCCGCGCTGCACCGGCGAGCTGGACGAGTGCGCCGGGATCGGTGCCTCCCGAAACCGCGTAGCCGATCGCGGCGAGCGCGGTTTGCAACTCGACCAGGCGATCTGGCGTGGCACCGATCAGCACGCGCTTCTCCGCTCGCTTCTCGATCCGCGCGAGGAAGCTCATCCAGCGTCCGAGATCGGCGTCGCTCATGTCGGTGATGTGCAGGCCGTAGCCGGGCGCCAGGCCGCACACGTTCGCGTCCGCCTCGGTGACATGACGAACGACCTTGGCGCGCCCGGAGATCGGTGCGGCGCCATCATCGAGCACGATCGAAAAGCTGAGGGCGCTGTCCATCGCCAGCGGGTGCGCCGGGCGCACGAACATGCCGCCGTAGGAGATGTCGAGTGCGTCGGCGCGCACCACGCCGCGGATCGTGTTGAGGCACACCGGCCAGTCGACCGGATAGCGTCGCGTGCTGCGCGGCGGCGGCGGCTTGATCGTGACCTGCGCGGCGCGCGCGGCGGTGAGCAGCGTGGTCAGCTGGCGGCGCGCGGCATCGTCGAGCTCGAACTGCACCGAGAACGTCGCCGCCCCGGTCTGCGCGGTTTCCTCGACGGTGGACACCTTGTTCACCGGGCCGCGCACGAGCGCGCGGTAATCCCCGTAGGCGAACGCGAGGTCGACGTGATCGTGGAGCCGCGGCAGCGCGCCCGACATCAGCGCGGCCCCCTTGAGCGACAGCGCGCCGATCCGGATCGGCACCCAGCGCCCGCTGCGCAGGTAGCGCGCGTAGATGATTCCCTGTGGCAGCGTGTTCGTCGGGCGGTACGGATCGGTATCGGGATCGAAGTCGCGCGTCGACTTCACCTGCTGCGCGAGATCATCGCGGGTGCCCTTCGGCTTGACCTGCAGCGCGGTCGGTTCGCCGGCGGGCAGCGCACGCGCGGCCTTCGGTGGCTGGCGCTTGGGCACCACACCGATCGGCTTCGCACCGGAGATGTCCGACAGCTTCTGCTTGTGCTCGCGGATCCTGCGCACCAGCTCGGTGAACGCGCCGAGCACGGTGCGCTTGTCGGCGACCGAGAACGTGCAGCGCGCGAGACGCTCGCCGAGGAAGCGCTTGCGATCGCCCTCCGACAGCGCGTGCGGCTGGATCATCCCGATCTCGGCGAGCAGCGCGACGTCGACGACGTACGCGAGCTTGTTCTCGCCGAGCGCGATCTCGTCGTAGCGCAGCCCGAGCAACGCCTGATCGGTCTCGGGGTCGTAGTACGCGGTGATGCCGGCGAGCGGCGGCGCGTGATCGTCGTCGAGCGGAGCGAGCGATTGCGTCCAGTGACTCAGGCGCTGCCGGGGCTGTTCGAGAAGCAGGAACGCTTCGAGGAGGTGCGCGGAAGACGTCCGGGCCTGCATTCCACGTACGCGTGCGAGCAGCGGCGATGCCATCCGGGGCGAAAGCAACGCGCCTTACCTTCGCGCGAAGATCGTCAACAGATCGTTTGGGTTGAAGATTTCGGAAGCGAACCCGAGTGCGGCTTTTTTACCGCGCTAAGTGCGGTTTGTTCGCCACAAAGCGCCATGAATTCTTGCCCAAGTGCGCGTCCCCCCTAAAGTATCGAACCATGAAATCAGACGAGCCCAAGGGTGGGGGCTTCAAGCTGCCGCTTCTCCCGCTGCGCGACATCATCGTGTTCCCGCACATGGTCGTGCCGCTCTTCGTCGGTCGCGACAAGAGTCTGCAGGCGCTCGAGGAAGCGATGGCCGGCGACAAGCAGCTGCTGCTCGCGGCGCAGCGTCGCGCGAAGACCGATGACCCGAGCGCGGACGACATCTTCGCGATCGGCACCGTCGGTCACATCATCCAGCTCTTGAGGTTCCCCAAGGGGCCGGTAAAGGTGCTCGTCGAGGGTCGCGCGCGCGCACGCATCCGCGACTTCGCGCAACTGGATCCGTTCTTCACGGTGAATGTGGAGGACGTCGACGAGACCGAGGAAGACACCTCCGAGATCCAGGCGCTGATGCGCTCGGTGCAGGACGTGTTCGAGGATTACGTCAAGCTCAACCCGCGCAACGCCGAGATGGCGGTCAGCGTGCGCACGATCGACGATCCATCGCGCCTCGCCGACACCATCGCGGCGCACGTCGCGCTCAAGCTCAAGGACAAGCAAGAGCTGCTCGAGACGCCCTCGCCATCGCGCCGCCTCGAACGGCTCGGCGAGCTGATGCAGGGCGAGATCGAGATTCGCCAGGTCGAGAAGAAGCTGCGCTCCCGCGTCAAGAAGCAGATGGAGAAGCAGCAAAAAGAGTTCTATTTGAACGAGCAGATGCAGGCCATCCAGAAGGAGCTGGGTGGCGGCGAGCGCGACGAGTTCAAGAACGAGCTCAACGAGCTGGAGCAGAAGCTCAAGACGAAGAAGATGTCGAAGGAGGCGAAGGAGCGCTGCATCAAGGAGCTGAAGAAGCTCAAGCAGATGTCGCCGATGAGCGCCGAGGCCACCGTCGTCCGCAACTACCTCGACTGGGTGCTCGCGCTGCCCTGGGAAGACAAGACCGAGGATCGCCACGACATCAACGAGGCGGAGAAGATCCTCGAGGCCGAGCATTACGGCCTCAAGAAGGTCAAGGAGCGCATCCTCGAGTACCTCGCGGTGCAGGCGCTGGTGCCGCGCCAGCGTGGACCGATCCTGTGTCTCGTCGGACCGCCGGGCGTCGGCAAGACGTCGCTCGCGCGCTCGATCGCGAACGCGACCAACCGTCGCTTCGTGCGGCAATCGCTCGGCGGCGTGCGCGACGAGGCCGAGATCCGCGGCCACCGCCGCACGTACATCGGTGCGCTGCCCGGCAAGATCATCCAGTCGCTCAAGAAGGTCAGCTCGCAGAACCCGGTGTTCCTGCTCGACGAGATCGACAAGATGTCGATGGACTTCCGCGGTGACCCGGCGAGCGCGCTGCTCGAGGTGCTCGATCCCGAGCAGAACAACACGTTCAACGATCACTACCTCGATCTCGATTACGACCTCTCCGACATCATGTT
>JAEYYY010000338.1 GCA_023430775.1 Pseudomonadota bacterium
GGCCGAGGGTCCACAGGATGCCGCTGTAGGAATTCGGATCGCGGCCGTCGACGGCGTACTTGTTGTTGAGCTCGATCAGCGTCGCGAGCGCGCGGCGAGCTCGACCACTCGAGGATCTTCTTGCCCCACAGCATCCGCAGGTAGTTGTGGATCCGGCCGTCGGCGACCAGCTCGCGCTGCGCGGCATTCCATAGCTCGTCGCCGGTGCGCGCCTCCTCGAGCTCGCGCCGGGTGTAGCGCTCGGGCCGCGGATCGCGCGCGTGCTCGTCGAGGGTGGCGCGCGCCCATGGCGGTAGCGCGGTCCACCGATCGAAGTCCGCGCGGTGGTAGCAGAAGCCGTAGCCGAGCTCGCGCCACGTGATCAGCTCGTCGAGAAAGCTCTCCTCGTTCGCGGGCACGCCCCACCAGCCCTCGCGACTCCCCGTGACCTTGGCATCGGCGAGCCGCGCCGGATCCCACGCGGCGCCCTCGAGCACGCGCAATGCGATGTCGTGCGCCGAGATGTGACCGAAGTGGAGGTACGGCGATAGCCCGCTCGCCACATCGGCATCCGGATCGCTGCGCTCCTCCGCGTAGCGCGGCAGCTTGCGCTCGAGGAAGGCGCTCAGCGTGGCCTGCGCCGCACGCGCGCCGCCGCGATAGCCGACCGGTGCGATCGCGTGATCGATCGGCAGCCTCGCGAGCTCGATCGATCCGAGGGCGGCGGGCGGCCACTTCCGGGTGACCGCCGCTGGCACCTCGGCTGCCTCGCGGGTGCGCTCGAGCTTCGACGCCGGTGGCGCGAGCAGGTGAGGGAGCAGCGTCTTCTGCAGCTGCCGGCGAAACGACGCCGCCGTCGGGTATGCGCGATCCACGGCGCGCAGCGGCAGCACGCCGCAGCTGTCGACGACGTCGAGCCGGACGTCGAGCCGCTCGGCCGCCGCGGCGACCATGCGCGGCTGGAAGAAACCCGGCTGCTCGTCCGTGACCACCAGCCGAGCGCGGGCTGCCAGCGCTGCGAGCAAGCCGCGGCCGCCACCCGCGGTGGGCTCGACGTACGGGAAGTACGCCAGGCCCGCGGACGCGAACGCGCGCGCGTTATCTGCCATCCCCTGCAACGCGAACGCGTGGAACCGGTCGCACGCCCATGCGTAGCCGGTGCGCAGCGGCTCGAACACCAGCACCGGCACGCCGAGCTCGCGCGCACTCGCGATCGCGTGATCGAGCGCGTGATTCCACGTCGCCCGACGGGTCGCGATCATCCAGTAGAGGACGTAACCGCCCTTCGCGCGGATGCCGGCGGCATTCGCGGCACGGATGCGGACGGGCGGCGGCACGGCGGTGAGACGTTCCCGGACGCCATCGGGTTACGCCCCTGAGATACAGTCGGCGCGTGACATCCCCCGTCAACTTCACGCTCGAGGACAAGGTCGCCGTCATCCAGATGGACGATGGCAAGGCGAACGCGCTGTCGCAGACGATGATCGATGACCTGCGCGCGGCGCTCGCGCGGGCCGAGAAGGAGGCGAGTGCGGTCGTGCTCGCCGGCCGCCCCGACAAGTTCTGCGCCGGCTTCGATCTCAAGGTCATGATGTCGAGCCCGCAGAACGCGGCGAACCTCCTGCGCGCCGGCGCCGAGCTGCTGCTCGATCTCTACGGCTCGCCGCTTCCCGTGGTGATCGCCTGCACGGGCCACGCGCTCGCGGGTGGCGCGCTGGTCGTGCTCACCGGTGATTTCCGGATCGGTGCCGAGGGCGCGTACAAGCTCGGGCTCAACGAGGTCACGATCGGGCTTCCGGTGCCGGTCCTCGCGATGGAGCTCGCGCGCGATCGGTTGTCCAAGCGCGCCCTCCATCACGCCACGCTGCTCGCGCAGATCTACGATCCGCAAGGTGCCCTGGCCGCCGGCTATCTCGATGTCGTCGAGCCTGCCGATCAGGTGATGGCGCGCGCTCGCACCGAAGCGGCGCGACTCGCCGGGCTGTCGCGCGGCGCCTTCCACTCGACGAAGAAGCGGCTCCGCGGTGCGACCATCGAGCACATCAGGAACACGCTCGACGCGGACATGACCGCCATCTCGCGCGGCGGCTGATTTTTCGCGCTCGGCCCGGCTTGCCGCAGCGGTGCTCTCGGCCTAAGAAGGGGCACCATGTCTCTGCAACTCGGTTCTGAAGCACCCGATTTCCAAGCGGACACCACGCAGGGTCCGATCTCGTTTCACCAGTGGCTCGGCGGCAGCTGGGGCGTGCTGTTCTCGCACCCGCGCGACTTCACGCCGGTGTGCACCACCGAGCTCGGCCGGCTGTCGGCGCTCAAGAGCGAGTTCGACAAGCGCAACGTCAAGATCATCGGCCTGTCGGTCGATCCGCTCGGCGCCCACACGCAGTGGTCGAACGACATCAAGGAGACCCAGGGTCACGCTCCGAACTTCCCGCTGATCGCCGACGACTCGCGGAAGATCGCAAACCTCTACGGCATGATCCATCCGCAGGCCACCGACACCAGCGACACGATGACGGTGCGCTCGGTGTTCGTCATCGGCCCCGACAAGAAGATCAAGCTGACGATCACCTATCCGGCGAGCACCGGTCGCAACTTCGACGAGCTGCTCCGCGTGATCGATTCGCTGCAGCTGACGGCGAAGCACAAGGTCGCCACGCCGGTCGACTGGAAGTACGGCCAGGACGTCATCATCGTGCCGTCGCTGTCCGACGACGACGCGAAGAAGATGTTCCCGAACGGCTGGAAGACGATCCGGCCGTACCTGCGCGTCGTTCCGCAGCCCAAGTGATCAGGGCGTCTCGATCGAGACCAGATCGACGGCGAAGTACTGCAGCGATTGCAGGCTGCGTTTCTGCCACGGGATCGCCGGGTTCGACAGCGTCCTGATCTTGTAGCGCCTCGCCGGCTCGAGATCCTGGATGTCGCTGACCCAGGTGACGAGCGACTTGAAGCAGCTCGAGTTCATGAACTCGAGCTTGCGCATGTCGATCACCGCGGCCGTCACCGAGGACTCCATCGCCGCGGTATGCAGCTGCGCACACAGGTCGCGCATCTGATCCGAGGTTCGATGATCCGCGTTGCCGATCAGCTCGACGACGAGCTGCTTGCCGTCGAGCCGATAGTTGGCCTGCAGACCATCCATGTCGATGCGTGCCTCGGTCATCGCGGCCCACCATAACTCACTTTGATGGTAGTGCGAGGCATGGAGACCGGACTGGCCACGCTCGAGCTCGACTGGACACTCGAGGTCGATGTCTGCTCCCCGGCGTTCTGCGAGATGTTCGGGTGTCAGCCCGCCGACGTGCTGCATCGCGATGTCGACGCGTTGATCGAGGGCAGCGGCTTGTCGATGCGGCTGCGCTCCGGCGAGACGCCCGACGAGATCGTGTCGGTGTCGATCGGCGGCACGCGTCACCTCGCGCGGATCAGCGTGGCACGCGACGACGGCCGCTTCCGGTGCCGCTTCGATCTGGTGCGCGACAACGACCTGCTGTATCGCCTGGTCGCCACCGAGCACCGCTGGCGCAGCCTGTTCCGCGATACCGACGACGGCATCGGCGTGATCGATGGCGATGGCCGCATCGTCGAGCACAACGCGGCGTTCGTTCGCTTCCTTCGGCTGCCGCTGCGCCCGGGCATCGCGCCGCAAGAGAACATGCACGTCGGCCGCCTGCTCGCGAAGGCGCTCGGGCTCGAGGTGCCGGGCCTGCGCGATTACCTCGCGCAGCCCGACGGCGAATACCTGCGCCGGCTCGAGACCGGCCCGCTCACCGTCGAGGTCAAGGGCCGGCCGATCGTGCTCCCCGATGGTGCGCGCGCCGGCGTGTTCTTCCTCGTGCGCGACATCGCGGAGGAGCTCGAGCTGCGCGAGCGCGACGCCGTGATCCGCCGCGATCTCGAGAGCGCGCGCGTGTTCCAGAGCATGATGCTGTCGGCGCCGCCCGACATCGCGCCGTACCAGGTCGAGATCGCGTATCGCCCACTCGATCAGGTCGGCGGCGATCTCTACGACGTCGCCCAGCTGCCCGCGAGCTCGGTGCGGTTCTTCATCGCCGATGCCACCGGCCACGGCGTCCCGGCGGCACTGGTCACCATGCTCGTCCGCAGCGCGTACGAATCGGTCAAGTACACGCTCGGCGGTCCCGCGGCGGTGCTCGAGGCGCTCAACGATCGAATCGCGACCGTCTATCGCAACGGCGCCGTCGTGTTCACCGCGCTGGTCCTCGACCTGTCGCTCGACAACGGCTACCTCGAGTACGCCAACGGTGGCCATCCTCCACCGATCCTCGTCGACTCGACGGGCGTCCACGAGCTCGAGGCCGGTGGCACCGTGCTCGGCGCGCGCGGCTATCGCACGTACCCGAGCTTCAGCCGCCGCATCGAGCCGACCGCGTCGCTCTATCTCCTCACCGACGGCATCACCGAGGCGCGCCGCGATCGCGAGTACTTCGGTCAGGAGCGGTTCGAAGCAGCCGTCCGCGAGGCCGATCGCGCGCCGTCGGCGACCGCGTCGGTGCTCGGCGAGCTCGATCGCTGGCTCGCCGGAACGCCCCAGGGTGATGACATCACGCTGATGGCGATCCGGCGTCGCGAGTAGCGCTACTTCGCGCGCGGCTTGTTGAACTTGTCGGGGCTGACCTGCTGCGCGCCACGCTTGAGATCGAGGACGACCTCGTTCTGGCCTTCCTTGATCGTGACCTCGCTCTCCGCCGGATCACCGCTCTTCTCGGACCACGTCTGGACGCGGTACTTGCCGGGCGCGAGGCTGCGGAACGAGAACGCGCCGGTGGGCTCGGCGACGACATACGCGGGCGCGTCGACGACGATCAGGTACGCCGACATGTTCGCGTGGAGGTTGCAGCCGAGGCGAACGATGCCCGGCTTGTCGACCTTGACGTCGCGCGCCTCGCCGTTCTTGTACATGCCGAGGTCGAACGCCTTGGTCTTCGAGAGCGAGAACACGTTGTGATAGATCGGGTCGTAGTTCGGGAACGTGATCGTCGAGCCAACCGGCACCGCCATCACGTGCGGCGCGAACATCTTGCCGCGCTGCTCGATCACGCGCTGCTTCGGGATCCGCTTGGGATAGCCGCCCTGCTTGGGCCACATCATGACGACGCTGAGGCCATCGGGCGTGGCACCGTCGAGCTTGACGAAGCCCTTGAGCGAGCCGCGGACCGGCTTGGTATCCGGCTGGTCGGCATCCGACGAGCCGACGGCCGCGGGCTGAGCGCCGGCATCCGCGACCTTCTTCGTCTTGGTGGTCACCGACGGCGGCGCGCCGGTACGGAACGTCGCCGCGACGGCCTTGACCGCCGCGGGGCCGGTGATCATCTCGGCGCGCGAGAACAGCTGCTCGGCATACGAGCGCTGGCCGCGGCCACCGGCGACCACCGCCATCTCGAGCAGCGCCTTCGCGCCGGGATCCTTGGTGGCCGCCGCGAGCTTGGTGACGGCCGCGAGCTTGGTGGCCTCGATCGGCTTCAGCTTGTCGGGGCCGGCGACGATGTCGGGCTTGAGCGGCCCGAGCGCGCCGAGCAGCTCGCCCTTCTCCTTCTCGGGGACCTTGAACTTGTCGAGCGCGGCGACCAGGTTCTCGACGAGCGCGGTGAACTCTTCATCGACGAGCTCCATGCCGGCGTGCGAATCGACCATCGAGCGCCCGCTGTACTTGCACGGGCCGCCGGTCGCCATGCACACGAACTCGACGAGCAGCTTCTTCAGCTCGACGGCGTCGGTGTTGAAGAACCGCTCCTTGATCCGCGGGTCCGTGGTGGTGCGACCGACGAACTCCTCGACGACCGCCGTGATCGCCGGCTGACCGCCGAGCCGGTCGTACAGCGACTTGGGCGCCGGCGGTGGAGCGGGTGTCGGGTCGGGCGCGGGGCCTGGATCCGGGGCAGCAACCACATCGCTCCCTCCACCCACGGGGTTCGAAACCGGCTTCTTGTCACCGCCGCACGCGGCGACGGTCAACGATGCAAGTACTGCCGCGACTAGCTTCATGCCGCGAAGGTACCGTCAGCGGCGACGTCGAAGCAAAAGAACCAGCCCGATAAGCAACGAGCCGCCGGCCGCCCCGAACAGCGGGATGCGCAGGCCGCTGTAGCCGGCGATCGTCTGTGACGTCGCCGCGGGCACCGTCATCACCAGCGTCCCGGTCATCTTGGCATCGCCCTTCACGTTGACCGGCAGCCGCTGCTCCTCGGTGGCGCCGGGCGCCGCACCGTTCGCGATCGGATACGGTTCGGCGAGGCCGAGCAGGGTGGCCGAGTGCGTGGGCGCGATGCCACTGCGAACCGCCGCCAGGTTGACCGGCGCCGCCAGCACCAGCACCGCCTTGGCCCCGATCTTCACGCCGGTGGTGGCGACGATCTTGCCGTCGGCGATCTCGAGCTTCGGGTGATCGATCACCGCGAGCGGTGCGGCCTTCTCGGGGATGCGAACCCACGACGCGGTGCCCGAGAACAGCTCGAGCGTCTCGCCTTCGCGCGCCGCGAACACGAAGTCGCGATCGCGCATCATGTCCCGGAGCGTGGCGGCGTCGGTCTCGACGGCGGCGCGCAGCATCGGCGAGCTCGCGATGCTCTCGGCGCGGAGCCGCAGCGCGCTGACCGCTTGCTCGATCGTGCTCGCGAGCTTGTCGGCGTGGAGCTGGAGGCCCTGCGCGCTGCCGCTCGTGGTGGTGGTCTTGCCGACGAAGAACGTGGCGACACCCGCGGCGAGCGCGAGCACCGACAACACGATCATGACCAGCCAGGTCTTCGAGGGTGCGGCCACCGGCGCGGGCAGGGTGATCACCGACGCCGGTGTCTCGAACGTGATCTGGAGCGGCTGCGACGCGGCGGCGCTCGGAGACTCGGGAACGATCGGCGCGACCGGTGTCTCGGCATTCGACGCGGCGGGCGCCGCGATGTCCGGCTTCGAGCTCGTCGGCGGCGGTGCGATACCGGGATTCGAGCTCGACGGGCTCTTCGGCCGCATGCCGGCCGGGATGTTGTCGAGCGTGCTCGCCGGCGGCGGCGCGAGGTTCGTGATCGTCTTGCTCGTGGTCGGCACCGGCGTGCGCGACAGCGGCGGCGGCTGGATCTCGGCGGTGCGCACCAGGCGCGGGATGTTGCCGCTCGGCCGGGTATTGCCTGCCAGCGAGGTCAGCGCCTTCTCGACCTCCTGCATGGTGGATGGCCGCTCGTCGGGGGTCTTCGAGAGCATCCGCACGAGCAGCTCCTGGAGCTCGGGCGGCGCGTAGCTGCGCGGGAGCGGAGGCGGCGTTTCACGGACGATCCGGCGCAGCAGATCGTCGACGTTGTCGGTGGTGTTGGTGAACACCCGCTTCGCCATCAGCATCTCGTAGAACACGAGACCGAGCGCGTAGATGTCGACCCGGCGATCGACGCTCTCCGGATGAAGGATCTGCTCCGGCGCGAGGAACTCCGGCGTGCCGATGATCTTGCGCTGCCGCTGCTCGACGTTCTGGAAGCGCGACGCGCCGAAGTCGAGCACCTTGACGTGATCCGGATACTCGCGCGTGCACAAGAAGATGTTGTCGCACTTCAGATCGCCGTGAACGATGCCGGCGTCGTGCGCCGCCTGTAGCGCCGACGTGATCTGGACGCCGATGCGGCACATCCGGTGAACGCCCATCCCGCCGACCCGGTAGACCTCCTCGGTCAGCGTGGCGCCCTCGAGGTACTCGAACACGATGAACGGGATGCCATCGCGCGTCAGCCCCATGTCGGTGGACTCGACGATGTTGGGGTGACCCATCGTGCCGGCGGCCGACGCCTCGTTCATGAAGCGCTCGACGCTCTCGCTGTCGTCGACCAGGTCCTCGCGCAGCAGCTTGACCGCGACCCGCCGCTTGATGAGCACGTGCTCGGCCAGATAGACCGAGCTCATGCCGCCCTCGGAGATCAAGCGAATGATGCGATATCGCCCTTCGACGATATCGCCCATCTTCACCTGATGCAGAGCTGCCGCCGTCACCGCCCGCTAATTGTCATCACCAATCCCACCCCGAGTAAACCTCGCAGTCGCTCTCAATCGTCGTCGTCACCGTGGTCACAGTCGTGACCGTAGTGATGATGACCGTAATCGTTGACGGGCAGGCCCGAGGGGACGTGCTTCGGTGCAACGTGGCGTGCGCGGTTGATGCTGCCCTTGTCGGTATTCGCGAGCATGAACGCGGTGATAGGGTCGACCATCTCGGGACGGATCGGCGAGCCATCCGCGAACAGCGGGTCGATGTGGTCGATGACGTCGTCGAAGTTGTCGAGGATCGTCAGCTGGAGGCGCTCGTCGATCTGCGCCGGATCCCACTCGCGGAGGTTCTGCGCGGGGCCCGGGATGTGGCCGATCGGGTCGCCGTGGTTATCGAAGTGCTGCGAGTAGTGGTCCACGAAGTCGCGCAGATCCACGATCTCGCCGAGGTGGCCGTACGGACCGGTGTGCTCGACGTTGCGGAGTGGGGTGGTGCGGAACGCGAACATGTCGGCGGTCTCGCCGGTCACGCGCCAGCGACCGAAGTCATCCTTGCCACTCGGGCCGTGACCGCCGCTGCGCGGGCCGGGACCGAATGCCGACAGCGCCGTGTTGTGGAACGCCTGATCCGAGCCGGTCGAACCGCCGTGGCAGTTGACGCACGTGCGCATGAAGATCTCCGCGCCGCGTAGCTCGTCCATGTCGAGCGCGTTGTCGTGGCCGCGGAGGAAGCGGTCCCACGGGCTGTCGTTCGCTTCGAACTTGGCGACGATGAAGCCACCGATCGCGTTCGCCGCGTGCGCGAACGTCATGTCCTTGAACTTGGTGCCCGGATACGCCTGTTCGAACATCTTGCGGTACTTCGGGATGTTGCCGAGGCGCTTCATCAAGCGCTTCCAGATCTCGGTGAAGTTGCCGTCGGCGACGGTCGCCAGCTCGTTCGTCGGGTTGAAGCCGCGCATCTCGTCACGCGCGGTGACCGGGAACAACGGCAGCACCGAGATCGGGCCGAACTCGGCGACGGCTTCCATCTCCGCCGTGTACTGCGCGCCGGCCGGCGTGCGGAAGTGACCGTCGGGGAGCAGCTCGACGCGACCATCCCAGAACAGCGTCTGCATCGCGTGCATGTTGAAGAACGGAGGCGAGTTGCGGCCTTCTTCACCCGCTTCGAAGTTGCCGGTGCGATCGATGCCCGAACCGTGTGACTCGACGCCGAGCGAGAGGTGGCGATCGTCGTCGGTACCGAGCGAGCCGGGGTGACAGGTCATGCACGACAGATCGCGATCGCCCGACAGGATCGGGTCGTGCGCCAGCATCCGACCGAGCTGGACGAGCTTGCGCCGAACCTTCGGAGCATCGGGGATCGCCGTGACGCCGCGCTCGGCGATCGAAGCGCGGGTCGACGCGATCAACTGCGCGCGCTCGCCGTGCTTCTTCTGCGCCTGTTCCTGCTCGTCCAGGTTGTCCATCCCACACCCGACCAGACCCACCAACGCGACCCACGTCAATTTCATGCCGTGGCGTCAGAGCACGATGAGCGCCAACGTCGCGCGGATCGAGAAGCTCTCGAAACACCTCGATGTTGCTATCGAAGTGATCGAGATCGTGCGTATTGAATTAGGTACACCTCGTGTAAGTAGCTGAATACAAAGACTTCGTTAGTTCTTCGTAAGATCGGCAGAATCACTAGTTTTTTTGGGTTTTCACGCGAGGTCCTGTATTGTTTTCAATACACGGTCAGTGGGTGTGATTTGGAGGGGCCTTCATCCATCGTGATTCTGTCCGATTCGGAGTCGCTGTTTGAGCGGCTCGCGGAGCTGGTTGGAGGTGGGGCGTGGTCGGTCGTACGTGCGACGAAGTCCGACCCCAAGCTCGACGGCGATCTCATCATCGCCGAGGGGACGCGACAGAACGCGGCGCTGCTGCGAGCGCGCCATCCGGCGGTGCCGCTGATCGTGATCGGCGACGATCCGCTATCGGCGCTGTCACCGGTCGCGTGGTTGCCGGATGTCGACAAGCTCGGCCCGATCGTCCGCTCGATCCTCGACCAGCTGTTGCCGCAGCCGACGACGATCACCTTCCGTCGCAAGGCCGACATGATCATCGGTCACAGCGACGCGACCCGGCAGCTCCATCGCGCGCTCGATCAACTCGCGCCGGCGACGACACCCGTGTTGATCACCGGGGAGAGCGGCGTCGGCAAGGAGCTGGTCGCCCAGGCGCTGCACTACTGCGGGCCGCGGGCACCGCAGCCGTTCATCGCGATCAACTGCGCCGCGATTCCCGAGACCTTGTTCGAGAGCGAGCTGTTCGGCTACCAGAAGGGCGCGTTCACCGGTGCGGTCAGCTCGCGCGATGGTGCGTTCGTCGCCGCCGATCGCGGCACGCTGTTTCTCGACGAGATCGGCGAGATGCCGCTCGCCGCGCAATCCAAGCTGCTGCGCGTGCTCGAGAGCGGCGAGGTGCGGCCGATCGGCTCCACCGAGCGCCGCAAGGTCAACTTCCGCCTGGTCTCGGCGACCAACCGCAAGCTCGAGGCCGAGGTCACCAAGGGCCGGTTCCGCGAGGATCTCTACTACCGGATCTACGTCGTGCCGGTGCACGTGGTGCCGCTGCGCGAGCGTCCCGAGGACCTGACGGCGATCGCGTCGCATCACATCTCGCTGATCGCGGCACGCGAGAAGCGCTCGAACCTGCGGCTGACACCGGCCGCGATCGACAAGCTGTTCGCGCACAGCTGGCCGGGTAACGTCCGCGAGCTCGTCAACGTGCTCGAGCGTGCGGTGCTCGCCGCCGGCGCGAGCTCGATCGATGCCGAGCACATCATGTTTCCGACGGAGCAGCCGGCGACCGCGCGGCCCGCGAATGGCACGCTCGTGCCGTACCGCGACGCGAAGCAGCGCTTCGATCGCGATTACTTCACGCGGCTGCTCCAGACCGCCGGCGGCAACGTCGCGCTGGCGGCGCGCATCGGCAAGAAGACGCGCAAGGAGATCTACGACGTGCTCGAGAAGCTCGGCATCGACGCCGCGTCCTATCGGCAGCCCGCCGACGACAAGCTCGCCGATTCACCGGTGGAGTGAATCGGCGGCGCATGACTGCAGGTCATACACGGCGCACATCGGCTCCACACGCATCACGCCGAGATCCCGGCCGTAACTTTTTGTCCGGATGCGATGTGCTTCGAGTTACCGTGCTCGCATGGGGGATCGTAGAGCCAGGCCTCTGACTCGACAGTTCGTCGACACGAACCTCGTCGAGCTCACGAAGCAGCCGATCAAAGGGGACGAGGACGCCTTCGGCGAGTGGACGGACAGTCCAATCGCGGGCGGATCTCAAAACGAGATGCTTCCGGTCACGTCGCGGACGGAGACGCTCGCGGATCCACTGACCACGAGTCTGCTCGCGGAAGTCGCGCGGCGGACGTCGACGGTCGAGATCGATCCGAGGGTGGTCGAGGCCGCGCGCGCGGAGAGCAAGAAGCCCCGTTAGCCGACCACGAGCTCACCTTCGTCGAGCAGGATCCGCGCCGACGCGATCGCGGCCTCGGTGCCCGCGAGTGCGAGCACGTCGCCGGATTGCAACGGCGTGTGGGCATCCGGAATCGCGAAGCCTTCGTCGCCGCGCACCACGGCAAGCACCGTGGCGCCGGTCGCGCTGCGCAAGGCGAGCTCCGCCAGCGAGTGGCCGACCGCGGCGCTTCCGGGTTGGAGCTCGAAGCGCACCGGTGCACCGAGCCCGGGAAACAGCGAGTGCGTCTCGGCGAGTGGGTCGGCGTTCGCTTCCTTGTCCTTCGGGGCGCGCTGTCGCGAGAGCACCTCGATCACGGCCTGTGCCGCGGCGCGAACGTGGCCGTGCAGGCCGGTCGCGGTTCGCCAGAACAGGATCGCGAGCAGCAGCACCGCGCCGCCAAACACGATGATCGCCGTGTAACCGGGCAGGAACGGCTGCGTGATCGCGATCAGTGCGGAGCCGCAGATCAGGATGCCGACGAGGCGAATCGCCGCCTCGATCACGAGGCGCGGTTGCCGTCCGAGATCGGGCGCGTCGTTGGCCTGGCGCGGCACCGCGGATTCGCCGAGCAGGCGCGCGAAGCGATGCGTCGTGCGCAGCACGCTGACGAGGAACGGCAGGATCACCAGCCCGGTCCCGATCACCACGACGAGGCGCGCGCGAGACAACGACAGCTCCGGGTTGTCGCGCAACCACTCGACCATGGAGGTGAACGACAGCGACGTCGTGATCAGCGCCGCGGCGATCGCGACTATGTCGAGCGCGAGCGTGCGCATGAAGCGCCGCATCATCGAGCGCGACTCGACGCGCGCGCGCCCGAGTCCCGCGATCCAGCTCTCGTAGAGTGCGACGAACGTCTGCAGTGGCTTGGGTAGCTTGCGATCGACGAAGTTCGCGAACCGCTCCGAGCGCCGGATCAGCGCCGGCGTCAGCAGCGTGGTGATCGCGGACACCGAGACGGCCACCGGATAGACCTGGTTGCCGATCACCCCGAGCGAGAGCCCGAGCCCGGCGATGATGAACGAGAACTCGCCGATCTGCGCGAGGCTCATCCCCGCGGCGATCGAGGTCCGCGTGCCCTTGCCGGTCATGAACGCGCCGAGCGACACGCTCGACACCTTGCCGACGACCACCAGCACGGTGAACGCGACGACCGCGAACCAGTGCTCGACGATCTGGGCGGGATCGATCAGCAGGCCCACGGCGACGAAGAACACGGCGGCGAAGATGTCGCGCACGGGCTGGACGAGTGGCTCGATCACGTCGGTCTTGCCCGACTCGGCGACCAGGACGCCGGCGACGAACGCGCCGAGCGCCACCGAGTACTCGAGCTCGTGGACGAGCAACGAGATCCCGAAACAGACGCCGATCGCTGCCACCACGATGGTCTCGGGACGCCCGAGCGCGACCACCGCGCGCATCAGTCGCGGCACCACCAGGAGGCCGATCGCGACCAGCGCGAGCAAGAACCCGACGAGCCGCCCGATCGTCAGCGCCAGCTCGTACGCCGACAGCCCGCTGCCCGACGACACGCCGGTCAGGATCGCCATCAGCGTGACCGCGATCAGATCCTCGACGATCAGGATCGCCACGACGAACTGGCGCAGCTCGCCGCGAATGTCCTGCTCGTCGAACGCCTTCGCGATGATCGTGGTGCTCGAGATCGAGATCACCGCGCCGGCGAACAAGCTCTCCATCAGCGTCCAGCCGAGCATCATCGCCAGCACGAAGCCGAGCCACATCATCAGGCTGCACTGCAGCACCGCCGTGATCCCCGCGGTCGGTGCCGCCTTGAACAGCTTCCGCAGGTTGAACTCGAGCCCGAGCCCGAACATCAGCAGGATCACGCCGAGCTCGGACAGCGCGAGCACCATGCTCTCGTCGACCAGCACCGGGATGGGCACGTGCGGCCCGATCATCACGCCGGCCAGGATGTAGCCGAGCACCACCGGCTGCTTGAGCCGCTGGAAGATCACGGTCGTCACGCCGGCAACGCACAGCACGAGCGTCAGCGCGACCAGGAAGTCGTGCGCGTTCATGTGGTCACCCCGACCGGCACGGTGAGCACGTCGCAGGTCAGCTCGCGGATCAGCCCGCGCTTCGCGAACGCGCTCCGGATGACGACGAGGTCGGCGCCGCTCTGCTGGGCGACGCGCACGATCGCCGCTTTCGGATCGCCGGTCCCGAGATACCGCGTCCAGCCGACGCCGAACGCACCGAGCGAGGCGAAGGTCCG
Source organism: Pseudomonadota bacterium (assembly GCA_023430775.1). Classification (GTDB taxonomy): domain Bacteria; phylum Myxococcota_A; class Polyangia; order Haliangiales; family Haliangiaceae; genus JABFXX01. The sequence goes on from JAEYYY010000338.1 coordinate 13,712, forward strand.
CGCCAGGAACGCGTGCGCGTGCTGCAGCACGTTGGCCGAGAAGTGGATCGCCGTCATCACCGGGCGCCGGGTGACCAGCAGCTTCTGGGTCGCCTGCAACACCGGTTCAGCATCGTGACTGTCGATCGCCACCACCGGCCGCTCGTACCGACTTCGCCACCGCTTGACGACCAGCACCGGCGTCGTGCCGAGGATTCCTCGGAGGTCCTCGTACGCGTCACCGACGACGACGAGATCGGCCCGACAGGTCCGGATGATCTCGACCAGCGCCTCGCGATCGAGCGCCGCGATCGATCCGCACTGCAGCGTCCTGTTCGGCTCGAGCAGTGCGAGCGCGTACAGCTCCAGCGGCGATCGATTCCAGCCGGCCCGATCGAACAGCTCGACGATCGTCACGGTCGCGTCCGGGGCGAGCGGCAACGTGCGCGCGCGAGCGATCACGCGCGGCAAGCAGGCTGCGCGGACCACGAGCACGACCGACCGGAGCATCCAGCGACGCCATGCAAGATCGTTGCTCTCCCGATGGCGTGCAGATCCGTCAACTTGCGCTCGACGCGGCTTGCAGAATGCGGCACGGGCGCGCAGTTGTCCCGGGATCCCTTCAAAGGGATGATGCGCGCCATGCGAACCCTTCTCCTCGTGCTCCTCGTCGCCTGCGGCTCGAAGTCTCCCGCGCCCTCATCGACCCCCGGCCCGGGCACCGCGCCGCCGGCCGAAGACACCTGTCCCGCTCCGAAGGCGACGACCGACGTCTGCGCGACGGTCATGACCTATGCCAAGACGGCGGGTGGCAAGTGCTGCGAGTACCCGAGCCCGTGCTCGGTGCCGCTCGAGGGGCAGCAGTACTCCGACGCGGCCTGCACGCAGGAGATGGGGCCCGCCACGCCGTAGCGGATCACATGCGGACCTCGGGCAGCCTCGCGACCAGGACATCGCACGAGGCCCCCCGCATCACTCGCTCCGCCACGCTGCCGAGCAGAGCGCGCCGCACCAAGCCTTTGCCGATCGAACCGACGACGATCAGATCGGAGTCGCGCTGCCGAGCCGCTTCCAGGATCTGTTCGGCGGGATCGCCGATCTGCACGGTCGGCTGCCACGAGATGGGCAGCTCGACCCCGTGGAGGAATCGCTCGAGCTGCGTCGTCTCGACGAGCACGTCATCCAGCGGGCTGATGACGTGCACCACGCAGATGGGCGTGCCGGGAGCCGAGATCCGAGCCGACAGCTCCAGCGCGAGGGTGGAGCTGGGCGAGAAGTCCACGGCGACCAGCGGCCGGCGGTATGCCCCGATCGCCCGGGGCGCAACGATCAGCGTGGACGTCGACCCGTCGCGAATGACGCGATGGGCTGTGGTGCCGAGCACGGCTTCGCGCCACGACCGCGTGCCGTGGCGTCCGAGGACGACGAGCTCCGTGCGCGAGTGCCGAGCACGAAGGGCGAGTGCAGGGGCAACGTCACCCTCGAGGATCGACGTCAGGACACGCGCCTGAGAGCCCTCGAATAGCCGCTGCCGTTCCTCCTCCAGACGTCGCTGAACCACTGCCCTCGGGTCCGCGGTCTCGACGACGTGGGTCAGCTGCACTTGCGCGCCCGGTGCGAATGGCAGCCCCGCGGCGCGCTCCAGCGCGACCTTCGCACCATCCGTGAAATCGGTTGCGACCAGAACGTTTCCGAACCCATCGATGCTCGACCGAGGGCTCTTGGTGGCTTCGATATGCGTCGCGGCTGACATGTCGTGAGTGCGTGCAGGACGTGTTCCTCGTGGTCGTGCCGGACCTGCTACCGATTTCGCGCGCGGTTTGCGGGTCACGGCGGCGATCGCGCAAGAATTTCTCGTCGAGGAACCTGCGGCAACACTGCACACGGTGGAGTCTTTGACAGGGAGGGGCTCGACTCGAGCGTCGCTAGACCTGGCCGGGCTCGGGCGCCGACGTATCGAGCGCGCGTTCGAGCGCTGCGAGCAAGAGGTCGCGCGAGAACGGCTTCTCGACGATCTGAACCGACCCGAGTGCCCGGACGCGAGCTTCGACAGCGTCGTCGAGGCGACCTGTCATCAGGACACACGACAGCGTGGGGCGAAGGCACCGGAGCTCGCCGATCAGGGTCGTGCCCGTCATCCCCGCCATCGACTCGTCGGTGAGGAGCAGATCGTAGGTGGGATCCTGCACGAAGGCGTCCAGCGCTTCCTGGCCGGAGCTGGTGGCGGTCACGGTATGCCCGGCGGCACCGAGGAGCTTGCTCGTCACCGTGAGGACCAGGGA
>JAEYYY010000359.1 GCA_023430775.1 Pseudomonadota bacterium
GCTGAAGGCGGCGATGGCCGCCAACGGCGAGGCGACCAAGCAGAAGGGCAAGTGGGTGGTCCGCAACACTCGCTCGTCGGTCGATCCGTTCCTGACCTATTCGACCAACCGCGAGTTGCGCAAGAAGGTGTGGCAGATGTTCGTCGGCCGCGGCGAGACCGGCAAGCACGCGAACGGGCCCACGATCACGCAGATCCTGTCGCTGCGCGCCGAGCGCGCGAAGCTGTTCGGCTTCAAGTCGCACGCGCACTGGATCGTCGACGACAACATGGCGAAGACGCCGGAAACGGCGCTCGCGCTGATGATGAAGGTGTGGCCGGCGGCGGTCGCGCGGGTCAAGGAGGAGGTCGCCGACATGCAGAAGCTCGCGGACAGCGAGAAGGCGAACATCAAGATCGAGCCGTGGGACTACCGGTTCTATGCGGAGAAGGTCCGCAAGCAGCGCTACGACCTCGATCAGAACGAGGTCAAGGGCTACCTCCAGCTCGAGAACATGCGCGAGGCGATGTTCTGGGCGGCGGGCCAGCTCTACGGCATCAAGTTCACGCAGATCAAAGGCGTACCGGTCTATCACCCGGACATGCGCGTCTATGAAGTGACGCGCGGTGGTAAGCGAGTCGGGCTTTGGTACTTCGATCCGTACGCGCGCGATGGCAAGCGCTCGGGCGCCTGGATGTCGGAGTACCGCACGCAGGAGAAGTTCAAGACGCCGGTCACGCCGATCGTGTCGAACAACTGCAACTACGTGAAGGGCAAACCAGGCGAGCCCGTGTTGATCAGCTGGGACGACGCCGAGACCCTGTTCCACGAGTTCGGCCACGCGCTCCACGGCCTGCTGTCGAACATCCGCTACCCGACGCTCGCCGGCACCAACACGCTGCGCGACTTCGTCGAGTTCCCGTCGCAGATCAACGAGCACTGGCTGTCGACGCCGGAGGTGCTCAACAAGTTCGCGATCCACTACAAGACCAAGAAGCCGATCCCGAAGGAGCTGGTCGCCAAGATCGAGAAGGCGGCGAACTTCAACCAGGGCTTCGCCTCGGTCGAGTACTTGATGTCCGCGATCTACGACATGAAGATCCACACCGCGCCGGTCGGCAAGGGCATCGATCCGGGCCAGTTCGAGAAGCAGATCTTCAAGGAGATCGGCGCACCGAAGGAGATCGTGATGCGTCACCGGCCGACGCAGTTCCTCCACATCTTCGCCGACGACGGCTACTCGGCCGGCTACTACGTGTACCTGTGGGCCGACACGCTGACCGCGGACGCGGCCGAGGCGTTCAAGGAGGCCGGCAGCCTGTACGACAAGGCCACGGCGAAGAAGTTCGAGACCACGATCCTCAGCGTCGGCAACTCGGTGCCGCCCGACGAGGCGTTCCGCAAGTTCCGCGGCCGCGACGTCGACACCAACGCGCTGATGCGAGATCGCGGGTTTCCGATCAAGTAAGAGGTGTGAGGTCGACTGCAGGTCAGCGGATCTAAGGAGGCTTCGTGATGTGGGTGGGGTAGGATGACCAGCCCATGAACCTTGTTCGAGGATGTCTCGGTCTGGTCCTGCTCCTCTCCGTCGCGGAGGCCGCCCCGAACCGGGGCACGGCGACCCACGGTCACCCCTTCGGGGATGGCATGTGCGGCACGCCGACGGCGGAGCAGCAGTCGCGCGCGGGGCGCACCGGGCTGCGTCACGCGGCTGCGCCGTCGAAGATCATCTTCCTCGATCGCTGCGCCGACGGCTGCACGTTCACCGGCGCCACCGATCACGATGCCATCAACGACAAGACGGCGATCTCGGGCACCATGCCCGGCCAGGTCTACGCGTTCCCGCCGTTCACCAACTTCGCCGGTGAGTCGGGCGCCGCCGCGGATGCCCAGTGGAACCAGGTCGTCGAGTGCGCCCGCAAGGTGTACTCGTACTACGACACGGTCGTCACCGATGTCCGCCCGACCTCGGGCACCTACCATCGCGCGGTGGTGTCGGGCTTCAGCCACGACTTCCTCCCCGAGCACGGCCAGAACGGCCTCCTCGGCATCTCCGACGTCGACTTCCAGTTCGGCTGCGCGCCGATCCACAACATGTCGTCGTTCACGTTCGCGGAGAGCCACAAGCCGTTCGCGTTCAACGCCGAGCGCTACGTCAAGAACCTGTGCTGGACGGTCACCCACGAGGTCGGGCACTCGTTCGGTCTCGAGCACGAGTTCGAGTACGTCGACGCGACGTCGGCGTGCAGCGATCCGATGTCGTACGACACCGGGTCGTGCGATCCGCCGGTGCGGTTCTTCCGCAACAAGCCGGCGAAGTGCGGCGGCTTCGAGCTGACGCCGTGCTCGTGCGGTGGTGGCGTCGCCAACTCGCACCCGCGGTTGACCAACGTGTTCGGGTCCGCGACGGTGCCGCCGTCGATCCTGCCGCCGATCGCGCGTGTCGTCACGCCGGGTGCGGACGACCAGGTCGGCCCGATCATCAGCACCGAGGCCGGCCACGAGCGCGGCATCGAGCGCGTCGATCTGTTCATCAACGGCTTTCTGTGGGCGACGATGCCCGGCGCGCGGTTCACCACGAACGGCGGCCAGCCGAACCCGTCGAGCTATCACTTCCAGGTGCCCGACCGGGTGCCCGACAGCGTGGTCGACATCCAGATCAAGGCGTACGACGATCTCGGCGAGCTCGTGGAGTCGCCGGTGGTGACCGCGGTCAAGGGCGCGCCGTGCGCCGACGCGTCGACCTGCGCGACCGGTCAGCGCTGCGAGGAAGGCCGCTGCTTCTGGGATCCGCCGGTCGGCGAGATCGGCGACGAGTGCACGTACTCCGAGTTCTGCCTGAGCGGCAAGTGCAGCAACGAGTCGCTCACCGCCGACGTCTCGATCTGCACCACGCAGTGCATCGCCGGCACCGCCGACGCGTGCCCGAACGGCCTCGAGTGCATCGAGACCGGCAACGGCGGCGTCTGCTATCTGGCGTCGGAGGGCGGCTGCTGCAGCGCCTCGACGTCGACGCCGTGGGGACCGCTGGTGATGGGATTGTTCGTCGTCGGCTACGTCCTTCGCCGTCGCCGCGCAGTGGCCTGACACGGAGGCGTAAGATGTGGGCATGAGTCCGAAGGATCCGCCGGACGAGCCCAATCCGTTCGACGTCCCACCCGACACGCTGGTGACGCCACCAACTGGGCTCCCGCAGGTCGACGACCGCCCGAAGCCCGAGGCACAGCGGCGCTCGCAGCCGCCGTCATCGCTGTTCGGCGGCAACGAGGATCACGACGACACCAACCCGGCGCCGCCGGCGCGCCGATCGCAACCACCTCGTCGCTCGCAGCCGCCGGCAGCGGTGCTCGGCGATGACGACGATGCGACCTCGTTTCGCGCGGCAGCTGCACCCACGCCGATCACCGCGGAGCAGACGCCGCCGTATCAGCGGCGATCGCAGCCGCCGGAACCGACGCTGGGCGCCGACGACGCCGAGGTCACGCCGCCGGTGCAACGCACGCCGTTGCCGCCGTCGCGGGCCGCCACGCCACCCGCGGGCACGCGGCCCTCGGC
>JAEYYY010000451.1 GCA_023430775.1 Pseudomonadota bacterium
CCAGACGGAGGGCCCGGTGGCCGCGATCTCGACCTCGCTCGAGCGCGAAGCAGGAGAGCCGATCGAGCGCGAGGTCGTGATCGCGCGCGTGCTCGGCCACGTCGAGCGCTGGCTCGATCGCTACGTCGCGATCGGCTTGCCGGCCGTGATCCCGGCGTGGCAGGAGCGGATGGCGCAGGGGCTGATCGCGCGCGCGAAGATCGAGAAAGAGCTCGTGATCGGCGAGGTCACCGGCCTCGATGCCGAGGGCTCGCTGCTGCTGCGCGATGCGGGCGGCACCGTCCGCCGCGTTCGCAGCGGCGATGTCGAGGTGATCCGTCCGGCAGCGAGTGGCAGCGGCCCGGTGGTCGAGAGCGGCGCGCCGCAAACCGCGTGCTAGGACGATCGATCATATGGATCGCCGGCCGTCGAGATGGCTGCTGCTCGCCGGTGCCGCCGTCGTGCTCGGTGGCGCGATCCTGCTGGTGTGGGCGATGCGCCGCGGCGACGAGGGCGAGCGCCGCGACGGCACGATCGCGACCACACCGAGATCTCCGACGGCCGACCGACCGAGCGTGACCGACCGGCCGGTCTTGCCGGATCGCTCGGAGCGAGCGGGGCGCGAGGGCACACCTGTGGTTTCGGAGTCGTTCGTGGACGGTGCGCAGGTTCGCGATCACCGGACCGGTGCGCGGGTTCCCTATGAAGGACGGCCGCGCGACGGTGGCGTCCGCACGGAACGCTTGCCGCCGGAGCTGGTCCACGACCTCAGCGGCAAGTTGAAGGAGGCGATGACCGACTGCGCGGCCGCCATCCCGGCGGAAGCACGAGGTTCGCGACCCGGTGTGGCGGGGGCGGTGTTCGTCGAGGTCGTCGGCGAGACGTTGATCGTGAAGGAGACCTCGCTCGCCCTGCGAGATGTCACCGGCGATGCCGCCGAGTCAGCGAAGCGCTGTCTCGAACAATCCTGGGTCGGGCAATCGATACCCGCGCGTGCCGCGCCCGAAACTTCGCGCTACGAGATCACGGTCGCGTTCGCGCTCCCTCGCTGATCTCGCTGATCTCCACGCATGCGTGTCGCGCGTGCGTCACACCCACGACGCACTGATAGTGCATGTCACGTCCTGCCCGGCTCGATCCGGGCGCCCGCGTAGTAGTTGATTCGACGCAGCGAACCTAGAAAACGGGCCTTCGGTTGATGCACCCCACCCACCTATGTATATTCGCGCGCCCCATGAGGCCTGCGCGAAATTCTCGATGGATCCTCGGGGTCTTGTTCGTCGGTATCGCGCTGTCGAGCGCGGGATGTAGCGAGCTCGACGCCCGCGGTTCGATTCGCAAGGGCAATCGCTTGTTCCGCGACGGCCGCTTCATCGACGCCGCGGCGCTCTACGAGAGCGCGTACAAGACCGTCAAGGACGACAAGCTCGAGTACAACATGGGCCTCGCGTACTCGAAGGTGTTCCGCGCGGGTGCCGAGGATCTGATCCTGCTCGCCGAGAAGTCCGAGGACATCTGCTCGTTGATCCCCGGCACCGAGATCACCAACCGCACGGTCTGCATCAAGTTCGACCCGGCGGAAGAAGACCGCAGCTACGTCAAGTGCACGCTGGATGCGAAGGACGTCACCTGCGGCTCCAGCGGCAGCTGTCAGAAGGTCGATCTGTGCGCGATCAAGAACGAGAAGCTGGTCGATCTGTCGGCGCAGCACCTCAACGTCTGGATCGAGAAGCAGCCCACCGACGAGGAGCTCAAGGCCAAGAGCGACGAGGTCGGCAAGGAGATCGAGAAGATCGAGAAGCAGATCCAGGAGGCCGAGGCCGACATCGAGAAGGTCGTCGACCCGGCGACCGGCGAGGTGAAGGACAAGGCCGCGTGGAACGAGGCGACCCAGCGCAAGGCTGCCCGCGAGGAGCAGCTGAAGGCGCTGCGCGATGATCGCGACGAGGTCGAGCTCAAGTTCAAGATGCGCGAGCTGATGACGCAGCTCTGGCTCGACTCGCAGAACTTCAAGGCTGCGCTCGACTACTGGACCAAGCGGCTCGAGGCGCGGCCCGGTGATCTCGATGCGATGGGCATCCTCGCCGGCATCAACCTCAAGGCCGGCGACTGGCGGACCTCGATCGGCTGGTACAGCAAGGTCGCCGACGCCTCGAAGGACACCCTCAACAAGATCCAGGCCTACGGCTTCATCGGCAACGTCGCCTGGTCCAAGCTCAACTCCAAGACCCTGCCGCCGGACGAGGCGCTCGACCTCGCCGACCTCGGCATCGGCGCGCTTCAGAAGGCGGCCGAGCTGGCGCCCAAGAACCTGAGATTCCTCGGGACGCAGGCCTCGATCTACAACTTCCGCAGCCTCACCCACGGTGCGTCGTGGGCTGCCTCGATCGATCGGGCAAGCGCCCAAGATCTTAAGGGCAAGATAGACGTTGTTTCCGGGAAGGCGTCAGCGAAGCCCCCGGCGGACAACAAGGACAACAAGGAACCCGAGAAACCGGGTACCAATCCCCAAACGCCCGGGACCGGTTCTGGATCTGGAACGCAGAAGAAGCCGGGTAAACCTTCCAACGGCTGACGCCATCAGGAGACCAGCCGATGACCAAGAAACCCGCTGACGACGACGACAAGACCACCCCGTTCATCCGGGACGAGGCTCCTGCAGCCGCCGCGCTCCCCGAGCGGCCGGCACCCGCACCGGTACCGCCGGCGATGGGTATGGATCTCGGCGCGCCGATCGTGCCGCCGACGATGGTGGTCGGTAGCTCGTTCAAGGCCGCGAAGGCCGGCAGCAAGATGCCGCGCTGGGCGATCCCGGTGATCACGTTCGTCGTGCTGGTGCACGTCGGCTTCATCGGTGGCTCGTGGGCGAGCTCGATCTGGCAGATCGAGCGCCTCGATCGGCCCAAGGGTGCCAAGTTCGATATCGCCGTCGCGCCGGCCCCGCCGCCGCCACCGCCGCCGCCGCCGGGCGGTCAGAAGCCGCAGACCGAGATCAAGATCAAGCCGAAGAAGACGGTGAAGGACATCGTCCAGCCGGTGAAGATCGAGAAGCAGGAAGTTCGCGCGCCCGAGGCCGCCGGTAACCCGGACGGTGTCGAGGGTGGTGAAGAGGGTGGTGTTGCCGACGGTGTGATCGGTGGCGATGTCACCGCGCCTCCGCCGCCGCCGCCGCCGCCGCCGCCGCCCGCACCGCCGCAGAACGTGCCGCCCACGCTCCTCGAGGGCCAGCGCATCGCCGGCGAGAAGATGATCGTCCCGAACGACGTCACCAAGACGGAGATCCAGCGCTCGGGCAAGGACAAGATCGTCGGCAGCTACAAGCTGTGCATCACCGTCGACGGCTCGATCTCGTCGATCAACCAGCTCAAGAGCACCGGCTTCGCCGCGTACGACTCGAAGATCCAGTCCGAGATGCGCAACTGGCGCTACAAGCCCTATCTCGTCAACGGCAAGGCAGTGCCCGTGTGCACCGCCGTCACTTTCATCTATTCGCAGAAGTAGGCTCTAGAACGGGCTCTTTAGAACCCTCAGCAGGAACGTGCCGCATGGGAATCGACCTCCAAGAAATCTGGGAACACATGAGCTGGGTCGTCAGGATCATCACGATCCTGATGCTCGGCATGTCCGTGTGGATGTTCTACATCATCGCGGAACGTCTCCTGACGTATCGCGCGGCGAGCGACCAGAGCATCCGCTACGTCCAGGCTCTCGGTGAGTTCCTGCGGCAGCACAAGGTCAACGAAGCGTTGACCGGTGCGCGCGCGATGCCCAAGAGCCCCGTCGCCAAGACGATGGAGTCGGGTCTCGCGGCACTGATTCAAGGACGCGAGGCGCTCAAGACCGAAGGGCCCGACGACGTCGGTAACTTCGATCTCGTCGACTCCGTCAACCGAGCCCTCGAGCGCGTCAAGGAGCGCGAGACCTCGAACCTTCGCAAGGGTCTGTCGTTCCTCGCGACGGTCGCCTCGGCGACGCCGTTCATCGGTCTGCTCGGTACCGTCATCGGCATCCTCGGTACCTTCCAGATGCTCCGCGGCGGTCAGGTCGGTATCACCGAGATCGGCCCGAAGATCTCCGAGGCGCTGGTGTCCACGGCACTCGGTCTCGGCGTCGCCATCATCGCCGCCATGGCGTTCAACTACTTCACGTCCCGCGTCGAGCAGTACGTGATCGACATGAACGACGTGTCGTCCGAGTTCATCGACTACGTGCTCCGCGAGGGTCGGTCGTAAGCGCCATGTCCGGTGATACCGGAAAGACGGGTCACGCCCACCGCCGCTGGCGGATCTCGGGCAAGAAGGCCCACATCGACTCGGTGAAGAATGACATCAACGTCACTCCACTGGTCGATGTCATGCTCGTGCTGCTCATCATCTTCATGCTGATGACGCTCGTCATGGGGCGCGGTCACGACGTCAAGCTGCCGCAGGCGAAGAACTTCTCCGAGGAGAAGGACAAGAACCAGCCGGTGGTCACCATCGCGTGCAGCGACGAGTCGTGCGCGACCGTCGATCTCTACGTCGAGAAGAACAAGCTCGGCCCGGTCAGCCCCACTGTCCTCAAGGACATGGATGACCGCGTCAACGCCCACTGGAAGTCGCCGCTCACCGTCCAGGCGGGTGGCTCGGGGCGCGTGTTCTTCAAGGCCTCGAACAACGTCACCTACGACAAGGTGTACCCGGTGCTCGAGTACATGAACCGCACCATGGCCATCTCTCAGGTCGATATCGCCATCGCGAAGGGCGGGGAGAAATAAGCCATGGGGATGTCATCCGGAGGCGGAAACAAGAACGGGGTCTCGTCGGAGATCAACGTCACGCCGCTGATCGACGTCTTGCTCGTGCTGCTCATCATCTTCCTCGTGGTCATGCCGATCATGATGAAGATGGAGACGCTCACGATCCCGCGAAAGCTCGACGACCAGAACGAGCAGCCCGACAAGGACGCCTCGATGCTCAACATCAAGGTGATGGTCACCGGCGATGTCGTGTTCAACGACGGCAACGCGGACGAGGTGATCAAGGCGGCCGACCTGCTGGGTCGCCTGCGCCCGAAGATCGAGGGCCTCAAGGGCGGCGTCGAGAAGGTCGTGTTCGTCGACTTCGAGGACGGCGTGCCGTGGAACACGGTCGTCGGCACGATGGATCAGATCCGCAGCCTGGCCACCGACGCCAACCACGACGAGGTCAAGGTCGCGCTCAAGGTCCGCGAGGACAAGGACAAGGCCGCCGCCGCACCGATGTAGCGGCGCCGCGTCTGCGAAGTTCTCGGGCTCGACACGCGTCGGGCCCGTGCTGTTTTCGGGGTGCTGGCAGGTCGAGTTGCCGGTGGCGTGATCGACCTCGCAGTCTGCGACACCAGATCGAGACCCAGACCTCGCAAGCGAGACCGATTGTCCGCGATCGAGGTGTGTACGAAGGTTCGCGCTCCGATCCCTGCGACACGCTGTTGAGGCTTCCGCCCCACCAGTTCCCGAACCGCTGTCACGGCGGGTGATCACACATCCGTTCCTCGTCGGCAACCCGCTCTGATACGAACGCTTGACAGCCTTCACTCACGAGTCGTACAAGCGGTCGAATTTTTTGCGTCGTAGTGCTCACGCCACGCGCGTTTGGGAGGAGCTAAGAGACTATGAAAGCGGCAACGAAGTTGATGATCGGTCTGGGTGTCGCGCTCGTCGCAGCGTGCACCGACACCGAGAGCACCACTGACCTCAACCCGGTGGGTCCGCCGATGCTCCGGCAGGTTCGGATGAACCACAAGGTGACCAACGCCGATGGGACGACGACGAACAAGCGCGTCTTCGCGTTCGGTTCGCACGAGCTCGCGGAGCCCGACGAGCTGAAGTCGAACCAGGTGACGAGCGCCGTGGCCGTCAGCAACACGATGCGCCTCGTGATCGACGAGCTCCTCGTCGGTAACAACCTGGAAGAGATCGCTTGCCGCAGCGCCGTCGATGACGACGCGTTCTCGCGGGTTCCGCTCGGCGCCACGCCCGATGACATCGCGCGCTGCTCGCAGGGCGACGACGTGCTCCCCTCGTCGTGCACCGGCCCCACGGCCGTCTGCATCTGCGCGATTCCCGGCGGCTGCGTCTCCGGATCGGGCACCACCATCGCCGAGGGCGCGCCGGTCGGCGTGCTCGACATCAACCAGGACGGCGCCACCGACGACTCGCAGTTCGTTCCGGGCGCGGTCGGCATCACCTGCGGTAGCGGCGGCAACGAGATCGCCGTGCCGATCAACAACCAGAACAGCTACTGGCAGCCGTCGGGTGATCAGAACCGCCCGGCGATGGGTGGCTTCGAGGCACTCGGCCCCGCGATCGTCCTCGCCCCGGCTGGTCCGCTCCCCACCAACCTCGACTGCCACCTGACGTTCGACCCGTCGGTCGTCGACAAGCAGGGCTTCCAGGTCTGCGCGCCGCAGGACGGCGACGTCGACAACGACTGCAACCCCGGCGACATGAGCAACTTCACGTTCCACACCGAGGTGCTGAACGTGAAGCCGGCGTCGTTCACCAACGGCCAGACCGGCGTGTCGCGCACGTCGACGATGATCCTCACGGCGACGGCGCCGCTCGCCGCGTCGGTGGCCACCGCCGGTGCGATCACGCTGGTCGACGACCAGGGTGCCACCGCGGACTTCACCGTCACGTTCGACCCGACGATGTCCCAGGTCGTCCAGATCGTGCCGACCGCTCCGGGGCTCGACGCGAGCACCGAGTACACGCTCACCATCACGCAGGGTGTGACCGACACCTTCAACCAGCCGCCTCCGGCGCCGCAGGTCTTCACCTTCACCACGGGCAACTGAGCCAGAGCGAGCGACCAACATGAAGACGAACAACAAGCTCCTCCTCGCCGCGATGCTCGGGACCTCGGGTCTGCTGGGCACGCACATCGCGCAACACGAAGTGGCGATCGCACAGAACGCCACCCAGGGCGCCATCCAGGGAACGGTCACCGACAGCAAGACCGGCGAGAAGCTCGCCGGCGTGACGGTCACCGTGACGTCGACGTCGCTCCAGGGCGCGCAGACGGCCATCACCGACGAGAACGGCTTCTACAAGATCGCGCCGCTTCCGCCCGGTGACTACCTCGTCACCTTCTACTACCTCGAGCTCACCGTCGAGCGCTCGGGCATCGGCGTCGGCGTCAACCGCACGACCCCGGTGTTCCAGAAGCTCGATCAGGGCAAGGCCGGTGGTGAGGTCGTCAAGATCACGGACACCGCTCCGACGATCGACCCGACGTCGACCACGCAGGGCATCACGATCGACAAGAACTACATGAAGAACATCCCGGTCCCGGGCCGTACGTTCGAGTCTACGCTCGGCGCCGCGGCAGGTTCGCAGGGTGATGGTCTCGGCGTGTCGTTCTCTGGCTCGTCGTCG
>JAEYYY010000556.1 GCA_023430775.1 Pseudomonadota bacterium
CCGTAGACCACCCGCGGGCATCGCGATTTCGCCCGGTTCGACGGGGCGGACGAGGCAGCCCGAGTTGGTGGCAAGTCCAGTAGCCGGGTGAGCTACCTGACGCCTACCTCAGGGCGCGAGCTTGATCGGCTTCTTCTGGCCCGGCGTGTTGATGCCGGCGAAGAAGTCGTTGCCCTTGTCGTCGACGACGATGAACGCGGGAAAGTCGACGACATCGATCCGCCACACCGCTTCCATGCCGAGCTCGGCGTACTCCTGGACCTCGACCTTCTTGATGCAGTCCTTCGCGAGCCGCGCGGTGGGACCGCCGATCGAGCCGAGGTAGAACCCGCCGTGTGCCTTGCACGCGTCGGTGACCTGCTGCGAGCGATTTCCCTTCGCCAGCATCACCATCGAGCCGCCGTGCTGCTGGAACAGATCGACGTAGCTGTCCATCCGGCCCGCGGTCGTCGGCCCGAACGAGCCCGATGCATAGCCCTCGGGCGTCTTCGCCGGACCCGCGTAGTAGACGGCGTGATCGCGCATGTACGACGGCAAACCTTCGCCGCGGTCGATCCTCTCCTTGAGCTTCGCGTGCGCGATGTCGCGCGCGACGATCAGCGGTCCGGTGAGCGACAGCCGCGTCTTGATCGGATAGCGCGACAGCTGCGCGCGGATGTCGCTCATCGGCTGGCCGAGATCGATCTTCACCACCTCGCCCGCGAGATCCGCGTCGGTGGTCTCCGGCAAGTACTTCGCCGGATCGGTCTCGAGCTGCTCGAGGAACACGCCGTCGCGCGTGATCTTGCCGAGCGCCTGGCGATCCGCCGAGCAGCTGACCGCCAGCGCGACCGGGCAGCTCGCGCCGTGACGAGGCAACCGGATGACGCGGGCGTCGTGACAGAAGTACTTGCCGCCGAACTGCGCGCCGATGCCGGTCCCGCGCGCGATCTCGACGACCTTCTGCTCCCACTCGAGATCGCGGAACGCGCGCCCGAGGTTGTTGCCGCTGGTCGGCAGGCCATCGAGGTAGCGCGCGCTCGCGAGCTTCGCCGTCTTCAGCGTCATCTCGGCGCTGGTGCCACCGATCACCACCGCGAGGTGATACGGCGGGCACGCGGCGGTGCCGAGCGAGCGCAGCTTCTGATCGAGGAACGCGGCGAGGCTCTTCGGGTTGAGCAGCGCCTTGGTCTCCTGGAACAGCAGGCTCTTGTTCGCCGAGCCGCCGCCCTTGGCCATGAACAGGAAGTGGTACTCGTCGCCGTCGGTCGAGAAGATGTCGATCTGCGCCGGCAGGTTGTTGCCGGTGTTCTTCTCCTCGAACATGTCGAGCGGCGCGACCTGCGAGTACCGGAGGTTGCTCTCTGCATACGTCTCGAACACGCCGCGCGAGATCGCCTCGGCGTCGCCGCCGGACGTGATCACGTGCTGGCCCTTCTTGGCCATCACGATCGCGGTGCCGGTGTCCTGGCAGCCGGGCAGCACGCCCCCCGCCGCGATGTTCGCGTTCTTGAGTAGCTCGAGCGCGACGAACCGATCGTTCGCGCTGGCCTCGGGATCCTCGAGGATGTTGCGCAGCTGCTGGAGGTGCCCCGGGCGCAACAGGTGCGCGATGTCGCGCATCGCCGTCTTGGTCAGCAGCGACAGCGCCTCGGGCGCGACCTCGAGGAACACGCGCCCACCGGCGGCGAACGTCTGGACGTGATCGCCGGTCAGCTTCTTGTAGGGCGTGTCGTCATGATGGCCGGCATCGAGGATGTCCTGGAACGCGAACTCGGGCATGGCGCGCAGCTTACCGCTGCTCACCCGCGAAGCGAGATACCCGTGTGCACGCTCTCGGCGGCCGGGACCACCGAGACCTCGCGAATGTTTCGGACATCGGGAACCAGCGCGGGACAACCGCGCGAGATACTCGGTCGGTGGCGCAGATCCGGACGCTCCTCGACAAGCTGCCGTCGTGGCAGGCCGCTCGCCCCGCCCTCGACGAGCTCGCGAGACTGCCGTTACCGGCCAAGCGCGAGCAGGTCTACCCCGAGGTGATCAGGCTGGCGGCTCGTTACTGGTGCCAGGAAGAAGGCGCGAGCAGCTGCGGCTACGAGGTCGAGAACCTCGCCGGCTTCTTGATCCGCGAGCTCGCCGTCGAGCCGTCGCTCTCGGCGCAGCTCTACGCCGCGATGAAGCCGCCGAAGCTGCAGCTCCATCACTTCTATCCGTTGGTGCGCGCCGCTCGCGATCCGGGCGCGCTACCGCTGCTCCATCGAGCGTGGAAGCATCACCACTTCGGCTGGGGCTACGCCGTGATCGCGGTCCACGATCGGGCACCCGCGAGTGACGCGGTGATCGCGGACGTCATCGCCGCGATGCAGGCGCACCCGTCGGCGAACGAGACCGATCTCGCGATCGCCGCCGGATTTCTCGCCGGCGAGCGCGCGATCGAACCGCTGCTCGCGATCCACGCCTCGAATGCCGGCTATCGCAAGGACGCCTTCGGCCTCGGGCTCGCCCTCGCGGGCCACGACGACGAGGCGTGGTTCAAGGCGCTGGCCACGGCGCGCGATGGCGCGGCCGCGAAGCGGATCTTCGCCGCGCTTTACAAGCCGAAGCAGAAGGACCGGCTCGCCGCGATCGAGGCGCTGGGCAAGAACATCGATCAGGTGAAGACGATGGTCTCGCCTGCGACGCTGCTCGCGGCATCACGGCTCCTCACCGACGAGGACGCGCTGGTCGCGGAGCGCGCGGCGAAGCTCCTCGCCGACTATCCAGGACCGCGCTCGAACTGGCACGACAACACCCACCACGCGTACGTCGATCGGCAGGCGCGGACGGCGATCCTGCGCGGCGTCTCCCCGGCGACGCGCGCGAGCCTCGACGTCGTCCAGCGCTCGATCCCGCGCAGCGAGCCGCTGCCGGCGGGGCCGACCATCGCCACGCCGGAGCCGACCACCGAACCGCGCAAGGCTGCGGCCGAGGCGCGCGCTCGCCAGACGCTCGATGCGATGGGGATCGCGGCACCGGCGAAGCCGGCGAAGAAACCCAGGGCGGCGCCGAGCCCGGCCAAGCAGCCGATGAAGACAGCGCTCGGCGATCTCGCACAGCGCGAGACGCTGCGCGACAAGCTGCCTTCCAGGCAGGCGCCGCGCAATCGCGAGCTCGAGGCGGCGATCGTCGAGGAGCCGACCGATCGCGCGCGCTACCTGGTCTACGGCGACTGGCTCCAGCAACAAGGCGACCCGCGCGGAACGTTGATCGCGCTGATGGACGCGGCCGAACGCGGCGACAGGACCGCGCGCGATGCCTACGGCTTGCTGATCGACGAGCACTGGCAGGCGCTCGGTGGCTTCCTCGACAACAACTCGAACATCCACGCCGAGTGGGTGCTCGGGTTCATCCAGCACGCGCAGATCCAGTACGTCCGCGGCAGCATCGCGAACGATCTGAGGACGTTGTTCACCGCCGACGCCACGCGGTTCCTGCGCTCGCTCGCGATCGACGTGCCGAAGAACCAGGAGCCGATCGACACCACCGAGATCGTCGAGGTGCTGATCGAGCACGCCCCGAAGACGCTGTCGAAGCTGCGCATCGGCAAGGCCGGCAGCTTCACGCCCTCTCCCGAGCTGCGCGCCGCCCTGCCCCGCCTCCAGCGCGATCCGGTCGAGCTGTGGACCGAGGTCCGCGCCGCGATGGCCGAGCAGACGAAGCTGAAGTCCGAGATCGAAGCCAGGAAGCTCCCGCTGCTCGAACCGGTCGCCGACGGCATCGCGATCGACACCGCCGAGCTGATGCGCGGTCTCAAGGCGGAGCTCGACAAGGGCCGACCGATCGGTGCCGTCGCCGCGCTGCCGCAGGTCGTCACCCGCGACTCGCTCGATCGCTTCGCGTGCAAGCTCGGCGAGCTCTGGCATGCCGCCGACAGCAGCGCCGCGAAGTGGGCGTTCGACGCGCTCGGGCCGCTCGGCGGCGATCGCACGGCGGCATTCCTCGGTGCGCACCTGCTCGCCTGGTCGCACGCTCGCTCGGTCCAGGCCTGCGAGCAGCTGCGCCGGATCGGCACCGACCTCGCGATCACCGAGCTCGCCGGCCTCGTGTTCCACGTCGGTGGCCCGCATCCGCGGCGCAACGAAGCGCGCGCGATCCTCGAGGCGCTCGCGAAGCAGCGCGGCAGCGCGCTCGCCACGCTCCTGATCCGCGCCTGCCCGGTCTCGTTCCCCGACGACGCGGCCACCGTCGCCCGGTTCCGCGCCACCCAGCTGCACTGGCTCTCGCACCTGATGATCGATGGCGTCCGGCTCTCCGAGGCCACGTTCCAGGCCCAGCTCGTCCAGCACCCGCACCGCGGCGCGCTGGTCGCCTCGCTCGTCTGGGGCCACTACGACGGCCGCGATCTGAAGGCGACGTTCGCGGTCGCGCGCGATGGTTCGCTGCGCGGCGTGGATGGCTCGCCGTTCACGTCACTCGAGCATCCGATCGGTCTGGTCCATCCCGTCGAGCTGACGCCGGCGCAGCTCGCGTCCTGGCAAGCCACGTTCGCGAAGCGAGACATCGAGCAAGCGATCCCGCAGCTCGCCCGCCCGTTCTTCACGCTCACCGACGAGGAGCGCGAGCTCGAGTCGCTGACGGGCTTCGCGAAGCGGCGCGTCGGCTTCTACGCGCTGCGCGATGCGCTCGAGCCGCGAGACTGGGTCGGCGTCAACGACAGCGATGGCGGTGGCACCGACTGGTGGGAGAAGACGTTCCCGCGCGATCACGCCACGATCATCGCGGAGCTGAACAGCACGCACGGCTCGATCGCCAACGTCCACATCGACGGTGCGCGCAGTGCACCGAGCTTCCGGCGCCTGCACCCGGTCACGATCAGCGAGCTGCTCTACGATCTCGAGGTCGCGCACGGCTGGCGACCGCGACCGACCAACGATCGAATCGCCCCCGCCCCCGCAGCGGCTGGTCCCGGCCCGATCGTCGAGCGTGCGAAGTCCGGTCGCTCGAAGTGCGTCGTCTGCACGAACGCGATCGCGAAGGGCGAGCCGCGCGTCGGCGTCGAGCGGCTGATCGAGACGCCGCAGTTCACCGGCCGCGGCACGGTGTGGGCCCACCCCGGCTGCCGCGCCGGCATGCCGGAGCTCGAGGGTGTGGCGCTCGACGATCTGCTCGCCACCGTCTAGCGCGGCGACATCTCAGCGTGCCTGCGAGCGCTCCGCCGCGAGCTGCGCCTCGAGCTCCTCGAACCGCTCCGCCATCCCGGGATACCGCGCGCGGAACTCGCCCTGCATCATCGACGTCATCGTCCGCGTGATGCGCGCGCCGATGCCGAGCTCCTCGAAGGCCGGCGCGACCAGGCGCTGCGCGATCGAAGGGCCGACGAACATCGCGTAGGCACCGCTGAAGATCAGCTCCCACACGTGATAGAGCGGGTGCCGCGCGAAGTCCTTCAGCGTCACCGCGAGCGTGAAGTCGGTCTCGCCGGCGGCGAACGTGAAGTGCGTCGAATCGCCGGGCAGCGACTTGCCGGCGCCGACGACCGAGATCGTCATCGCGATCATCATCGACTTGTAGTAGTAGTCCGTCGCCGTCTCGAGCAGCTGCACGAGCTGCGCGCGTAGCCGATCGCGGTGCTCGGGGTGGCGCTCCTCGAGGATGTCGAACAGCGCCGCCATCTGCTCGGCGCGCAACGCGAAGCGCTCCGGGATCAGGCGCGTCGAATCGTCGAGGAAGTGACCGCCGTCGAGCGCGGTCTTGACCTCGGGGAACTCGCTCGCGAACTCGCCGAGCTTCGCCTCGAGATCGCCGAAGTACATCGTGGTGAGCCACAGGGCATGCGCCACGCAGTCAGCCCAGTTGTCGGCGAACATGCCGATCGCGTTGTTGTAGAGGATGCTGATGATCTCGCGGGTCGCGAGAGGCAGCCGCCGGAACCACGAGGCGTCGTACATCACGCGCTCGGACGTGCTGAGCAGGAACGGCAGGTGGAGGCCCTGCAAGAACACGACGAACAGCGTGTCGGTGAGCGCCGGGCCGATGCGTCCGTGCCAGTAGTTGATGTCCAGCAGGTCGCGGGCGCGCGGGTTGGCGGAGAGGAGCTCGAGCGCCGTCATCACCGTCGGCGTCTCGCCATGCTGCGCCAGCTCGCGCTGCGCATCGGCGAGGAGCGCCGGGCCGATCGTGTTGCGGATCTCGGCCAGCTCGTCGACGAAGCGATCGATCCCGCTCTCGTCGACGATCGACGCCACGCGGATCTGCAGGTCCTTGAGCGTGCGCACCGGCTCGTCCTTGTTGTAGGGGTACGGTGCGGTGCCCTCGGCCTTCTCGCCGATGATCCGCGCGCGCAGCTCGAGCGCCTCGTCGCGGGTGGTGGTCGAGGTCTCCGCCTGACGCGGGAAGATCTGCTCCACCGTCGCGCGGCCGAGCTCCTCGTGCCAGTGGCGCGTCGCATCTCTCAGGGTGTTGACGGCCGTGCGCATCTTGCGGGTGTCGAGCGCGCGATCGGTGAGGAACGGATCCATCACGGCGGTGATCACCGACTCGACGTCCTGCAGCACCTGCTCGAGCAGCGAGAAGCTGACGCCGACATCGCTGCCCTTGCGCTTGGCGCCGAACACGCGCTTGGTGCCGGAGATCTTCGACGTGATCTCCGGTGCCACCGTCGCGAAGTAGACGATCAGGTTCCTCCAGGTCTCCTTGAGGAACTCGACCACGTAGCGCGCGCGCTCCCTGGTGAACAGCGGTGTCGAGATGCCCGCGCGATGCGCCGCCCACTTCGCGCGCTCGATGCCGATCAGGATCGTGTACGGCACGAGCGAGGGCACGGCGATCAAGAAGTCGCTGCCGTAGTTCTGGTAGAGACCGACCAGTGGCCCCGGATCGCCGGCCGCCGCCTGCGAGTCGTCGCATGCGGTGGCCATCAGGATCGTCATCAGGTCGTGCGTGTGCGCGGTGGCCTTGGCCTGGAGCGCCGCCGTGAAGTCCGCGTGGCTGACGACCTTCGCGTCGTCGAGCACGGCCGTCACCGCCTTGACGACGACCGGGTTGCCGCAGCTCGCGAGCTTCGCGCGGATGTGCGCCACGATCTCCTGGCGGCTGGTCGCGCTCTCGGGATCGGGCAGCAGGCGCCGGTAGATCTCGGTGAAGGCGAGGCGGACCTCGCGGAACTCCTGGTTGCCGATCGCGGCGTTGCCGAAGGAGCTGAGCGGAAGCTGCGTCGCGACCGAGACCAGGGTGAGCTGGATGATCGCGGCCGCCAGCGTCTCCTCGGGATCCTTGCGGATCGCCGTGTCCTCCATCTCCACCATCTGCATCGCCGTCATCTCGCTCGACACGATGCCGCGCGCCACGCTGGTCAGCCCCATCAACAGCGCGACACCGATCGCGGTGGTCTCGAGCTCGTGCAACGTCTGCGCGCGCGCCTCGGGGCCGAACGCCGTGGCGCGGACCACGTTGAGCCCCGCCGCGATGATCAGGTTCGCGAGTGGAAACTTGTGCGCGTGCGCGCCGTGATCGGCCGGCTCCACGTGCGCTCGGCGGCGGAGCTTGCCCAGCATGCGCTGCACGATCGAATCGTCCTGCAGCGCGATGCCACCCATCGCATCGGCGAAGTTCAACAGGCCGAACATGTCGAGCGCGGCGAGAGACAGCCCCTCGCGGGTTACCTGATCGGCGAGGGCCTCGGCCTCCGCGTCGCTACCCGGCTTGGCCTTGTCGTTCGCGAAGGCCACTCCACCGGTCAGGGTGATCAACGCGCCTGCGGCGAGGCGGAGAAATGCTCGACGATCGTGCGCCCCCATGAAATCCAGCCTAGCGATTCGAGACGTGACATCAACCGTGCACTCGCACTCGCATGCGATTCGTCGAGCGATCGTTGCGATCTGCAACTCCACCACTGCAACGCGCATCGATCAACGATGCGATCAGCGAGCGAATCGAGACGCCGACGAGCTGCTCGCTCTCGTCCCGACCGCCGCGCGCGGGTCAGCTACGGGCCCAGTGCGTCGAGGTCGGCTGGCGTCGCGGTTCTCAGCCACACCAGGTACTGCGCGATCAGATCGCGATCCGCGAGCGTCAGCTCCTTGTCGAACCGCGGCATGCCGCTCATGTCGGGCGTCATGTGGAGGTTCGACTTCGGGTTGCTGATGAAGCTGACGTAGTACTCGTGCGAGCCGAGGTTCGCGAGGTTCGGACCGGCCCCGCCCTGCGCACCCTCGGTCACGGTGTGGCAATCGGTGCAGGCGTCCTTGAACGTCTTCTCGCCGAGGATGACCTTCGCCTTGTCGACATCGGTCGCACCGGAGAGCGAGTAGAGATACTCGACGAGCGGCACCAGCTCTTCCTTCTTCATCTCGACGGGCTTCATCGCCAGATCGGCCGGGCCTTCGGGCTTCGGCTGCTCGGCGGAGCCGGAGCCCGAGCCTTCGCCCGGCTGGTTCTTCTCGTTCTCCTGGGCCTGCCGGGAATCCTTCGCCAGCTTGGTGCGGCCCCAGAACAGATCGCCCGACGGATCGAGCAGGAACGCTTCGAGCCAGGCGCGATTGCCGTGACCGGCGGCGATCAGCGGCGCCTTGCGCTCCTTCGGATCGACGTGACACGAGGCGCACTTCTGGGCGAACAGCTTGCGCGCCTTCGCGTGCGGAGGCGTGTGATAGATGTCGAGCGGTCCGGTCGCCGGCACGCCGTGGGTCTTCGCGAGCGTGCGGGCTTTATCCGCGAGCTCCATCGCGGCCTCGCGGCGCTTGGCCAGCTCGGCATCGTTGCCGTCGCGCATGAACGACATCACCGTCAGCGCACCGATCGCCGCGAACAGGCCGGCGAGCGCACCGACCCACAGCTTGCGCGCGCGCCAGCTGCGATCGGGCCCCTTGTCGAGGAGCGGCAGCATGATCAGGAAGCCACCGACGATGCCGGGCACGACGAGCGCGACGATCTTCTCGGCGCCGCCGGCGAGCTCGCGCAGCTCGTAGAGCCAGCGGAAGTACCACAGCGGGCGCGCGTCGTAGGCCTGCGCCGGATCGGCGGGCGCGGTGAGGCCGACGCCGTGGTGATAGCCGACGTGGCCGAGCAGCAGCACGGTGACGATCAGCATGGCGAACGCATCGCGCAGCGATTGATCGGGCCACCGCGGCGCCGCCGGCCTGGTGCCGACCGGCGTGATCCCGTGGCGCCTGGCGAGCCAGATGTGGGAGACGACGAGGAGCAGGACGATCGCCGGCAGCACGACGACGTGCAGCGTGTAGAACCGCGTCAGCGTCAGGTTGCCGTAGTCGTTGCCGCCGAGCGCGAGGTCCTTGATCGTGCCGCCGACCACCGGCGTGCCCGCGGCGATGCCGACCTCGACGCGATTGGCCCAGTAGCCTTCCTGATCCCAGCGCAGCACGTAGCCGGTGACGGCCCACGCGAGCGTGAGCAGCAGCAGCACGACACCGAGCCACCACACCAGCTCGCGCGGCTTCTTGTAGGCACCGGCGATCGCGGTCTGCACGAGGTGAAGCCCGGCGACGATCACGATCGCCGCACCGCCGTGATGGTGTACGCCGCGAACCAGCCAGCCGAGCGCCGATTGATCCTGGATGTAGGCGACCGAGGCCCAGGCATCCGTGGTCGACGGCGAGTAGAACGCCGACAGCGCCGCGCCGGTCAGCCCCTCGACGATGAACAGGAAGACGAGGACCTTGCCGAACACGTACGCGAACGACGCGCCGCCTTCGAGCATCGGCGACTTGCCATCGCCGATCGCCGCTCGCTCCTTGAGGAACGCCGCGATCTTCACGCCGGCTCGACTTCCGTCTGACCGAGCTTGTAGAGCACCCAGGTCACCTTGAGGCGGCCGTCGACGACCTCGACCGGCAGCGTGTCGAGACCGCGCTCCGACGGGCCGGACAGCTTCGCGCCGTCGACGCCAAACCGCGAGTCGTGGCACGGGAAGAGATAGTGCTTCGCGCCGTCATCCCAGCCGACCGCGCAGCCGAGGTGCGGACACACGGCGCTGCGCGCCTCGAGCTTGGTGGCGTCGAGGCGGCGCACCCACGCGGCGCCGAGCACCACGTTGCGCGCCGCGGTCCACGCGTCCTGGACGACCGGCGCGACGATCTCGACACGCGCCGGCGGCGCACCGATCTCGAAGCGCTTGGCATCGCCGCAATCGATCGGGTCCTTCGGCGAGGTGACCGTGGTCTTGCCGGCGGGATCGAGCACCAGGCGAACGACCGGCGCTGCGATGACCAACCCAGCTCCACCGCCCAGCGCGCAGGTCGCGACCTTCAGGAACTTCCTGCGATCGGGATCGTCTCCCATTCGGAGACGGTAACGCGAATCAGCCCATGGTGCGCTCTTCGCGCTCCTGGTCTTCCTTGCACTTGATGCAGAGCGAGGTTTCCGGACGCGCTTCGAGGCGCTTCTTGCCGATCGGCTCCTCGCAGATCTCGCAGATGCCGAACGTGCCGTCGTCGATCTTCTTGAGCGCGAGATCGAGCTTCGAGAGCAAGCTCTTCTCGCGACCGCGCAGACGGAACTCGAACGACTGGATGTACTCGCTCGAGGCGAGGTCCATCTCGTCGGGGAGATCGTTGGTGTCGAGCGTCATGCCTTCGGACAGCATCTGACGCGCTCGCTCGAGGACCGACTTCTTCTTGTCTTGGAGCTGCTCTTGAAACTTCTTCAGCTCTTTCTTGGTCAGGGCCTTCGATTGCGTCGCTGCGGTCGTGCTCACGTGTCCCCCTAGAATCGGGTGCGGGCGCTGCTTCGGAAAAAATGAAGCGCCAGAGGATAGTGATCCAGGTGTGTGGTGACAACCCCTCCAACCAGCTCTGCTCGACTCTTACTCCGGCGGATGCCTTGACACCGTGTAGGTCAAACCTCGAAACTACTCGCGATGGCCGGCTCCGATAAGCGCAAGCAGTCACTCTACTTTCCTGAAGACATGCTGAAGGAAATCCAGGATGAAGCCACCCGGCAGGACCGGTCGCTGTCCTGGATCGTCCAGAAGGCCTGGAAGATCGCCCGCAAGGAAATCATGAAGTACCCGTCGGTGAACGAGTTTCCCGGCGAAGAAGACGAGAAGGAAATCGCGTAACCGTTCTTCGGTTCGCGTCCTCTTCGGCTTCGGTTGATCGACAGAAATGCAGACGGCGTGGGGATATGCCGTCGCTCCCAGTGATGGCAGCCCGCTCTTCTACGAATCGTGGGGAGAGCGGGGCGTGCGTACGCCGGTCCTCCTTTGTGACGGGATCGGGTGCGACGGCTATGTCTGGCGGTACCTGAAGACGGAGCTCGAAGGTCGCTTCGGGCTCCATCCTCATTATCGAGGTCACGGCCGCACGGCGCCGCCGAAGGACCCGCAGCGCGTCGGCATCGAGGATCTCGCCGACGATGTCGCGTGCGTCCTCGACGATGCCCTCGTCGATCGAGCGGTGTTGATCGGCCACTCGATGGGGGTCCAGGTCGCGCTCGAGACCTATCGCCGTCACGTCGATCGGGTCGCCGGGCTGGTGCTCGTCTGCGGGGCGCCGTCGCATCCGCTGAAGACGTTCCGGGGCTCGGCCGCGCTCGAGGAGCTGCTGCCGACGATCCAGCGCTGGATCCATCGCGTCCCCGGCGTCATCAATCGCGTGACCCGGATGGTGCTGCCCACCCGGCTAGCCTACGAGGTGGCGAGCCGCCTCGAGATCCGGCGCGAGCTGGTCGAGCCAGCGGACTTCATGCCCTACCTCGAAGGCATGGCGCGCATCGACTCGCGCCTGTTCATCGCGATGCTGTCGGCGGCTGGCCAGCACAGCGCGGATGACCTGCTCCCCACCATCACGGCGCCCGTGCTGGTGGTCGCCGGTGGGCGAGACGGCTTCACTCCACCCGATCGGAGCCGGGCGATGGCGGAGGCGATCCCAGGGGCCGAGCTGCTCGAGATCCCCAACGCCTCTCACACCGCGCCGATCGAGCGCCCGAACCTGGTCGACTTCACGATCAGAGACTTTCTCCGTCGACGAGTCGACGCCGCCCCTGAAGAAAACAGTGCACCGGTGAAGAGCACCTGATACGCTCCCGCATCTGTTGTTGGGGACTGTTGAACCTACCTCGCCTCCCGATTGAGGCGGGTTCGGGTTAACGGTGGGTGACGTTGAACAAATCGTAAGGTTTCGCGCGGAATTTCATCGCTTTTCAAAAAGTGATCAGGCAAGGTCGCGGTCCATCGCAGCACGACCTTGTTGGGGGAAAAACACGGTTCTTGCTGTGAACCAGGACAAAAAAGCCATGGAAACCGACAAGTCAATGACACGCCCTGTCCTCCGTCGGCTCGAGGACGATAACGACGGCCTGGTGGCCCTGCCGCCCATCCCGCTCGTTCGCCAGCGTCTCCGCTCTTCGGTGAAGGAGTTCGCAGCGTCCCAGCCGGGTCGCCGTGCCGCCGCGCTTGCCGCGGTCTGGATTGCGGCCACCGGTTGCGAAGCCGACCTCGGCCACTACGACCACGAGGAAGCGCTCCGCACGTATCGCCTGATCGAGTCGGAGCTCCGCGCCGAGCTGCGCATCTCCCTCGGCCGCGCGATCACCAACGAGCCGCACGCGGCCACTCGCAACACGATGATCAGCATGCTCGAGCACCTCGAGGAGCTCGAAGCCGCTGCTGTCGCCCCGCGCCCCGCGCGTCGCCGTCGCCGTCGTTAAGGCGCCACGTTCTCCCGCTGTATGGCGCGTTAGCGAACATACGTTCGGGAGTGTTTGGAAGTGTGGTCATCGATCGATGATCGTGGCCGCGCTTTGCGAAAAATCTGACGTCACCGCGAGAGCAGGACCTTCAACACGCCCTGCTTCGCGGCATCGCGCATCGCCTGCTCCGCGTGATCGATCGAGCGCTGATCGCTGATCAGTCGATCGACGTTCACGTGCGGCAACCGTTCGAGCGCGGGAGTGAACCTGCCGCAGCGCGATCCGATCACCCTGGATCTCGTCGACCACGATCCGTGCGGCATCGATCGGGGTCGATCCCGCGAACGTCGACTTGAGCACGAGCGATCCCTGCGGCCGCAGCAGATCGAGTGCGAGCGTGAAGCCGTCCGCACTCCCGGACGCCTCGATCACCACGTCGTGCTTGCCGCGCCGCCGGGCCTCGTCCGGAGTGATCCCCTCGACCGGTGCGAGCGCCATCTTCTCGGGGTGCTTGCCGACCAGCAGCGGCCGGCGATCGGCGAGCGCCATCGCGATCAACAGGCCGAGCTTGCCGTCGCCGATGATCGCCACGCGACCCTCGATCGGACAGCGCTCGACGATCCCGAGGGCGGCGGCGAGTGGCTCGACGAACACCGCCTGGCGATCACTGATGTGGTCCGGCACCGCGATCAGGTTGCGCGCCGGCATCCGGAGGTAATCCGCATGGGCGCCGTCGCGACCGACGATGCCCATCACCGTGCGCGTCGGACAGTGGCGTGAATCGCCGGTCAGACAGAGCGCGCAGGTCCCGCAGCCGGCGTTGATCTCGCAGACCACGCGGGTGCCCTTCGGCAGATCGCTGCCCTGCTCGACCACACCGACGAGCTCGTGCCCGAGCGTGCCGCGAAACCCCATGTAGCCGCGCGCGAGCTCGAGGTCGGTGTTGCAGATGCCGGACAGCGTGACGCGCACGAGCGCTTCGCCATCCGCGGACGGGACAGGCATGTCGACGAGACTCGTTCGATGCTCACCGACGCGCAGCGCTCGCATTCTCAACCCCGTCTCGCGAAGCTCGCCCGGCAGCGCGTTGTCAGTGTCATGCGATCACGTTACTCGCCGAACTTGCTGCCAGGTCCGGAACCGGCCAGCCGAACGCGACCGATCCGCTAGATCTCTCGTCATGGCGTTCCAGATCTCGGCACTCCCCGGCGAGCCATTCGCCTCGCTGTTCGCGCTCTCGGATGCAGAGCTCGCCGCGCGCGGTGCGGTGCGGCGCATCGTCGACGAGTCGCCCGGATTCCCATGCCGGGTGTCGCTGCAGGATGCGGCGGTCGGCGAGACCGTGATCCTGACGCACTTCGAGCATCACGCGGTCGCGTCGCCGTTTCGCGCCTCCCACGCGATCTACGTGCGCGCCGGCGCGACGCGAGCGACACCGGCGGTCGGCGAGGTGCCAGCGATGCTGCGCACGAGATTGCTGTCGGTCCGCGCGTTCGATCGCGAAGGCATGCTCGCTGGTGCGGACGTCGTCGCCGGAGGCGAGCTCGAGCCGGTGCTCGAACGGCTGCTCGCCGATGCGGCGTACGTTCACCTGCACTTCGCGAAGCCCGGCTGCTTCGCCGCACGTGTCGATCGCGCTGGCGCCAGCGACGAGCCGTAGCGCGCGACCACGCCAGGTCGATCACCGTCGACGAACGCGCGATGCGAGTTCGCGAGGTCCGCGAGCACGCAAAGGCTTCGTGCGATCATCGTCTCATCGCGTCCACGATCGCCGGCGACATCATGTCGGTTGTCCGTGTCCGGCCGGCCCGCGGACGCCTCGTCCGACCGGCGGACAATTCGCGACGCAAGCGAGTGAAATCGCGCGCGCGGATCGACGGCATCGACCTTGCTGCAGCCCGCGGCACTTATGCCCGCAGTTGCTTCGCCTCCCCTAACCCTCTCCTCAGCCACAAGCCGACCAGCCGCAGTGCCGGCACAGCCGACACGCGCTCTGGACGATCAACATCGATCCACACTCGGGACACGTGGGCGAGGCAGCGATGATCGCCTGCCTCGCGCCTGTGACCAGCACCTGTCCCTCGCGGCTGGAGTCGCGATAGACGGTGATTCCCTTGCAACCAAGCTCGTACGCGAGCTGGTACGCAGCTTTGACATCCGCCGGCGTGGCGGTCTTCGGGAGGTTGATGGTCTTGCTGACCGCCGCATGCACGCGGCGCTGAAACACGGCCTGCATGCGGACGTGAACGGCGACCTCGATCTCGTGCGCGGTCGGGAACGCCTTCTGGACATCGGCGGGAACGTCGCTGCGCCCGCGAACGCCACCGTGCTCGGCGATGCCCTCGAACAGCGCGCTGCTCGCGAACCCGCGCTCCTCGGCGAGCGCCTTGAAGGCCGGGTTCACCTCGGTGAGCTCTGCACCGTCGAGGACATTCCGTCGATACGCGAGGGCGTAGAGCGGCTCGATGCCGCTGCTCGAGCCGGCGATGATGCTGATCGTCCCGGTGGGAGCGATCGTGGTCGTCGTCGCATTGCGGAGGGGACGCTGCCCGGCCTCCTCCCATCGGCTGCCGGCCCAGGTCGGGAACGGGCCACGCTTCTCGGCCAGCGCGCGCGAAGCGGCCAGGCTCTCGTCCTCGAGGAAGCTGGCGAGCCGATCGGCGAGCGCGATCGCCTCCTCGGAGTCGTAGGCTCGCCCCATCGCGGCGAGCGCGTCAGCCCAGCCCATGATGCCGAGCCCGATCTTGCGCGTCGCCTTGGTGGCCTTCTCGATCTCGGGGAGCGGGTAGCGGTTGGCGTCGATCACGTCGTCGAGGAAGCGCACGGCGTCGTGGATCGTCTTGCGCAGCCGCTCCCAGTCGAGCATCCGGTTGGTGACGAACTTGCCCACGTCGATGCTGCCGAGCGTGCAGCTCTCGAAGGGCAACAAGGGTTGTTCGCCACAGTTGTGCACGAGCAAGCCGTTCGCGAAGAAGTGGCTGGTCGTCGGCTCGGTGAGGTCGAAGACCTCGGCTTCCCCCTCGAGCACGAGGTCGCGAACGGTGGCGAAGCCAACCCGGTGGGCGCCGGCGGCGAGGTCCCGCGCGGTCGCAGCGAACGTTGGCA
>JAEYYY010000591.1 GCA_023430775.1 Pseudomonadota bacterium
GCCTCGAGCTTGCCCAGATCGCCGACCAGCGCACCGAGCCGAGCATCCGGCGGCACCTGGTCGACCCGCGACGCCCAGCGCTCGACGTCGATGTCCGAGAGCGCCGGCAGGATCGAGCCGATGATCCCCGAGCGCCACGCCGGTACCAGCGCGAGCGACGGCCGCGAGCAGGCGAGGATCTTGCGCAGCTCGTCGGAGACGCGCTCGCGAGAGACCTTCGCGAGCGACGGCAGCGCCGGCGTGATGCCGCGCTCGGTGTCGGCGTCGAGCGGGAGCTCGAGCTTCGCGGCGAAGCGCACGGCGCGCATCACGCGCAGGCCATCCTCGGTGAAGCGGCCCACTGCATCCTCGAAGATGTTTCCGGTCGGGCCGACCGCGCGGAGCAAGCCGTCTTCGAGATCCTTCAGGCCCTCGTACGGATCGATCAGCTCGTGCTTCGCCGGGTCGTAGGCCATCGCGTTGACGCGGAGGTCGCGGCGCGCGAGATCCTCGACGAGGGGCACGCCGAACCGCACGTGATCGGGGCGCCGCGCATCGGTGTAGGCGCCCTCGCCGCGGAAGGTGGTGACCTCGACGTGGGACTCGACGCCCTTGCCGGTCACGATCGTCACCGTGCCGTGCTGGATGCCGGTCGGGATGACGCGCTTGAACAGCGCCATCACCTGATCCGGCGTCGCGGCGGTGGCGACGTCCCAGTCACCGGGGTCGCGACCGAGGATGGCATCGCGGACCGCGCCGCCGACGGCGACGCTCTGGTGACCGGCGCTGGCGAGCCGCTCGCAGACCTCGCGGACGTTCGCCGGCACGGCGGCGCGCAGCCGCTCGAGTGCCTCGGTTCGATCGATCACGCTACTCCGTCGCGGCGGCGCCGCGCAGCCGGGTGAAGATGTCGACCGCGCGGCCGCGCAGCTTCTGCGCCTCGGCGACGTTGCCGTTGCGCTCCTTGACGGCGGCGAGGCCGTTGTACGCGCGCGCGAGCTCGACCTCGTGCTTGACGGCGGCGAGGATGTCGATGGCGCGTCGGAAGTCGTCCTCGGCCTGGTGTGCGTGGCCGAGCCCGGCCGCGACCTCGGCCTTGACGCGATAGCCGCAGCCGATGTGCACGCGCAAGCCGACGGCCTCCGAGACGGCGACCGCGGCGTGCGCCTCGACATCGGCTGCCTCGAGGTTGCCGAGCGCGAGCTGGACCTGCGCGAGGCGCTGGTGGGTGACGGCGAGCGCGACGCGATCACCGAGGCTCGATGCGATCGCCTTCGCCTCGTCGAGATCCTTGACCGCTTCGGCCCCCTGCCCGATCGCGCTCTTGACCTCGCCGGTGCGCGACAGCACGTCGGCGAGCGCGAGCTTGTCGCCGACCTGGCCGGCGATCTGACGCGCCTCGGCGAGCAGCTCGAGCGCCGCCTCGTGGTTGCCGTCCTCGGAGTGGACGCCCCCGAGATCGCACAGCGACTGGACGACGCCGACGAGATCGCTGATGTCGCGCCGCAGATCGAGCGCCTCGCGGAACTGCGAGATCGCGGCCTTGAAGTTGCCGCTGTCGTGATGGACGCGACCGATGTTGGCGAGCGACAGCGCGATCGATCGCCGGTCACCCAGCGCGCGCCGGATCGTCAGTGCCTGGCGATGGTAGT
Organism: Pseudomonadota bacterium; assembly: GCA_023430775.1. Classification (GTDB taxonomy): domain Bacteria; phylum Myxococcota_A; class Polyangia; order Haliangiales; family Haliangiaceae; genus JABFXX01. Next base: position 1,632 of record JAEYYY010000591.1, read on the forward strand.
CGAGCGCCTGGCCGAAGCCACCGCGCAGCCAGTTGACGCGTCCCATGTCGTCGAGCGTCGAGGCGATGCCGCGATCGTCGCGCGAGCGCTCGAACAGCTCGTACGCGCGACGCAGATGCTCCATCGCGACGTCGTACCTGCCGAGCCGGCGAAACCCGCGCGCGAGACGGCTGTACGCGGCGCCCGCCTTGGCGAGGTTGTCGTAGCGCCAGGCGAGCCCGAGCATCTCGATGAAGTGGGCCTGCGCTTCGTCGGTGCGCCCGACCTGCTCGAGGACGTCGCCGAGGTTGTGGAGCGCATCCATCCGCGCCGGGGCATCGCGGTCGCCGATCATCGACAGCCCCTTCGCGTACAGCACGCGCGCCTCGTCGGGTGCGTAGCGAGCTCGCGCGCGATCGCCGCCTTGCAGGTAGCACCGCGCCGCGCGCCGCTGATCGCCGCCCTTCTCGTAGAGGTTGGCGAGGAACTCGAGCTGCTCGTCGCTGCGCTGCACGGTCTTGGCTTCGAGCCACTGCGCGGCGGCGAGGTAGTAGCGAGCGAGGCGACCGCTCTCGGTCGAGCGCAGGATCAGATCGCGCTCGAGGTTGTGCTTGAACACGACCTCTTGCTCGCCGGGGATCGAGGAGTCGTCGGCCTCGAGCGGCAGCAGGTAGTCCTGATCGGCCAGGATCGAGATCAGATCGCTGATCCGGCGGCGGACGTCCTCGCCCACGCCCCACTCGAGATCGCGCGGCGCCGGCGAGCTCTCGGGCGGCGGCGAATCGAGCCGGGTCATCGCGATCACCGCGGACACCCAGAACGTCGAGCCGAACACCGCGGCCTTCTCGAGCATCTCGCGCTCGTCGTTCTCGAGCGCGGCGATGCGCGCCTCGATCGCTTCCTCGATCGAGATCGGCAGCTCGGTGTCGGCGGCCTTGTCGGGATCGAGCGTCCAGATCGTGCCGCGCGCGTCGATCGTGCCGTTGTCGAGATACAGCCGCACCAGCTGCTCGAGGAACGCCGGGTTGCCGCCGGTCATCTCGACCGCGTTCTGGATCGTGTCGTCGGACAGCTTGCCGACACGCGAGAGCAGGTTCCGGAACATCTCCTCGGCATCCTCGTGCTCGAGGTTGCGGATATCGATGCGCTCGTGATCGGCGTCGCCCTCGCCCCAGTTACCGGCGTGGACGAGCATGTCGGGCCGCGCCGCGGTGAGCAGCACCACCGGCGATCCCATGAGGCCGTTCGCGAGCTCGGCGATCAGCTTCAGCGTGTCGGGGTCCGCCCACTGCATGTCGTCGAGCACGATCACGATCGGATCGTGCGCGGCATCGAGCTCGATGAAGCGGCGCAGTGCCGTGCGCTGGACCTCGTCGAGCAGTCGCGCGTTCTCGGTGATCGCCTTGACGAACGGCGTGGCCGGAAACTCGAGCCCGACATACGCGCCGAGCAGGAACAGGATCTCCGACACCTGGTCCGAGCCGATGACGCTCTTGAGCTCGTGCGCGAATCGCATCCCGGCGATCTCGTCGGGGATCGGCGGCAGCTCGAAGCGATCGCGCAGCAGCGACTTGATCGCCGCGAGCGGCACCGGCTTGCCGAGCGAGTCGCGCTCCGCCGAGCCGTGGAACACGCGGAGCCGCGACCGATCGGGGTTCGCGGCCAGCCGCGAGATCAGCTCGTTGATCAGGCGCGTCTTGCCGGTGCCCTGGTTGCCGACGACGGTGACCAGCTGCGGCGCCTGGAAATCGATCGCGCGCGTCACGATCTCCGACAGCTGGGCGAGCTTGTCCTCGCGCCCGACGAGCGGGCTCCGCACCACGCGCACCGGCTCGGGCTCGGTATCGATCCGGACCAGGCTGCGATGGCGTTCGGGGATCCCCGGCGGCGGTTGCGTCGGGTTGCGGCGTGGCGGTGTCACCGCGGGCAACCCGGCCTGGCCAGGCGGCGAAGCGGTTGGAGATGTCGTCAGCTTCGGCTCGGCGGTGGCGGACAGCGGATGGCCCGTCGGCGACGTCGGCGTGCGTGGCGCGGTGATCGGATTGCCGGTCGGTGACGTCGGCGTGCGCGGCGCGGTGACCGGCGTCGGCGACGGCGGCTGGGTGACGGGATTGCCGGTCGGCGTCGGCGACCGCGGCTGGACGTGTGGCGAGATCGGATTGCCGGTCGGCGTCGGCGACCGCGGCTGGACGTGCGGCGAGATCGGGTTGCCGGTCGGCGTCGGCGACCGCGGCTGGACGTTTGGCGACACCGGATTACCGGTCGGCGTGTGGGATCTCGCGATCGGCTGCCCGGTCGGCGACGTCGGCAGATCGTGAACGCTCGGCTGCGTGGGCAAGCGCGGCAGCGCCGGAGACGACGCTTCCGGACGCAGCGGTTGCGAGGTCGGCGATCCGCTGCGCGTGGGTGCCGGCACCACCGCGGCCGGCGTGGTCGCGACGTTGCTGGGGTTGCGCGGGATCCCTTGTGGCGCACCAATGGGCCGCACCGGATGCTGCGGGGGACGCGGCGGCGGTGGCGGTGCACCGACCGGCGTGCCGCGTGCGGGTGTCGCCGGAGAGGTCGGCACCGGCGGTGGGCCGACCTGCGTGGTCGCCGGGATCGGAGGCGGTCGCTTCGGTGGCGTCGCCGGGGCATCGGGAGGATCACCCTGCGCGGCACGGTTACCCGGCGGGGGACGCTCCGCTCCTGTCGACACTGCGGGGAAGGGTACCCGCCCGGTGTGATCGGTCGCAAGCGCGCGACGGGACCTCGCGACGTTGACCGTGTCGTGGGCGGGGTAGTTGGCCTGCCGGCGTGGCGACCGACCTCGAAACGGGTGTACCGTACGAGCTGGGATGGGAAACCCGCTGTTCCGCCGCGTCCTGGTGGGGGGCGGCCTGGCCCTCGCGCTGGCCGGCTGCCCGACCGTCGATCTCGGCGATACGCCGACGGACATCAACCTGTGTAATCCCGCCGGTGGGCTCGATTACTTCACCGCGGAGATCTATCCGAACTTCGTGCGGCCCGGCGACGCCAACGCCTGCACGAAGAACGGCGGCTGCCACAACGAGGCCGGCGGCAACGCGCTCAACTACAAGACCAACCCGCAGGACGACGCCTTCAATTACCGCCAGACCCAGGTGTTCCTGAACTGCGGCACGCCGGAGATGAGTCAGTTCCTGACCAAGCCGCTCGCGGGCGTCGAGACGCACGGCGGCGGCAACATCTACCAGAGCATGTCCGACCAGCAGGTTCAGATCTTCCTCGATTGGTTCTAGTGCGCCCTCTCGTCACCGCCCTCGCCCTCGCCTTCGCGACCCAAACCGCGGAGGCGGACGCGTTCCTGCGCGTGATCGCCCAGAAGACGCCGGTCCACTCCGGCCCTGGTCCGAGCTATCGCGAGGTCTACGTCGCCGAGCGCGGCCAGGTCTTCACGGTGCTCGAGCGCGGCACCCGCGATTACTGGTTCAAGGTCGAGCTCGACGACGGCACCAGTGGCTGGATCCTCGGCGATGCGGTGTTCCCGTTCGAGGTCGGCGAGGAGCCCGAGATGGGCACGTTTCGCCGCATGGGTCGCGCGATCAGGAAGGCGATCCTCGGACCGTCGCCCTCGCCGTATGCGGATGTCGGGCTGTCGTTCTCGGCAGGGCTCCTCGATCGCGAGGGTGTGTTCCTGCTGCGCCCGTCGTGGTTGATCGATCCTTACTGGGCGCTCGAAGCGTTCGGCGGCCTGTCGCCGCGCAGCGAGAAGGACATCTTCCTCGGCGGCATGGGGTTCGTGCTGCGGCTCGCACCCGGCGCGGTGATCGGCCCGTACGCGAACATCGGCCTCGGCGCCGCGCGTATCCGCCCGAAGGCCGACAACTTCATCGACGAGGAAGAGACGCTGATGGCGCTCGCCGCCGGCGGCGGGCTCGAGATCACGTTCAAGAAGCAGATCACCCTGCGCCTCGACGCGCGCAACTGGACGCTGTTCGACGAGAACAAGTCGAACAATGGCCAGGAGTACTCCGGCGGACTGGCGATCTTTTTCTAGGAGACCTATGCGCAGGCTTCGACTTCTCCTCCAGGTGCTCGTCATGCTCTCCGCCGTCGCTGCCACCGCGTGCGGCCGGCAGGCGGTGCGCGCCGCCGAGAAGCAGTTCCTCGCCGATCAGATCATGATCTTCGACGACGATCCGCACGAGGCGAGCGCCAACGAGCACGTCCGCACCAACCGCGAAGGCGCGGCCGGCGGCAAGGGCGCAGGTGGAGGCGGATGCGGCTGCAACTAGCAGCGCTGCTCCTGCTGCTGTCGAGCTCGCTCGCGGCAGCCGAGGATCGCAGCGAGGTCTCGACGTCGATGTTCGTCGAGAAGCGCGACGGCAGCAAAGGCGGCCTCGTCGTCATTCATCCGCAGGCGTCGTTCGGCTTCGACCTCGGCCGCTTCGTCACGCTCGATGTCGCGTACGCCGCGGATGCGGTGTCGGGCGCGACGGCGACGATCTATCAGGTCGACGCGGTGTCGACCGCGACCAAGTTCTCCGACTTCCGAAACGAAGGCACGCTGTCGCTCGGCTTCCAGGGCAAGCGCTCGCGCATCGTGTTCTCGGGCACGTTCGGCACCGAGCGCGATTATCTGACGCGCCAGCTCGCCGCCTCCGCCTCGATCGACCTGCCCGGTCGCAACACCACCGTCGGTCTCGCGTACTCGCACGGCGCCGATCAGGTGTGCAACAAGGACAACGGCATGGCGACTCCCCTCGAGTCGCGCGCGCTGATCTCCGATGACCCGTGCAACAAGTCCGCGGTGATCTCCGGCAAGGACACGCCGGGGATGACGCGCTGGGAGGACCTGTCGATCGACACCGCCTCGCTGACGATCACGCAGAACCTGTCGCCGACGATGAACGCGCAGTTCGCGCTCTACGGCCAGGTCGCCGAGGGCTTCCAGAGCAACCCGTATCGCCGCGTCAAGATCGGGCCGAACTCGCCGCAGGAGCACGTGCCCGACACCCGCGCGCGGTGGTCGCTGACCGGTCGGCTCAACCGCTACCTGCCGAAGCTCAAGGCCGCGGCTCACTTCGACGCTCGGTTCTACGACGACACCTGGGGCGTGATCGGCGGCAACGTCGAGCTCGGCTACTCGCAGTATCTCGGCCGCGCACTGCTGCTCAAGATCCACGCGCGCGTCTACCAGCAATCGGCGGCGACCTTCTTCAAGGACGCGTTCTTCTACGAGACCGAATCGACCGCCGGCGAGTACTTCACCGGCGACCGCGAGCTCGCGCCGCTGCGCAACGTCAACCTCGGCGGCAAGCTGACCGTGATCACGATCGGCGAGGACAAGCCGGTATGGGGCCTGTTCGACAAGCTCCAGCTGCTCGCCAAGGGCGAGATGCTGCTCCTCGATCATCTGCCGGCCGACGCCGGCAATGGCGGCGGCATCGATAAGCAGTTCATCAACGGCGGCAGTCTGATCGACGCCATCGTGTTGCAGATCGGTCTGCTCGGTAACTACTGACCCGAGCGGCAGTGCCTCACTTATCGAAGCGCCGGTGGCGATGCCGGGCCTTCCCGACGGGAGTGCTATGATCGCGGCCATGTACCGCTACGGGGACGGGACGCCTTTTCCGCTCGAAGAGAACTTCATCGAGACGCTGACCGCAGCGGTCGAGACCTGCACCAACGCGTTCGACCCGGTCGCGGAGCTCGATGACCGCCGGGTGCGCGCGAAGGAAGCGCGCAAGGAAGGCGAGCGCGAGAACGGCAAGCTCGAGGACCTCGAGCGGTCGCTGACCAGCACGCTGTCGCCGCACGTGCCGCCCGACAAGAAGCCGACCGGCGTCACCGGAACGGTCGCCCAGAAGATCGCGGCGGCGGCCAAGGCCGCGATCGTCGAGGCCAAGCGCAGCATCGAGACGCGCGTCCAGCAGCTCGAGGCGCAGGCCGCGCCGAAGGTGATCGCGGATCAGGTGGTCAAGGCGCTCAAGCCGTTCTTCGACGAGCACCAGCTCCCCAATGCGCAGTGGATCATGTCGTGGGACGTCCGCGGCAAGGAGCCGAGCGCCGACGCGGTCGCCACCGCCGGTCGCATCAGCGCGATGTTCACGCTGCTCCCGGATCCGTATCGCCAGCCGATCAAGGTCGATTCGCTGTCGAGCGGCGTCGTCGTTCACATGATGAAGAAGGGCGTGTTCGGCAAGGCCAAGCCGGCGCCGATCGACCTCGGCAACTACGTCGTCGTCGCCTACGAGAGATCGGTGCGCGAGCAGGTGATCACGCTGCGCGAGAGCGCGAACAAGATCGCGGCCGGGCTGCGGTTCGCGATCTTCGACGACGGCGCCACCTGGACCTCGATCACGCCCGCGGGCGATGCCGAGGGCGAGCCGAACCCGCTCGACAACGAGGACACGCCGCCGGTCAAGCAGCTGTGCGAGCGCGCCAACGCTGCGCTCAAGGATCTGATCAACAAGCGGTCGCTCGTCGATCTCACGCTCGGTGGCAAGACGCTCGCCGAGCTCGACGAGCCGCGCATCGTGCCGCTCGAGATCCTCCAGCAACTGACGCCGCTGGCGCGCTCGATCCGCGAGCGCAGCCGCGCGTCGGGCGAGCTCGTGCTCAAGCGCGACATCGGCGATGGCCGGCGCGAGGAGCTGTTCGTGCCGCGCGCCACGCTCGCGCAACAGTTCGCGCGGCTGCCCGATGACTACCGGCGCCCGTTCGAGGACATGGGGATCTCGGGCGAGGAGACGCAGCCCGCGATCACCCTGCCCGTTCGCCCGCCCGCGCGGCCGAGCGCGTCGCCGCCGATCTCCGGTCTCGACGACAAGACCACCGTCGACGTCAAGAAGTGAAGGTCGCGCTTTCCACGGGGTTCATTGCAAGCCCGCGGCGAGCGCATCGCGATACGCACTCGCGGTGTGCGTGATCCTCGCGTGCCGGTGTGAGCCAGCCAGACGTTGCCGGTCGCGTCGCGCACGAACCGCGCGCGCGGCCGCGCCGAGCCGGGTGCGAGCGCGAGGTTGGGCCGGCGTCCGACGCGCGAGGAGGCGGCAGGTTCGCAGATCAGCTCGCGAGCTGGACGATCTCGCGCACGACGTGCTCGAGGATCACGCGCGCGCCGAGCTCGCGGCCGAGGGCCTTGATCTGCGGCCCGGTGAACAGCGTGTCGATCAAGGTGATGTCGCCCTTGAGCGCGCGATCGGCCATCGCCAGCTTCTGGGTGGCCGCGGCGAGCGCCGACGGCGAGTACGCCCTCGCCTGGCCGGCGATCTTGTCGACGATGAACGGCGGCACGCCGAGCTTGGGTGCCCACTCGCCACGCGACACGCCCTGCGCCTTGAGCGAATGGACCAGCGCCATCTGGCGAACGTGGCGCGCCAGCATCACCACCACGCCGACCGCGCTCTCGCGCTGATCGCACAGCGAGGACACCGCGGCGATCGCGCGCGCGCGATCCGCGGATCCGATCGCGTCCGTCAGCTCGAACACCGAGCGCTCGCGGGTATCGGCGATCAGCTCGTCGACATCGTCCGACGTCACGGGCCTGTCTCCCGCGTAGAGGCCGAGCTGCCCGACGGCGAGCGTCAGCCGCGACAGATCACCGCCGACGGCATCGATCAGGCGGGTGATCGCCGCGGGCTCGAACGCGACCTTCTTGTGCTTCGCCTCGGCCTTGACCCAGCCGGGAAGCGCGTGGGCGCGCGGCGCCTCGAGGACGTGCAAGAACTTCTTCTTTGCGAGGTTCGAGTACAGCTTCAGCCGCTTGTCGAGCTTGCTGGTGACCGCGACGATCACCGTGGACGGGTTCGGCTTGGCGAGATACTCGAGCAGCGGCTCGGCTTCATCGGCCGCCATCCCCGCCAGGTCGCGGATGTAGACCATCCGCATCTTGGCCATCATCGGCAGCGTCTGCGCGAGCGCGATGATGCGCTGCGCGGTGGGCTTGCCTTCGACGACGTCGTAGTTGAAGCCGCGCGCCGCCGGCGGTACGGAGACCTCGCGGATCGCCGACACCACGCGCTCGATCAGGATCGGGTGCTCCGAGGCCAGCACGTAGATCGGGTCCAGCTCTTCGGACACGATGGCATCGAGCAGCTCGTCCATTCCGGGGCATCGTATACCTCGGGTCTGATGTAGTGTCCCCGGCATGTCGATCTCTCGACGAGGATTCCTGCTCGGAGCCTCCGCCGGCACGCTCGCGCTGCTGGCCACGCCGCGCAGCATCTCTGCCCGCGGCCTGATGACCGAGCCCGCGCTCGACGATCTGATCAAGCGCGCGCTCGCCGCCGCCACCAAGGCCGGCGCCAGCTACGCCGACGTCCGGATCGTGCGGATGCGACACGAGAACCTGTCGACCCGCGAGGACCGGATCGAGGGCGTGTCGAGCAGCGAGGAGTACGGCGTCGGCGTCCGCGTGATCGCCGGTGGCGCGTGGGGCTTCTCGGCGACGCCGAACGTGGTGGTCGCCGAGGCCGAGCGCGTGGCGAGGCAAGCGGTCGCGATCGCGAAGGCCAACGCGGCGCTGATGAAGAAGCCGGTGACGCTGTCGAAGGAGACTCCGCACGTCGACGTCTGGCAGACGCCGTTGGTGAAAGACCCGTTCAAGATCCCGCTCGAGGACAAGGCGGATCTTCTCCTGGCGATCAATCGCGAGGCCATGCGAGTCCCCGGCGTCAAGTTCGTCACCAGCCACTACTCCGCCGTCAGCGAGTGGAAGCTGCTGGCGACCACCGAGGGAACGTACGTCGAGCAGGAGATCGTGCGGCTGTCGCCCGGCTACTCGGTGACCGCCGTCAACGACAAGCTCGGCGAGTTCGAGAGCCGCGAGCACGACTTCGCGGCGCGCCAGGCCGGCTGGGAGTACGTCGAGCAATCGACGCTGCTCGCCGATGCCCGGCGAATCGCCGAGGAGGCCGTCGCCAAGCTCAAGGCGCCGTCGGTGCGCGAGGGCAAGCAGGACTTGATCCTCGATCCCTCGAACCTGTGGCTGACGATCCACGAATCGATCGGCCACCCGACGGAGCTCGATCGCGCGCTCGGCTACGAGGCGAACTTCGCCGGCACGTCGTACGCCACGCCCGACAAGCTCGGCAAGCTGCGCATCGGCTCGCCGATCCTGACGTTCTACGCCGACAAGACCACGCCGGGCGGCCTCGCCACCTGTGGGTACGACGACGACGGCGTGCGCACGCAGAGGTGGAACCTCGTCGACAAGGGCGTGCTCGTCGGCTTCCAGACCACGCGCGAACAGGCTGGCTGGATCAACGAGAAGCACTCGCGCGGCTCGTGTTACGGCGATGCGTTCAGCTCGTTCCCGTTCCAGCGGATGCCGAACGTCTCGCTGCAGCCGCACTCGTCCGAGCGCTCGCTCGCCGACATCATCGCGGCCACCGATAGCGGCGTCTACATCGGCGGACGCGGCTCGTGGTCGATCGATCACCAGCGCCTGAACTTCCAGTTCAGCGGCCAGGTGTTCTGGGAGATCAAGAACGGCCGCAAGACGCGGATGCTGCGCGACTGCGCCTACCAGGCGAACACGCTCGAGTTCTGGGCCGGCTGCGACATGATCGGTGGCCCGAAGTCGTGGGAGCTCCACGGCAGCATGGCCGACGGCAAGGGCGAGCCCGGCCAGAGCAACGCGGTCTCGCACGGCTGTCCGCCGGCGCGCTTCAAGAAGGTCAACATCCTCAACACCAACCGGCGGAGCGCGTGATGCTGACCCGAGATCGAGCGAACCAGATCCTCGGCAAGGTGCTGCAGCTCGCGAGGGCACCTGGGACCGACTGCATCGCGTCGCTGTCGAGCAACCGCCAGGGCAACACGCGCTTCGCGGTCAACGAGATCAGCTCGTCGGCGGACGTCGAGAAGCAAGCCCTGTCGGTGACGATCCAGATCGGCAAGCGCCAGGCGAGCGCGACCGCGAACCAGCTCGACGACCGGTCACTCGCCGATGTCGTGGCGCGCGCCTCGCG
>JAEYYY010000646.1 GCA_023430775.1 Pseudomonadota bacterium
TGCAACCGAACGCTTCCAACGAGCTCGAGCACAGGACAGCGCCGAGCGCGGCGCGCGCGACCTGGACCTTGAAGCTCCTCGGGGTCGCCGAGGGCGGCGCTCTCTCGCCCGTCGCGGGTCAGCGCGCGAGGGCCGTGACGAGCGCGGGCACGTGGCGCGTGTTCGAAGGCGCTCGAGCTGAGGCACGCCGGTCTTGGCGCTCGGCGCGATCCTCGCGCAAGCTGACCCGCAGGGCGAGAGCGCCCGACCGAGGCACGGTGCGTCTTCGTGTTCGACTGGGTTGGCGTTAGTGAGCTTATTACCCGAGCTGCAACCGACCGCTCGCAACGAGCTCGCGCCCGAGCACAGGACAGCGACGCAGGTCCGGCTCCGCAGCTGCCCTGCCCATCGCCCGAGCTGCAACCGACCGCTTCCAACGAGCTCCAGCACAGGACAGCGCCGCGCGGCGGGCGCGACTTGAACCTCGAAGCTGCGAGGCTCAGTGGGTCCGCGTTTGCTGGCCATGCAGCGTGACCGGGAGCTCCGGAACTTCGATCGCATCTCTTAGCGAGCCAGCGAGAGCTGCGCGATCGCGGCAAACGCGGCATCCATCGAGTCGAGCGGGCGTTGCGTCTCGAGCTCGCGCAGACCGTCGCGCCGGCGCACGATGCGGACGTGTTGGCGGTCCTTGTTGCAGCGCGCGTCGTCCATGCTGATGGATTCGGCCGGCCTCCCGCTCGCATTCGGGGCGTGCTGGGATAACGGCGCGGCGGGCTGCAGATTTCGAGCAGTTGCGCGAAGATCGACCGCCGATGTCGGATCGCATGCTGGTCGTCTCCGCGACGAATCTGTTGGCCCGCGGGTTCCTCGTGGTGCCGACCGATCGCAAGGCCAAGACCGGCGAGCCTGTCAACGGCGTGTTCGCGGTGGCGCGCGGCATCCATCGCGGCATCGCCTTCAAGGTCCCGGCGCGCGCGGTCGCGGTGATCGATGCCGGCGCTCCGGCGAAGCACTGGCCGCCACTGCTCGCCTCGCAGGTGGCGCTGTTGCCCGAGCTGCTGTCGACGCTCGGCATCGAGGTGGTGACGGCGGAAGATGAGGTCCACGTCGTCGCGTCGTACACGCGCGCGGCGCTCGCTGCCGGCGATGACGTCGTGATCGTCGGCATCGACAAGCGCTACGCGCAGCTCGTCGGCGATCGGGTGTGGTGGTACGACGCGAACAAGGACGCCCGCTACACGCCCGACATGGTCTACAAGCGGTTCGGCGTCGGTCCGGACAAGGTCGCGCAGTGGCTCGCGCTCGTCGGCGACGACGATCAGATGCCCGGCATCGCCGGCATCGGCGCGAAGGGCGCGACCACGCTGCTCGAGACGCACGGCAGCGTCGAGGCGGCGCTGGCGGTCGCCGACAAGATCGGCGGTCGCACCGGCAAGGCGCTGATCGCGGCGAAGGACGAGGTGCCACGCGAGCTGGCGCGCGGCGCGCTCGATCAACAGCGCCATCTTCCGAAGCCGCTCGCGGAGCTCGCCTACCAGCTGCCCGTCGCCGCCGAGCTCAACGCGCTCTACGATCGGTTGCGCTTCGTCGAGCTGCTGGTCTCCGATGGCGCCGCGAGCGTCGCCGTCGGCGTCATCGAGAAGCCCGAGCAGCTCGCCAACATACTCGCGGCGCTGAAGGCGCCCGTCACCCTCCATCCCTTATTCGAGGATCCGGATCCGGTGCGCGGTGCGCTCGCCGGCATCGCCCTGCGCGGCGATGACGGGTCGGCGCACTACGTGCCGTTCGCCGGCCTCGGCGCGAACCTCGATCCGCAGCTGATGAAGAGCTGGCTCGAGGATCCGGCGATCGGCAAGCTCGGTCACGATCTCGCGGCGGCGAGCGTCGCGGTTCGCCACCTCGGCATCGCGCTCGCGGGCATCGCGGGCGACTCGGCGCACGCCTCGCATCTGACGAATCCGAGCAACTGGGCGCCGCACGATCTGGCCGTGGTCGCCAAGCCGGTGCTCGGTCGCGCGCTGGTCGACGAGGACAGCGTGCGCGGCGTCGGCCGCGGTCGCAAGAAGTGGGCGCAGCTGCCGATCGAGCGCGCCGCGGACTTCGCCGCGCTCTACGCGGATGCGTCGGCCGGCGTCTGGAAGGAGCTCGCACCCAGCGTCGAGCCCGCGCTGTTCGCCGAGTACCACGAGCTCGCCGCGCTGCTGGTCGAGATGGAGATCCGCGGGCTGGCGATCGATCTCGACGAGCTCGCTCGCGCCGAGGTCGACTTCGCGGCCATCGAGGACGAGCTGCAGAAGGAGGTCGAGGCGCTCGCCGGCCACTCGTTCAACATCAACTCGAGCAAGCAGCTCGGCACCGTGCTGTTCGAGGAGCTGAAGCTGCCGGTGGTGTCACACACCAAGACCGGATGGAGCACGTCGATCGAGGCGCTCGAGCGGATCGAGCACGCGCATCCGATCGTCGCGCTGGTGCTGCGCTGGCGGCTGTTGCGCCGGCTGCGCGACAGCTGGCTGATCTCGCTGCGCAACTTCGTCGACACCGACGGTGCCGTGCACTCGCGCTTCCACCCTGCCCGCTCGTTCTCGGGACGGCTCGTCAACACCGCACCGGATCTCAGCCGCGTCCCCGGTCGCACGCCGGAGATGGCGCGGATCCGCCGCGCGTTCGTCGCACGCCCCGGTCACCAGCTGCTGTCGATCGACTACAACCAGCTCGGTCTCCACGTCCTCGCACACCTGACCAAGGATCCAGCGCTCGTCGAGCCGCTCCTCCAGCGAGATGACATCCACGCGCTCACCGCCTCGGCCGTGCTCGCCAAGCCGCGCGAGCAACTGACGGCCGACGAGCGTCAGCTCGGCAAGGTCGTCAACTTCGCGACGTTCGCCGGCCAGGGTGCGAGCGCACTCGCGATGCAGCTCAACGTCTCGGCGCAGGAAGCGAAGGCGCTGATCGAGCGGTTCGACGAGCGCTACTCGCTGGTGCGCGCGTTCCAGGACGAGCAGTTCCGGCTGGCCAAGGAGCGCGGCTACATCGTCACGATCGCCGGTCGCCGGTGGCCGATCGGCGGCCTCGAATCGCTCGACCCGCACGATCGCTCGTACGCCGAGCGGCTCGCGCGCCGCGCCACCCACGAGGGCTCGGTGTCCGACGTGTCGCGTCGCGGTCTGCTCGATGCCTACCGCGCGCTTCGCGACGCCGGGCTGACCGCGCTGCCGGTCGCCCAGATCCTCGACGAGGTGCTGTTCGAGGTGCCGACGAGCGAGCTACCCGAAGCCGCGCGCATCGGCGCCGAAGCGATGCGCAACGCGTTCCAGCTCGAGGCCCCGCTGCGCGTCGGCCTCGAAGCGGGACCGAACTGGGCCGACCTCGAGCCGTATCCGATCTAGAGCCGCGCGTCGCTGTACTGCGCGGGCGAGATCAGGTTCGAGCGGAACCATTGCGCCGCCACGGCGGTCACCTCGTGGAGCGCGTCGGGCTCCTCGAACAGATGCCCGGCGCCGGGGACGACGTGCAGTGCCGCCGGAGCCGTCAGCTTGTCGAGCACCTGGCGGTTGAGCGCCAGCACCTCGACATCCGCGCCGCCGACGATCAGGAGCGTCGGCGCCGCGACCTGACGGATCACGCTTCCGGCGAGGTCCGGCCGGCCACCACGCGACACCACCGCGCGGATCTCGGGCCCGTGCATCTGTCGCAGGCGCGCCGCCGCGATCAGTGCTGCCGCGGCGCCGGTGCTGGCACCGAACAGGCCGATCGGTAGCTCCGCGAGGCCGGGGTGCTGTCCCGTCCAGCGCACGGTCTCGACCAGGCGATCGGCGAGCAGCGGGATGTCGAACCGCAGGTGCCTGGTCAGTCGCTCGGCGAATTCCTCGTCGCGCGTCAGCAGATCGAACAGCAGCGTCGCGAAGCCTTCTGCGACCAGGCCTTCCGCGACCTCGCGATTGCGCGGGCTCGATCTGCTCGAGCCGCTGCCGTGGGCGAACACGATCAGACCGCGCGCACCGGCAGGCACGAGCAGATCACCGGTGAGCAGCGCCCGGCCCGCGCGGATCGAGACGGTGGTCATCGCGCACCTCGATAGTGCTCGGCTTGCGCGCGGGCGGTGCGTTCGCGCTCCGCCGCGTCGAGGAGGCTGCGCACCTCGTCGTCGGTGGTCTGCGTGAAGTCCTCGTACCAGATGCCGACCGCGTACATCCGATCCGGCGTCACCAGGCAGACCATCGAATCGGCGCGCCGGCCGATCGTGCGACAGACCTCGGGTGGTGCCACCGGCACGGCGACGATGACCTGCGTCGGCGCGCGCGTCCGCACCGCATCGATCGCGGCCAGCATCGTCGAGCCGGTCGCCAGGCCGTCGTCGACGAGGATCGCGATCTTGCCGGCCACCGAGCGGGTAGCCTCGCGGCGGTACACGCGCTCGCGCCGCAACAGCTCGAGCTCCTCGGCTTCGATCACGTGCTCGAGCTCGGCATCCGAGAGCCCCATCATCCGCACGGTGCGATCGTCGACCACGCGAATCCCGCCCGAGGCGATCGCACCCATCGCGACTTCCTCCTGCCCGGGCACGCCGAGCTTGCGCACGATCAACACGTCGAGCGGCGCGGCGATCCGGGTCGCGATCTCGTACCCGACGGGGACGCCGCCGCGGGGAAGCGCGAGCACGACGACATCGTCGCGAGCGGCAAATCGATCGAAGCGCTGCGCCAGCTGACGCCCTGCATCACGGCGATCTCGAAAGAGCTGCACGCGCGTGAAGTGATGCACGAACGACGCCACGCGCCTGCGAGATTTCCTCTACAGCCCGGTCGGAAACGTCTCCGGCACCTCACCGCGTACCCACTGCGAGGTTCGATCGATCGGCTCGAGGGCGCGGGTGCGATCGATGTGGATCACGGCATCGAGCTGATCGGTCAAGCGCACATCGAAGTAGTGGCTCCAGCGCTCGGTCTGCGGTCGATAGATGACGCCGATCGCGCGCTCGAGTCGCGGCTCGTGCAGCGCCGCCGCCGCTTCGCCGAGGTTGCCGAGCATCAGCAGGAACCGCGCGTGGCCGACGCGATGGAACAGCGCCTCGTAGCTCCCGGCAAGCGCGGGCCGCACGACCTTGCGCTCGGTCGGGGCATCCCAGTCGGACGCCGCCGTCACCGTGCCGTCGTAGGTGGTGAAGCCGACGAGCACGACATCGCGATGGCGATGGCGGCACAGATGGCCGAGGGTGATCTCGGCGCGCTCCGAGCGATGAGCCATCGCCGCAGAGTCGCCGACGTGCGAGTTGTGCGCCCACACCACGATCTTGGCGCTCGCCCCGAGATGACCGGCCAGCGCGTCGAGCGTGTCGGCCATGTGCGTGTCGCGCAGGTTCCACGTCGACACGTGACCGAAGTACATCTGCCGGTAGTACTCCTCGGCGCGCGCCACCACCTTGGCATTCTGCTCGGCCTCGAACTGGGCATCCGGCTCGTGGCTGCGCACCGCCTTGCCACGCCGCGCGAGCACGTCGACGAGCTGCTTGACGACCTCGTCCTCGCATCCCACGGCGTAGTCGTTGGCGACGGCGAGCCCGTAGTGTTGCGGCTCCGAGCCGAAGGTCTCGAAGCACGCATAGCGTTCGCGAGCGCGCTCGGCGGCCGCAGGATCCGCGCGATCGAGAAACTTCACGACCTGCTGCATCGAGCTGTGCAGCGAGTAGAGATCCAGGCCGTAGAAGCCGATGCGGCGCTCGACCGGCAGCGCGTCGTTGCGGGCGCGCAGCCAGCCGACGAAGTCGAGCACGTCGGAGTTGCGCCACATCCATTGCGGGAACCGCTGGAAGTCTTCGAGCGCTTGCTCCGCGTCCGCATCGCCACCGGCGCCGCGCACGTAGCGATTGACGCGATACGCGTCGGGCCAGTCGGCCTCGGCGGCGACCGCGGAGAAGCCGCGCTCCGCGATCAACCGCTTCGTCAACTCGGCGCGGATCCGATAGAACTCGTGCGTGCCGTGCGACGCCTCGCCGATCAGGACGAAGCGGGCATCGCCGATCCGCTCGATCAGCGCGTCGAAGTCGGAGTGCGCCCCGACCAGCGGGATCGCTTGTTCGGTGATCGCCTGAGCGAGGATCGAGTCCTTCAACATGATCGACCAGTTCAGCAACGGGCGTGCCGCGGCACGCGACGTGCTCTCCCTAGAGCATGGAAATTTCTGCGATCAATGTTCCGACGGATCCGCCGCCGCCGAAGCTCCCGGAGCAATGGCCGAAGCCGCCGCCGCTCCCCGAGCCGTTCGTGCCGCCGCCGGCGCAGCCGGATCCGTTGCCCCATCCACCGCCGGAGATCGAACCTCCGCAACCGGCCATCGAGCCCTGAGGAGGTCACCATGCTCGGCACGCAGACAGAGTGGCAGGCGTCGACGCTCGTCCAGCGATCGAACAAGGACGCCGCGATCGACTTCATGCACCTGGTCTCGACGGGCCATGTCAGGCAAGCGTTCGCGCAGTACGTCGACAGGGCGTTCAAGCACCACAACCCGTTCTTCGCCGCGGGCGCGAGCTCGCTGCTCGAGGCGATGGACGACAACGCGAAGCAACACCCCGACAAGCAGCTGACGATCCACCACGCGATCGCGGAGGGGAACCTGGTCGCGATCCACGGCCACGTTCGCCACTCTCCGACGGAGATCGGCTTCGCGCTCGTGCACGTGCTGCGCTTCAAGGACGGCAAGATCGTCGAGATGTGGGATCTCGGTCAGGCGATCCCGTCGTCGTCACCGAACGTGGACGGAATGTTCTGAGCCGTTCACGCACACCGCGCGCCCACGCGCGACCGCCTTACTTCGAGGAGCTGATCATGCAAGTGACATCGACGGCGTTTCCGAATGGGGGCGCGATTCCCATGCGCTACACGCAGGACGGCACCGATCTCTCGCCGCCGCTGGTGTTCGAGGACATCCCCGAGGACGCGGCCAGCCTCGCGCTGATCGTCGACGATCCGGACGCTCCCGATCCGGAGCATCCGCGCCGCGAGCCCTGGGTACACTGGGTCCTCGCCGACATCCCGCCCGATACCAGACAACTTCCCGAGGGCATCACCCAGCTGCCGCGCGGCACCGTCGGCAAGAACGACTACGACCACCGCAGCTGGGATGGCCCTGCCCCGCCGAGCGGCAAGCATCGCTATCGGTTCCGGCTCTACGCGCTCGATCGCAGGCTAGGACTTCCGGCACCGACGAAGCGCCAGCTCGAGCACGCGATGGCCGCGCACGTGCTCGCGCGTGCCGAGCTGATCGGGACCTACGAGCGAGCGCATCGCGCCCGCGGCTAGTCACCAGCCGCCGCGCGCGCCGCCGCCGCCGGAACGCCCGCCGCCCCCCCCGCAACCGCCGCAGCCCCCCCCAC
>JAEYYY010000765.1 GCA_023430775.1 Pseudomonadota bacterium
GTGCGAGACAGCGCGACGAAGGTCAGCGCACGCGCCGCCGCTCGCGCCGATTCGACGACGAGTCCGCGCTCGTCCTCGCGCAGGGCCTTGTCGTGATCCGCTTCGATCAAGCCGACCAGCGAGCCGCGATCGACGAGCGGGACGATCAGGCTCGCCCCGCGCGCCGCGAACAGCTGCTCGACCTTCGGGCGCACCGGTCCGAGCAGCGCGGTGCCGATATCGCCGAGCGCGAGCACGTCGTCGTGCGCGACGAACCAGTCGGCGAGCTCGCGATCGAGTCTGCGCGTGTTGCCGCCGGTGGGTGGCAGCGCGCGCAGCTCGGCGGCACCGACGGTGACCAGCAGCTCGCCTTCGACGCGCTCGAGCGTGCGGGTCTCGACCCCGATCTGTCCCCACAGTGCGGCGAGCGCGCCGCCGACCTTCTCGTCGGTGTCGAGCTCGCCGAGGTTGGCGACGAACTCGTCGAGTGCGCGTGCGCTGGCGATCTCGAGCGGGCGGTCGCGATTGCGCGCCCACGCGATGCCGAGCATCACCACCCACACCGCACTTCCCGCCGCCGCGATCGCGACCGCCGCGGCGCCTTCGAGGAGCAGCGCGATCACGGCGATCGCGACACCCCCGATGGCGAGTGCGATGCCCTCGACGATGACGCCCTGATCGACGCCCTGCGGCCGCAACAGGTCGGTCTTCAGCTCGTAATAGATCGCGAGGATCGACGCGACGAGGATCGGGCCCCACGCGATCGGATAGCTGCCGTAGATGTCGTAGACCAGCAGCATGTCGGTGCTGCCGATCGCGCCGAGCGCGAGCACGGTGATGATCAGCTGCACCAGCTTCTTGCGCTCGCCGACGCCGGTGGCTCGCCGCGCGATGATGATGCCGAGCACGAGCCAGATCGCGATCTGCGAGAAGTGCAGCGGCGTCAGCGGCCCCGGGCTCGGATAGAAGATGCCCGACGGCAAGCGATGAACGCCGGCGATCGTCCAGTCGGTCGCCCAGCAGATGCACGACAGCACGACGCCGATCAGGCCCGCGGTGCGCGCGAGATAGCGATTGCGCTCGAGCTGGCCGCTGACGCCGAGCAGCACGAGCAGCAGGCTCGGCCCGACCAGCGCGATCGGCCCGTTGCCGAGGCGCAGCAGCTTGACCGCGACCTCGGGATCATCGGTCCAGGTGACGGCCGCCGACACCAGCGCCCACGGGACGGCGTTGGTGGCGGCACCGATCGCGCCGAGCCGCATCACTCGATCGCCGCGCACCACGCCGGCGATCACGGCGACGGCGATCAGGCCCACCGCACAGATCAGGTACGGCAGGCACAGCCAATTCCACGCGAGCCCCACGGCGGAGGCAGCTTATACTCGGTCCATGCGTCTGTGGCTGATCGTGATGATGCTCCTCGTCGCTTCTCCGGCGATCGCCGACGACACCGCCGTGGGCGAGGCGCTGATCCGGCGCGGCGTGACGTTCGAGATCCGCCAGGACTACGACAGCGCGCTGCGTGTCTATCGCGAGCTCGCGGATGTCCCCGACCACGCGGGCACCGCGTTCTTCCTGCAAGCCCGCGTCGCGTTTCACCGCAAGGACTACGTGAAGTCGCTCGAGCTTGCCAAGCGAGCGGTCAGCCACGCGACTGGGACCTGGCGAAACCTCGCGAAGCTGCTCTACGGCGACACCCTGCTCGCCACCGGGTCGGTTCAGCGCGCGAAGCTGGTGTTCATCGCACTTCACGACCAGAACCCCGGGGACCGACGCGAGCTGGTGAAGCGGGTCATCGCCTGCAACAAGCAGCTTCGCCTGCCCGATCGCGACGGCCTCTAGCGGCTCCAGATCCGCTCGAGGTCGCGGCGTTCGAGGCACGCGCCGAGCGCTCGGCCTGGACCACCGACCGCGCTCGCCAGGTAGCCCTCGCGGAGGTCCGCGCGATCAGCCGCCATGATCTCCGGGAGCTCGGCGCGCAGCGCGGCGGTGGTGCGCGCCAGCTCGCCGTGCTCGAACAGCGACAGCAGCGCGCGGCCCGCCGCGGCGTGGCGAACCTCGTCGGCCAGGATCTGCTCGAGCACGTTCTCGATCGCCGGATCGGTGGTGGCATCGCGATAGGCGGCGAGCGCGTAGATCGATTCTTCCTCGCCGACCACGATCTCGCGGGCGACGATCCGCAGTGCGCGCATCGCGGCGGTCTCGTCGGGCTGCCGCGGCGGCAAGCCGATGTCCCGCAGATCGATCTCGAGATCGGCCGATCCACCGAGCCAGTCGACGACCTCGGCGGTCATCTGGGTGTGGCGCAGCTCGTCGCCGATCAGCCGCTGGACCGCACACAGCGCGGCGAACGGCGCCTCGAGATCGGCGAGCAGGCGCAGCAGCTCGGCGAAGATCGCGACCGAGCGATACTCGTCGGTGATCCGCGTCGCCCACGCGAGCCTCGCCGCCTCGAGATCCTCCGGCGCGTGACCGAGCTGCGGCCGCGGCGGCATCGGCCTCGATGCGGTCCGCGCGAGGTCACCGACGAAGCGCGACAGCAGGCGATTGTCGATCGCGAGCTCGATCACGGCTGCTCCGCGGCATCGCCGATCGGTGCCGGCTTCCTGGTGACGCGCGGCCGCTCGCGCTCGTCGGTCTCCCGCTGCCACCGGCACCCCAGCCGGCTCCGCGGGTCGCAGCTTCCACGCAGCTTCCACGGGATGTCCGCGGCCTGCTTCGCGGTCTCGACGGTCGGCGCCGGCGCCGGGCGAGCCTTCTTGATCGGCTTGGGTTTGACGGGCGCGATCGCGGGTACCTCGGCGACCGGGGCCGGCTCGGGCGCTGGAGCTTGCACCGGGACCGACACGGGCGGCGGAGCCGGCTCCGGGAAGACCGGGGGATGCTGCGCCGGTGTGGCCTGTTCGCAGGCGACCAGCAGGAGGAGGGCTAGATGGGTGCATCTCGACATGACCGACGCGGACGCGTCCGGATCGATGTCGATCTGATTTTTAACTTCATCGATCTCGACGAGTCAGATGGCGACTGCCATCACGGCGTCGAGAGCTGGAGATTGAGCGTGTAGCGGTTGAACGCGCACGCGCCGTCGCAATTGTCGACGCCCGAGTGCACGAGACCGATCGCCTGGTGGCTTCCGTTCGACACCGTCATCTCGAAGCACCGCGAGATCTCGCCGGCATTCTCTCCGGCGGAGAACTGACAGTCGGTATCGACGGTGACCGGTGGGCCGCCATCGGTGGACAGCTGGATCGCCACCGGCTCGAACGCGAGCGGGAACGTCAGCCGCGCCTCGATCTGGACCGCCGAGCAGTTGTCGGGGACGTCGAACTGGAACCAGTCGCCGGGATCGTCCTCGAACAAGCACTGCTTGAGCTCGCGAACACCCGACACGCACTCGAGTGCGGCGAGCTGGAGGCCGGCCTCCGGTAGATCGTCATCGGGGCGATCGTTGATCTCGCCGCAATCGAACGGCAGCACCTGGCTCGGCACGGTGCAGATGTTGTCGGCGCCGTTGCACGCCATGCCCTCGGGACACAGCTGCTCGGGGCCGCAGA
Source organism: Pseudomonadota bacterium (assembly GCA_023430775.1). GTDB lineage: Bacteria > Myxococcota_A > Polyangia > Haliangiales > Haliangiaceae > JABFXX01. The sequence goes on from JAEYYY010000765.1 coordinate 3,534, forward strand.
AGTACGTGCCAGGCGCGATGTCGGCCGAGCAAGCAACGAGCGGGATCAGCAACAACGCGCGCATCTAGAAGCTCCATCCCGCGCCGGCCATCGCACCACCGGGAATCGGTGAGACGAGCGGGCTCACACCGGCATGTCGCGGCCGGATCACCGCTTTCTCGGACTTCGGCTCGGTGACGATCAGCGCGACGATCGCGCCGATCACGAACGCGCCGCCCACCGCGTACGAGATGCCGGCGCGCGTCTTGGAACGTTCGCCCTCCTCGAGGCGTGCCTGGCGATCGGCCGTCCAGGTCTGACCGTTGAACACCGCCTCGGAGACGTCGTTGGCGGCCGACCGCGAGTCGAGGTGGAAGTAGACCCCGAGCAGGCCGGCGATCGTGCCTGCCGCCATCAGCGATCCGAGGACGATCTTCTGCTCGCTCGTGCGGACGCCGGGGACATCGATGACGATCTCGCGCGGGCGGATCGGCGTCTTCAGCACCGGCTTCTCCATGTTCTCGCGCGGCGGCGGTGGCGCCTCCGAGGTGTCCTGGATCGGCGCGGGCTGGACCGGTGGCTCCGCCGGCGGAGGCACCTCCTCTGCTGCCGCGAACCTGGGAACTGCCAGCAGGCACGCGACGAAGACCGCTCTCATGGCTCTAGAGTCGCGCGCGGCCTACCTCCCGGTCAATTCGCAGTCCGCTGAACGGGGCTGTCATGCCGCGACCCACACGTTTCAGAGTATCTGCCTTGCCACAACGACCATCCCGCCCGTGGCAAAATGGGGACGTTGTCACGGCGCTCTCCTCGTTACCGCATCGACATCGCAGCGACCGCCGTGCCGCTCCTCGGCGGCGACATGGCGGTGTGTCGCACGCGCGACGTCTCGGACGTCGGCATCTGCCTCGACACCGCCGCGTGGTTTCCGATCGGAACCCGGCTCAGCCTGACGCTCGTCGATCCGGCGAGCGGCAATGCCATGGAGGTCATCGGCGACGTCGTCCGCGAGGCCGTCGCGCCGTCGTGGTACCTCGGCATCCTGTTGATCGAGCCACCGCCGGAGTGGGCGGTGCTGGTCGCCGGCGCCGCCCGCGATTCGGGGCCGATGGACAAGCCCACCAAGCGGTTGCGCGTGCTGGTCGTCGGTGACGAGCACCGGCAACGCGGCGCGATGGCGCTCTACGTGACCAGCGGCTGGGACGTGCTGTTCGCGTCCGACGACGACAGCATCGCCGAGGCGGTCGATAACATCGAGCTCGATGCCGTGGTCGCCGAGCTCGACGCCGGCGATCCGCGGCTGCCACCGATCATGCAAGGCGTGCGGCGCGTCCAGCCATCGGCGCGGCGGGTGGTGCGGACGACGGGAGGTCGCGGCAGCGACGAGCTGGTGCATCGCTTCGTCGATCGCGAGGCCGGGCTCGAGGCGTTGCTCGATGCCGTGACCGCCGACCTCTCGACGCCTCAGCGGTAGTCTTTGATCTCGTCCTCGAGGCGAGCGATCGTGGCCTTCTGCTTCTCGAGCACTTCCTTGAGCTGGCGCTGCGCCATCTCCTCGCGCAGCCGCGCGGCCCGGTCTCGTGACGCGCGGGCCACCGCCGCCATCGACACCACGCGCGCGACGGTGACCGCGACCAGCGTCACCGCCTCGATCACCACCATCTGATCCTCGGGATCGCGCAGCGCGCGGCCGACGGCGGTGACCATGCGATCGAACACCATCTCGGCGTCGGCGAGCACGACCTCCTCGCTGTCGCCCCAGGCGAGCCGCCGCGACACCGCATCGTGCAGCGTCATGTCGAGGCCGGGCACCGAGTCGCCGCCGACGTGCAGCGCATTGAGCACCGCCTCGAAGAACTCCGAGCCGGGTGGATCGCGATCGCCGTGCTCCTGGGTGTCGAGCACCTCATCGCGCAGCACGCTGACCGCTTCGGCGAGATCGACGTCGGACATCTACCACTCCGTGTTGCCGCGGGAACCCCACGGCAGGCTCGAGTCGATGTTGACCGCGTGCTCGCGCTCGAGAGCGGCACGCTTCTTCTCGGCATTCGCCACCTGCGTTCGCAGATCGCCGGTGATCGCCTGGACCTCGCGCAGCCGCTCGCCGTACGGCAGCGATGCCTCGAGGACCAACCCGGTGGTCGCGCCGACCAGCCGCTGATGGGCGGTGGACAGTGCGAGCAGCACCTTCGCCTTGGTGACCGGCGTGGCCTGGATCTGGTGGACGCTCGAAGCGGTGACGATCCGCGCGGTGTCGAGCGCGTCGAACAGCGGCATCACGCCGTTATCGTCGACGGGGCGCACGCCATAGATCTCGCGGGCCGCGAGCACCGCGGTGGCGAAGTTGCCGCCGGCATCGCCACAGATCGCCTCGAGCGACGTCAGGATCTGCTTCACCAGCTCGGCCTTCGGCGCGGTGCGCGCGCGCGCGATCGTCATCGTCTTCTCGATCGCGTCCATCACCTCGTCGGAGATGCCGGAGATCGTGACCGGGCGATCGGGGCGCAGGAACGGGATGGTCGGCCGATCCACCCACTGCGGCGCATCGGGATCCTCCGAGGGCGGATTCGCGGCGACCGCGGCCTCGCGATCGGCCTGCTCGTTCTGGGCGCTCTGGAGATCGATCAGATCGGCGTCGACCTGGCGCAGTCGCTCGGCGAGCAAGCCACCGAGAGCGAGCTCGGCGACCACCAGCGCGCGGCTGACGGCGACGTCGAGCAAGAACCCGAGCTGCGGATCGGCGCCGCGCACCTCGTCGACGCAGACGCGCGCGCAGGTGTGGAGGATGTCCATCAGGCCGCGCACCGCGGCCCACTCGCCACCGCGCTGGAACCAGCCACCGGCGAGGTTCTGCGCGAACGTCCACACGTTGACGCCCGTCGATTTCTCGAGGTCGTAGAAGATCGCCTGGCACAGCGACAGCCCGACGAGCTCCAGCGCTTCCTCGGGAGGCAGCCCGCGCACGATCGGATTCTTCGGCAGCCCGCGATCCTTCGCGATCTGGAGGAACCGCTGGCGCTTCTGCCACCACGCGGTGGCGCCGCTGGTCTTGACCACCGTCGATGCGGTGGGCGCGGCTTGCGGTGCCTCGAGGACGATCGTCGACACGTTGTCGCCGCCGCCGCCGCGCAGCGCGAGATCGATCAGATCGCGCGCGACGTGCTCCGGCGCATCGCCCGAGCCCAGGATGTACTGGATCGCCTCGACCGCCGCGTAGCCATAGAGCCCGTCGCTGCACAGCATCAGGCGATCGCCCGGGACCAGCTCGACGTCGAGGATGTCGACCCGCGTCTCCGGGCGTGCGCCGAGGTTGCGCGACAGCACGTTCTTGTAAGGATGGCGCTCGGCCTCGTCGGCCGTCAGCAACCCACGATCGACGAGCTCCTCGACGATCGTGTGATCGCGCGTCAGGTTCTGCAGCCTGCCCTGGCGCAGCAGATAGGCGCGGCTGTCACCGACGTGACCGATCACGATGTGCTTCGAGTCGACGACCAGGCAGGCGACAACGGTGGTGCCCATGCCGTGGCGCTCGCGGTTGGCCTGCGAGGCCTGGAACACCGCGGCCGAGCCGGCCTGGATCGCCGCCTCGAGGAGCTGGCGCGCTGGCAGATTGCCGCGCCGCTGGATCACGTGGTCGCGGATCGCGTCGCGCGCCATCTGCGAGGCGATGTCGCCGGCATTCGCGCCACCCATGCCGTCGAGCACGGCGTACAGCCCGTGACGCGGCTCGAGGATCATCGAGTCCTCGTTCGTCGTGCGGACCTTGCCGACGTTGGTATCGCCCGCGACGCGCATGGCGGAGCTCACGACGGGCGTTCCTTCTGCGTCTTCGCGCGCAGCTCACCCCAGGTGCCGAGCCGGCGCTCGAGCTCCTCGGCGATCAGATCGTTGACGGCGCGCGCCGTGGTCGCGGTCACCTTGGTGAGCAGCAGCGTGAGCTCGGCCCCCTCCGCGGTGCCGGCGCCCTCGTCCTGGGCCACCTGCGCGGCGGTGTCACCGATCGCGACCAGCATCGCGAGCACGGCCGCCGGCGATTGCGCCTCCGCGGCACGCATCGCGAGGAACGTGTGCAGGAACGCGCGGTGCTGCCCCATGTCGCCGGTGGCGATGAAGTTACCGAGGTGCTCGAGCACCGCGCCGACCTGGCCGCGCGCCGTTGGCTCGTCCATCCGGGCGAGCGCCGGATCGAGGGTCGCGCGCAGCTCGAGGAGCCGCTGCAGGATCCTCGGTCGCAACACTTCGTAAGCGGTCGCCAGAGGCGGCTCCGTCGACATGCTTGGCGATGATACACCCGGGCCGGTGGTAGGCTGGCCGAGGGCGATCATGAAAGAAGGGCGAGTCCTCGTCGTCGATGACGAGCCGATGCTCCGGGAGACACTGGGCAACATGCTCTCGGACGAGGGCTACGTCGTCGATCTGGCCGTCGACGGCGAGTCGGCGCTCGACCGCGTCCACGCCTTCCGCCCGGACGCGATCCTTCTCGATCTGATGATGCCCGGGATGAACGGCCGGCAGTTCCTCCAGGCGCTGCGCGACGAGCCCCGCTATCGCGATGTCCCGGTCCTCATCATGACCGCCGTCCACGGCCTCGAGGTCAACCTCGCGAATGTCGGTGCCAACGAGCTGGTCGAGAAGCCGTTCGACGTCGAGGATCTCCTCAACAAGGTCGCGCTCGCCGTCTATCGCTCGCGCTCGACGAGCCCGAACGCCACCACGTCCTCCGGCTCGATCCCGATCCCGATGCCGGTGACGCCCGGCACCACCATCACGTACAACGACCTCGCGCCACCCGACCCGGACCGCGAGGTCGTCGTCGTGATCGAGCACGACCGCGCCCGCCTCCAGGCACTCGACGTGCTGCTGTCGTCGAAGAACTACACGGTGGTGTCGATGACGCGTGCGCTGCCGCAGCTGACGCGGCTCGCGCGTGCGCTGCGGCCTCGCGCGATCCTCCTCGATCTGCGCTCCGACGGTGCAGCCGACGTCCAGCGCGAGCTGCGCGACCTGCAAGGTATCCCGATCCTCGCGTTCGCACGCGATGCCATCGAGGACGGCATGGCGAATGCCGAGGACACCGACCTGCTCGCGTTCGTCGATCGCCAGCGCTAGCTCTGAAAGCCACGATCGATCGGCGTCCCGATCGGTGGCTCGCGCCGGCGAAGCGCGAACAGACCGACCACGCCGAGCCCGCCGAACACCGCCGCTGCGATCCGCAGCTGGCCCCGGCGATCCGCCGCCTCCTGGGCCCGCGCGCAGGCCTCGGGATCGACGGTCGCACCGCGCATCGACGGCTCGAACCAGCTGGTGATCGGATCGGTCTCGCGACACGCGCGTGGTTCGACGTCGATTCGCCACGCCAGCACCGCGAGGATGATCGCGGTGAGCAACGAGCCAGCGATCACGACCACGCGCATGCCTGCTTACGTAGAGCCCGCCGGCCGGTCGCGCAATACGGTTCGAAGTTACTTCTTCACGATCGGCTTGGGGTACAGCACGATCTCGATCCGGCGATTCGCGGCCTTGTTCGTCTTCGACACCGGCCGGTACTGACCGAAGGCGAGCGCGGCGAGGCGCGTCGGATCGACCTTTGCCACGTCCTGCAAATAGTGGACGACGGTCAACGCGCGCGCCGCCGACAGCTCCCAGTTGGTCGCGAACTTCGGACCGGGCGGCGGCTCGGCTGGCTTCTGGCCGCGCTTGGCCGGTGCGGGCCTGGGAGCAGGCAGCTTGCCGATCGGTTGATCGTCGGTGTGGCCCTGCACCCAGATCTGCTTGTCGGGGAGCTCCTTGAGCGCGAGCGCGACCTTGTCGAGCACCTTCTTGCCGCCGTCGGTCAGCTGATCGTCGAGCACCTTGAACATCACGCGATCGACGAGGCGCAGCGTGATCTCGTCGCCGTCGGCGGACACCGTGCCGATCGACTTGTCGACGGAAGCCTGCAGCTTCGCCGACACGTCGGCCGACTCCTTCGCCTTCTTCTCGGCTTCGGCGACCTTGCCGGCCAGCTCCTTCTGCGCCTTGGTCGCTTCCATCAGCTTCTCTTCGGCGGCGACCTTGTCTTGCTTCAGCTTGCCGAGCGTCTTGTCGAGCTCGTCGGCGCGCGCCTTGTTCGCATCCGCCGCCTTGGTCGACTCGGCCAGCTGCGCTTCGAGCTCGGCATCGCGCGACTCCGACGCGGTGGCCGAGCGAAGGATGAAGCCGAGCACGATGCCGCCGATCGCGGCGCCCGCCGCGGTGACCAGCAGCTTCTTGTTCGAGCCCCCGCCCTTGCCGCCCGCCAGCGACGGCTCGCTCTGCCTCCCGGCCTTGGGAACCGGGAGTCGTGGATAGACCTCGATCCCGGTATCGGTGGGACCGCGTGCGCCAGTGCGTGGCATTGGACGTGGAGCCTAGCTCATCAATCGCCGAGTGCAGCGCCACGTTTCCGCGGATCTGCGGTGCCCTCGAGACCGTTCGGCGTGCGCGCGATCGCGGTGACGCCACCGAACATCGCCGGGTGGTCGCCCCACTTGAGGTTGTGGCCCATCGAGCGCAACGCCTCGTCGGTGTCCTTGTCGATCGCGTTCGCCTGGATCTTGAGCTCGTCGGGATAATCCTGCTGGTGCACACGCGCCTCGGCGACCGCGCGTGCCACCGGCATGCCGAAGTCGATGACGTTGGACATCGTCTGAAACACCGCGGTGATGATCTTCGAGCCGCCCTCGGCACCGACGACGAGCACGATCTCGCCCTTGTCGTCCTCGACGATCGTCGGCGACATCGACGACAGCATCCGCTTGTGGGGCTCGATCTTGTTCGCCTCGCCCTGGATCAAGCCGAACATGTTCGGGCTGCCCGGCTTGACCGTGAAGTCATCCATCTCGTTGTTGAGCAGGAAGCCCGCGCCGGTGACGGTGACGCCGCTCCCGAACGAACCGTTGAGCGTGGTGGTCAGCGCGACCGCCATGCCGTTGCCGTCGACGACGCACAGGTTCGTGGTGTGCAGCGATTCGATCAGCCGCGGCACGTCCTTGGTCGGCGATGCCTTGACGCCGATCGTCGACGCCAGCTTCTTCTGGAAGTCGAGCGACATCAGCTGCGCGATCGGCATCGTCTTGAAGAACGCCGGATCGGCGAGCTTCTCGTTGCGGATCAGATAGCCGCGCCGCCACACCTCGGCGAGCCGGTGCAGGTGATCGGGGCCGTGCCACGCGATCTTGCCGAGCTCGATGCCGCTCAGCATGCCTGCGGTCAGCGCGATCACGATGCCGCCCGACGACGGCGGAGGCATCGACACCACCGATCGCCCGCGATACGAGAACCGCAGCGGCTCGCGCCAGATCGCCTTGTACGCCGCGAGATCCTCGGCGGTGATCAGGCCGCCGCCTGCCTTCATCTCGGCGACGATCGCCGCGGCCGTCTCGCCCTTGTAGAAGCCATCGGGCCCGCGATCGCGGATCCGCTCGAGCGTGGTCGCGAGATCGGGCAGCACGACCTTGTCGCCCTTCACGAGCGGCTTGTCGTCGTGAAACCAGATCGCCTTGCTCGCCGCCGACTTCTCGAGCTTGGCCTTCGTGCGCACCAGCGTTCTTTCGATGTAGTCGTCGACGACGAAGCCCGCGCGCGCGAGCTCGATCGCCGGCTGGACGACGTCCTTCCACGGCTTCTTGCCGTACTTCTCGTGCAGCTCGTAGAGCCCGGCGACCGAGCCCGGCACACCGGACGCGCGATGACCGACCTTGCTGTCGTTGGTCGGCTTGCCGTCCTGGTCGAGGTACATGTTCGCGGTCGCCGCGCCCGGCGCCATCTCGCGGAAGTCGAGCGCGACCGCCTTGCCGGGACCGGTGCGCACCACCGCGAAGCCGCCGCCGCCGATGTTGCCGGCAGTCGGATGCGTGACGGCGAGTGCGAACGCCGTCGCCACGGCGCCATCGACCGCGTTGCCACCGGCCTTCATGATGTCGCGCCCGGCCGCGGTTGCCTCGGTCGACTCGGCGACCACCATGAACGACTTCGCCGTGCCCGTGACCTCGGGCCTGAGCTCGGCCTCGCCGGTGCGAAACGCGGGCTCGGCGACGGCGGCATCCGGAGTCTTCGCCGGCCAGGTGATCTGCTCCGGATCGACCTCCGGGGCGGGCGGCGGTGACGACCGCTTGCAGGCGATCGCGACGGCCAGCAGGGCGATCCAGCGGCGGTTCATGGGGCGCATCCTACGACATGGATGTCCGGACGGCAGGGGTCCGGCCGGATCTGGCGATCGCGTCGCGATCCGGGCTCGGACGGCTAACCCGCGGGCCGTGCTCGCGAATTCGGCCGATCGGCGCGTGGCACCGGCGTTGCTGAAGTAGCTGTCATGCGCACGACTCGTTCCCTTCTCGTTGTCTTCCTCGCGGCCTGTGGTGGTGGTGCGGAGGACGCCGGTCCTGGTCCTGGCCCCGGCAACGTCGGCTTCGGCGGCGCGCAGGACATCGGCGAGTTCCGCGGCATCCTCGAGCGCGGCGAGATCCCGGCGTCGAACACGCTCGATGCCAACGGCTTCTTCAACGAGCACTTCGTCGAGCCGCCCGACATCACCTGCGGTGGCCCGCTGTGCCTGACGCCCGGGCTCTCGGTCGGCCGCGACTTCCTCACCGGTGCGCACCAGGCGACGCTCCAGATCTCGGTCAACACCACCGTCGATCCGCTCGAGCATCCGCGGTTGCCGATGAAGCTCGCGATCGTCGTCGATCACTCGGGCTCGATGGCCGAGGACAACCGGCTCGACAAGGTCAAGGTCGGTCTCCATGCGCTGATCGAACAGCTGAACGACGAGGATCGCCTCGCGATCATCTCGTTCGACGACGTCGTCACGCTCGACCAGCCGTTCACGAGCGCGCTCGATCGCGATCGCCTGCACCTGGTGGTCGATAACCTCCAGCCGCGCGGCGGCACCAATATCTTCGACGGCCTCAAGGCCGGGCTCGATGCCCTCGGCGAGCTGCCCGAGAACGAGAAGCAGAACCGCGTCATCTTGCTCAGTGACGGCCTCGCGACCTCCGGCAACACGTCGCAGCAGGCGATCATCGAGATGGCGACGGGCTACGTGTCGAAGGGCATCGGCCTGACGACGATCGGCGTCGGCACCAGCTTCGACGTGGAGCTGATGCGCGGGCTCGCGGAGCGTGGCGCGGGCAACTTCTACTTCGTCGAGGACGCCTCCGCGGCAACGGAGGTGTTCACCGAGGAAGTCGACGTGTTCATGTCGCCGATCGCCCTCGACCTCGAGATCCACGCGAGCACGACGAGCGGCTGGCAGATGCGCGAGGTGGTCGGCACCAAGTCGTGGCTGTCGGGCGCGACCACCGGCGAGCTCCGCGTGCCCGCGGTGTTCTTCGCGAGCCGCACCAGCCAGCAGGGCGAGGTCGGCCGGCGCGGCGGCGGCAGCATGATCTTCGTGCGTCTCGACCCGACGAGCGCGGGCATCGGCGACGTCGCCGACCTGACGCTCCGCTATCGCCTGCCGAACACCAACGAGATCATCACCGACACCGTCAAGCTGAACTACGACCGCGAGCCGACGCAGGCGCTCGAGGAGCCGTTCCTCAGCTACAGCGAGATGGCCGAGCGCTACGCGATGTACAACACGTTCCTCGGCCTTCGCCTCGCAACCCAGATGGCCGAGATCGGCGACATCAACTGCGCGATGTCGGCGCTGACCACGATGCGCGCCAACGCGGCGGCGTGGAACCAGACCCACGGGCCGGATCCGGACATCGCTGCCGACCTCGAGCTGACCGACATGTTCATCAACAACCTGCGTGCGAAGGGCGCGACCTCGGAGCTGTCGCTGTCGAGCTGTCCGGGCGCCGAGGATCCCGCCGGCTGGGAAGGCGATGGCGGCTGGAACCCCGACGCCTACAACCACCCGATGGCGTGCTCGTCGGGTAAGGCGAATGCTGGTTGGCTGATGATCGTTGGCGCTTTGTTCTTCATCCGCCGTCGTCGCCGCTGAGCTATACCAGCGGGATGTTCGACCCTGCGGTGTTCGCCGCGCGTCGCGAAGCGTTCATGCAAAAGCTCGGGCCCCACGCGGTCGCCGTCGTGCGATCGCTGCCCGAGAGATTGCGGAACGGCGACGCGTTTCATCCGTTTCGGCAGCACTCCGACATCGTCTACCTGACCGGCTTCGTCGAGCCCGACACGACGTTGATCTTGCGACCCGGTGCCGAGACCGAGAAGTTCGTGATGTTCGTGCGGCCGCGCGATCCGGAGATGGAAGTCTGGGACGGCAAGCGCGCGGGGGTCGAGGGTGCGACGCAGATCTACGGCGCCGACGCGGCGTATCCCGCCGCCGAGCTGCATCAGAAGCTCGGCGAGCTGATCGCGAACCACGAGGAGCTCCATTACGGCCTCGGCCTCGACGACAGGTTCGACGCGTTGATCGCCGCCAACATCGCGCGCCTCCGCAAGATGGAGAAGAAGGGGCAGCGACCACCGCGCGCGGTGATCGATCCGCGCGAGGCGCTCCACGAGCTGCGCTTGCACAAGCGGCCCGAGGAGCTCGCGGCACTGCGCAAGGCGGCGGCGATCTCGTGCGACGCCCACGTCGCCGCGATGCGCGCCGGCAAGCCGGGCACGTTCGAGCACGAGCTCGACGCGCTGATCGACTACACGTTTCGCAAGCGCGGTGGCAGCGGCCCCGGCTACACCACGATCGTCGGCGCCGGCGAGAACGCGACGATCCTGCACTACATCGAGAACCGCTGCGCGATCGCCGACGGCGACCTCGTGCTCGTCGATGCCGGTTGCGAGTACGACCACTACACCGCCGACATCACGCGCACGTGGCCCGCGAACGGCAAGTTCACAGGTCCGCAGCGCGATGTCTACGAGCTGGTGCTCGCCACCCAGAAGGCCGCGGTCGCGATGGTCAAGCCGGGCGTCACGCTCGACGAGATCCACGATCACTGCGTGCGCTCGCTCACCGAGGGGATGATCCAGCTCGGCCTGCTGACCGGAACGGCCGACGAACGGATCGAGGACAAGACGTTCCGCCGCTACTACATGCACGGCACGAGTCACTGGCTCGGCCTCGACGTTCACGATGTCGGCGCTTACACCCGCGAAGGCAAGGCGCGGCCGCTCGAGCCCGGCATGGTGATCACGGTGGAGCCCGGTCTCTATATCGCGCCGCTCGGCGGTCACCTCGATGACCAGGAGATCCCGCGTGCACTGCGCGGCATCGGCGTGCGGATCGAAGACGACGTGCTCGTCACCGAGGTCGGGCACGAGGTGCTGACGGCGGCCTGCCCGAAGGAAGTGGCCGACGTCGAAGCGGCTTGCCGCGGCTAGTCATCTGCGCCGATGTCAGCGGGGGGCCCACACCCCGTAGTCACGGTCTCGACTCCCAGATGCGCGCGTAAGTTCGCGAATTGCGCATCTGGATTCCACCCGGAATTTCGCTGGAGATCGCGGCGCAACCACTTGTAACACCTGGTGTTTTCGGCGAGGTGGAGACAACTGACCCGAGTGGCACGTTCCGTGATCCTGACTGCATCCCATGAAACTCGCGCAGCTCGCCGCCGCCGCAGTTCTCCTCTCCCCCACCCTCGCGGGAGCGGAAGCCAAGCCCATCATCCCGTCGGGCAAGGCAGCGTACGGCGACATCCTCGCGACCAACCCCAACATCAACGATCTCCAGTTCGCGCGGCAGTTCCTTCCGCCCACCGGCCACACCGGCATCGCGCAGAGCCGCGTCATCTATCTCAACCGCACCGGCGTCACGCTGTCGCCGGGCAACAACGACTCGCGCACCAACCGCTCGACGATCGCGGGCCAGCAGGTCTCGATCCCGGCGTGGAACACCGACGCCAACACCTGGTCCGCGACGGTCGCGTGCGTGCGCGAGCTGTTCTCGCCGTTCGGCGTCACCGTCGTCGAGCAGGATCCGGGCAACGTCCCGCACATCGAGGCCGTGTTCGGTGGCTCGCCCGGTCAGCTCGGGCTGCCGAACGGCGTCGCCGGTGTGTCGCCGTTCACGCAGGACTGCTCGATCATCGAGAACTCGATCGTGTTCACGTTCACCAACGTGATCCCGAACGACGCGCGCCTCGCCTGCGAGATCCAGGCGCAGGAGATCGCGCACAGCTTCGGCCTCGACCACGAGCTGCTCGCGTCGGATCCGATGACCTATCTCGACTACAACCAGAACCGCTCGTTCAAGAACCAGACGGCGTCGTGCGGCGAGGACGTCCAGCGCCCGTGCGGCATCAACGGCTCGGTCTGCCGCAACAACCAGAACTCGGTCGCGCTGCTGACGGAGCGCCTCGGCCCCGCCGGCGCGCCCGGCGACACCACGGCGCCGACCGTCGGCATCACCTCGCCGCAGAACAACGCGACGGTGCCGCCCGGCTTCCAGATCCAGTTCACCGCCTCCGACAACGTCGAGATCCGCACGGCGACGCTGTTCGTCGACGGCGACCAGGTGGCGTCGATCGCCGAGGCGCCGTTCCAGTTCACGACCTCGAGCACGATGCCAGAAGGTCAGCACCAGCTCCGCATCGACGTCTCCGACGGCACCAACACCGAGTCGCAGTCGATCACCGTCACCGTCCGCAAGGGCGCGCCGCCGCCGGCTGGTGGCAATGGCGGCGACAACGACTTCGGCAACGGCGACATCACCGGTGGCTGCTCGACCGGCGGCAACGGCGCGGGCCTGCTGCTCGCGCTCGGCCTGGTTGGCCTCCTGGCATCGCGCCGTCGCAACTAGTTTCGAACGGCCGGTTTCCTCCTTCCCGGTCGTTCGCAGGCGCCCACCATCCAGGTGGGCGTTTGTCGTTTCGGACCTACCTCGAACTTGCTGCCAACCGGCCCACACCGCCGCTGTAGAATGGTTCGCGATGCGGGTCGTTGTCCTTGTGGCCCTCGGCGCGTGCAGCTACACCCCACCGCTCGACGAGGCGCGAGGAGACGACGCGCCGGGACCTGATGGCCCGACCGTCGAGACCGACTCGCCCGTCGATCCCGATGGCACCACCTGCTCGCCGTTCGCGTATGGCGACGTCTGCGGCGAGACGCCCGGTGATGCGCTGATGATCAACAGCTCGCAGACGATCGACACCGACGACGATCCGCTGTGCGTGACGTTTCCGCTGACCGCCGGCTCCGCCGCGTGTCTGATCTATCGCTCGCAGATCACGATCACCGCGACCGGTTCGATCCGCGCCGAGGGTAGCCGGCCGCTGATCCTGGCCTCGACGTCGACGATCGTGATCGACGGCAAGATCGACGTGTCGAGCCGGCGCACCGGAACCACCGGCGCGGCGGCCAACCACAGCAGCTGCGCGCACGCGCGGACGCCCGAGGCCGATGGCGGTGGTGGCGGTGGTGGTGCCGGTGGCAGCTTCGCGGCGGACGGTGGCGACGGCGGCACCGGCGATACCGATCAGAGCTCGGGCTCCGCCGGCAACGCAGTGGCCGGACTCGCGGGCCCACCGGTCCCCGCACCTGCGGTCCTGCGCGGCGGCTGCGGCGGTCAGCGCGGCGGCAACGGCGGCACCGGCGAGAACGGCGGCATCGCCGGTGCGTCCGGTGGAGCAGTCGGCATCTTCGCGGTCGACCGCGTCTCGATCACGTCATCGGTCACCGCCAACGGGGCGGGCGGTGATGGTGGCGACACGCAGGCGGGAGGCGGCGGCGCCGGCAGCGGCGGCATGATCGTGATCGAGAGCGCGCTGATCCAGCTCACCAACGCGATCGTGCTCGCCAACGGCGGCGGCGGTGGCGAGGGCGGCAATCGCCACAACGGCGTCGACATCGACGGCAACCCCGGTGCCGATGGCGGCGGCCTCAGCGGTGCACCGGGCGGCTCGGGCGCGACGCCGTTCGGCGGCCCGGGTGGGATCGGCTCGTTCAACACCGGCGCAGGTAACGGCTCGACGAGCATCGTCGGCGGCGGCGGTGGTGGCGGCTCGGCCGGCTACATCGTGCTGATCGGCCCGACGACGGGCAACGGCACGGTGTCTCCGGTCGCGACGCAGCCCTAGATGTACTGATCGAGGATCGCCTGCCAGCGCTCGAGATCGATCCAGCCGAGCTGGATCGACATCGCGGCGAACGCGACGAGCATCGCGAGCACGATCAGCTGAGGCCACGGCTTGCGCTTCTTCTCGCGCATCCATCGCGTCGGCGGATTCCACCGCGGCGGACGCGCGAGCGGGCGAACCTTCGCGGTGTCGACCGGCGGCATCTCGCGCGGGATCGCGTCGAAGATCGGATCGAACGCCGAGGGCGACAGCGCGCGCGGCCCGAGAGCGACCGGCGGCGATGGCGCGCGCGGCAGCGGCACCGGCGTCTCCGGGCGCTCGGGCGGCGTCGCGAACCGCGGGCGCGACAGCGGCACGCTGGTC
>JAEYYY010000775.1 GCA_023430775.1 Pseudomonadota bacterium
CGAGAACAGCGAGGATGGCGTCGAGACGGTCGCCGCCTACGCCGAGACCTCGATGTTCATCGACAAGGGCGAGCGCGCGCGGACCTCGGTCGGCGTGCGCGGCGAGTTGCGGTGGTCGCCGGAGAACCTCGACGGGATCCGCCGGCGCGGCGTCGGCGCCAAGCTGCGCGTCGAGCGCGAATTCTTCGGCACCACGTCGAAGGGGTACTCGGGCGCCGACAAGTGCGTGGCGCTCGGCGGCGCGGCGCACGGCACCGGCGCGATCGGCGTGTTCGCCGAGGCGGGCAGCGTGATGATGCCGGGGCACGAGCCCGCATTCACCGCGACGGCGGGCCTGACGCTACGCGTGCCGTCGACGATCGGCATCATCGTCGGCATTCCGGGCTGCTAGCGATCTACTTGCTCGCCATCACCACGAGGTACTGCTCGATCAAGCGGCGCTGCTTGTCGTCGATGTTCGAGCGCTCGGCCATGTCGGCGACGTGCTCGGGCCACTCCGCCGCACGCGCGTCCTGCGGGAGTGGCGTGCGATGACAGCCGCCGTCGCCGCTGCACTTCTCGATCAACAGCGTGCGGCCCTCGCTCAGCTCGGCGAGCGCGACGTTCGCGCGCTGCGCATCGGCCGCCGTGGCCTGCGGTGGCGGGTACGAGCACGCGGCGAACAACAACAACAGAGCGCGCATGGCCTTCCTTAGATCGAGATCGAGCCCTTGCGGAAGTCGGTCTTGCGCAGGTGAACATTGATACACACCGGCCGGCCGGTCTTCGCGATCGCCTTCGCCTCGGCGAGCGTCGCGTCGACGCGCGCCGGATCGGTCAGCACCAGGCCGACGCCACCGTAGCCCTCGGCCACCTTGTGATAGTCGGTGCGCCGCAGATCGCAGCCGAGCGTGGTGCCGAGGATCTCGATCTGCTCGCGCGCGATCTGCATCCAGCTCGCGTCGTTGCCGATCACCGCGATCGGCGCGACGCCGTGGCGGACGTAGCTGTCGAACTCGGCGAGGGTGTACGCCGACGAGCCATCGCCCCAGATCAGCCAGACCTCGCGACCGGGCCGCACCAGCGACGCACCGAGCGCCATGCCGCCGCCGACCCCGAGCGTGCCGAACACGCCGGGATCGAGCCACGACAGCGGCGCGCGCGGCCGCACGATGTAGCTCGCGGTCGCCACGAAGTCGCCGCCGTCGACGACCAGCACCGCGTCGTCGGCCATCGCCTCCTCCATGCGGAGGAAGAAGTGCAGCGGATCGACGAGCTCGCCGGCGGCCTTCGCCTTGCCCGCGATCTCGGCATCGCGCTTGGCTTCCTTCTCGCGGAGAGTCTCGAGCCACGGCCGCCACTTGTCGCCCGCCGCGCTGATCTTGTCGGCGAGCGAGATCAAGAACTCGCCTGCGTGCATCTCGACCGCGACATCGGGCCGCCGGTTCTTCTTGAGCTCGTGCGACGACAAGTTCGCCGCGATCAGCGTCGCCTTCTTCGGGATGCCGCGGCCGTAGCCGAGCCGGAAGTCGAACGGGAAGCCGCAGACGATCACGACGTCGGCCTCCTTGAGCGCGGCGCCGCGGTTGTGGCGCAGCTGGAGCTCGTGGGTGCGGCCGAGCAAGCCGCGTGCGGTGCCGGCGAGATAGACCGGCGCGCCGAGCATGCCGATCGCGCGCGCGATCCGCCCCGGATCCTTGACGTTGACCAGCGACTGGCTGCCGACGACGATCACCGGGCGCTCGGCGTTCTTCAGCGCATCGGCCGCCTTCTGTAGATCGCCGCTGGTGCGGTGCAAGCTCGGCAGCTCCGGCAGATGGACGTCCGGCATCACCGGGGCGCGGAACTGACGATAGAGGTGGCCGCGGATGTAGAGCTCGAGCGCCTTCGCGCCGATGCCCTTCGCCTTGCCGAGGCCGGCTTCCTTCTCGTACCAGCCGCGGACGATGTCCTCGGAGTACAGCAGATCGACCGGCACCTCGACGAACACCGGCCCCGGCACGCCCTCCATCGCGATCTCGCACGCGCGCTCCACCGTCGGTGCGAGTGCGGGCACGGTCTTGACGACCGTCGACCACTTGGTGACGTGCTTCATGAACGACTGCTGATCGATGTCCTGCAGCGCGCCGCGGCCCTTGAGCAGCGTCGCCGTCGAGCCGCCGAAGATCACGATCGGCGACTGCGCCATCTGCGCGTTCTTCACCGCGGTGATCGTGTTGGTGACGCCGGGCCCCGCGGTCACCGCGGCGACACCGAGCGTGCCGGTCATGCGCGCGACCGCATCGGCGGCGAACACCGCGTTGACCTCGTCGCGCACGTCGACGACGCGCAGCCCGCGAGCCTGGCAGCCCGTCAGGATCGGCGAGATGTGCCCGCCGCAGAGCGTGAAGAGATGGGTCGCACCGTAACGCGCGAGAACGTCCGCGATCAGGTCTCCGCCATGTGGCATGGCGCGCAGTCTCGCGCGCTCGCGTCCCTCGCGAAAGGCTTAGTCGCGCCGAAGCTACCGGCCGGTGCGCGAGATCCGGCGCGGCAGCGGACTGGACTGTGGCTCGCGGCCGACGAAGAACCGCAGGCCGACCCCGACGACGAGCCCGACCGCCGCCAGCGCGATCGCGACGATGACGCTCGCCGGCGAACCGCCGCGGGCCTCGGAGGTGACGAGCAGCAGCAGCCCACCGGCCGCCACCACATCCGCGAGCATCAGCGCGATCCGCACGTGGCGCGTATATCCGAGGAGGCCGCGCAGCGACGTAACACTTCGGTGTCGCGATCTGCGCTAGCGTGAGTGCCCGCGTGTCGAACCTGATTCTCTATTCGATCCCGGCGTTCGTGGCGCTGCTGCTGCTGGAGATGGCGTGGGCGCGCAAGCATCCCGAGGTCGTCGGCTATCACCGCCCCGACACGCTCGCGTCGCTCGCGATGGGCCTCTCCAACGTGATCGTCAACGCGGGCACCAAGTTCCTGACGATTCCCGCGTTCGCGTGGCTCTACGAGCACCGCTTCGTCGACGTGCCCGAGGCGACCGGGCCCGTCCTCGCGTGGGTCATCCTCTTCTTCGCCGAGGACTGTTGCTACTACTGGTTCCATCGCCTGCACCACGAGGTCCGCGTGCTGTGGGCGGCGCACGTCAACCATCACTCGAGCCAGCACTACAACTTGTCGACCGCGCTGCGGCAGCCGCTGCTGACGCCGTTCACCGGACCGTGGTTCTGGATGCCGCTCCCGCTGATCGGCTTCCCTCCTTATATGGTGCTGACCGCGCAGGCGATCTCCCTGCTCTATCAGTTCTGGTTGCACACCGAGGCCATCGATCGTCTCGGCCCGCTCGAGTGGATCCTCAACACGCCGTCGCATCACCGCGTGCACCACGGCGCCAACGTTCCGTACCTCGACAAGAACCACGGCGGCGTCCTCATTCTCTGGGATCGCCTGTTCGGCACCTTCGCGAAGGAAGACGAGCGCGTCGTCTACGGGCTGACGACGAACATCGAGACCTACAACCCGCTGCGCATCGGCTTCCACGAGATCGCGGCGATCTCGCGCGATGTCGCCGGTGCTCCCGGGATCGGCGCGAAGCTCGGCTATCTGTTCGCACCACCGGGCTGGAGCCACGACGGCTCGACGAAGACGGCGACACAGCTCCAGCGCGCGCTACTCCGGGATCGACGGCCGAACGAACACCAGTGAGTCGGCGGGCGTCCCCGGCAGCTCGCGCTCGATGAAGTGATCGAGGCGATCGAGGAGCGCCCACGCGCCGAGCACGTTCGCGTGCAGGCCATCGGGCCCGACCAGCGTGCTCGCCGGGACGCGCTCGCCCGACGACAACTCGACCTCGCCGCCGGCGGCCAGTGGCTCGGCCCACGACGCGAACGGCACGAACAGCACCCGCTCCCGCCTGGCCCACGCGCGGATCTGATCATTGTAGCGAGCGAGCGTCGCGGCATCCGGAACGCTGTCCTTGGCGATCAACATCTCCGAGGCGGTGGTGATGTGAGGCACGTCGCCGACGACGATCCACGCGCCGCTCGCACGCGCTCGCTCGAGCTCGCCGAGCGCGGCGGCGATCGCGCGATCTCTCCAGCCGGGATCGGTCTCGCGATAGACATCCCAGAACAGCAGATCGAGTGCGATCACCGCGGTCGCGCGAAACGCGATCGCCTGATCGATCTGGGAACGCGTGTCCCCGATCGGATCGCGGAACAGAAACAGATTCGCGAACGACTCGACCTTCGATCGTTTCGCGGCGGCCGACACCAGCTCGCCGAACGGCGCACCGCCGAATCCAGCGCTCACGCTCGCGCCGACGATCGCGATGCGCTCGACGGGAAGCGCCGCTTTTGCCGGAGCTGCGGGCAAAAGCGAAACGTGATCGGTGTCGCGGGGAGCTGCGGACGACGAGCAACCAAGGCCGACCGTCCCTAGCAGCAGGCTTAGCCAGATTTGTCGCACATTGTCTCCATCTAACCTACTGAACTTGCACTTCACGTACTCGTAAATTCAAGTATTTACTGGCTGGGCACAATCGTCCCCACGTGGGGTGTGAAACCTCATGCGCAATGTGGGCCTGTGACCACATCATAAAATGATCTCCACTAGTTAGATTTCGCCACGTCAGTGATCCCGGGCGGTACGGTGGTTGCTGTACTCTGCGGCCTATGCTGAGTCGTCTACCAGCGTTCCAGACTACCGGGCGTCCGGCGCGTAGTCGCCGGTCGATGCTCGAGACCCTGGTCCGGCACCTAGACATGGTTCGGCTGACGGTGGCTGCAGCTTCCATTCTTTTGATGGTCGGCTGTAGCGGCCTCATCGATGGTGGTGGCAGCGGTGGGCTGACCCCGGAGGAGACCACGGCGCGCCGCCTCTTCGTCGAGAAGGCGATGCCGGTTTTCCAAACGAACTGCATGGTTTGCCACGATGGAACGCGCCCGAACATCGGCTTCCTGATCGGTGATGATGACCTCGGCAAGCGCCAGACGATCCTGACCTACACCCCGAGCGTCGTGAACCTCGATGCTCCCGGCTCCTCGCGCATCCTGACGAAGGGTCTTCACGAGGGCCCGGCGCTGGACGCCATTCAGTCCAGTGACCTGCTCGAGTGGGCCAACGCCGAGAAGGCGGCGGCTGGGGCTATCGTTGGGGAGGAAACCCCCATCCTGGAGACTGCCCAGTTCCTGGTCCAGATCTGCACCCAGGGGCTTCCGGATGACCCGAACGGTCCCAACGGCCCGAACCCGGATTGCCCGATCAACAAGGTGTCGCTGGCCGAGGTCGGCGTGGCCGGTGGCGAGGTTCGCTTCGTGGTCCAGGCACTTGGCTCGGGTCTCTATATGACCAACCTTCGTTTGGTGCCCGGTGGCGAGGGCGCGTTCATCGACCACCCGCTGTTCGTGTCGTGGCCGGCCGATGGCTCGGCGCCGAAGGCGGACACGATCGATCGCTTCTTCAACGTGAAGATGAACCTGATGGCGTCGGCGACGCCGGAAGAGCAGCAGATCGGTGGCGGCACGGCGGCCTTCGTCGGCTTCCTCGCGACCGACAAGCTCTCGATCCACTTCAAGTCGGCGTCGGTGTTCAAGCCCGACGAGTCCGGCCCGGCCCTCCCCACTGGCTGCCAGAAGCTCGAGGAGTTCAAGGCCAACGCGGTCGGCCCGCTGCAGACCAACTGCGCCGCGCAGTGCCACGCCGGCGGTCAGCCGAACGCGCGCTCGGCGGTCAACATGTCGACCCTGCAGTCGGCGAACGAGGATGAAGTCCTCGCCGCCTGCAACGAGATCCGCAACCGCGTCAACTTCCAGGATCTCAACAACAGCGGTCTGTTCCTCGCGCCCGTTCCGGGCGGCACCAACCACCCGTTCCAGTTCCCGACGCAGGGTGCCTACGACACTTTCAAAGCCGCGGTCACGGTGTGGGCCACGGCAGAGCAAACGGCAGGAAATTAAAGGAGCCCCATGAAGAGGATCTCACGCCTACTGATGATCGCAGCATTCGCGGTCCCTGCCGCGTGTAGCGGCGGAGATGGAAAGGGCGACGACGACGATACGCCCGGTGACGACGACGGCTCCACGGACCCGTTTGATCAGATCCTCGAGCAGCGCGAGTACGACTACAACGCTGCTCTTCGCATCGCCTCGCTCCGCTTGACCGGCGACCTGCCGACGATGGCGGAGATCAACGAGATCGCGACGCCGACCGACCTCACCGTGAAGAAGAGCCTCTACGAGGCTCGGATTCAGGAGTACATGAGCCGGCCGACGTTCGCGCGGCAGATGTTCTACTTCTGGCGCGACACCTTCAAGATGGGTGAGACGCCGGAGATGGACACCGCGCCCGCTCTCGCGGCGCAGCTGTCTGCCGAGAACGGCAGCTACATGAACCTGCTGACGCAGTCGGCGAACAACTGCCCGACGTTCGACGAGAACGCCGGTACGTTCACCCCGGCGGAGTGCACCGGCAACGGCCCCAAGGCCGGCGTGCTCGGCAACCCTGCCGCGATGAAGCAGTTCTTCGGCAACTTCGCCTTCCGCCGCGTCAAGTGGGTGGAGGAGACGTTCGACTGCGCGAAGTTCCCCATCGAGCTCGGTGGCGCGCCGGTCGAGATCGGCGCCGCATCGCCCTACACCGGTGACTGGCCGTTCGACAGCATCGCCGGCACCGAGACTGGCGGCCGCGTCAACTTCAAGGACGTGTCGGCAGTCATCTGCGCGAACTGCCACACGACGATCAACCACATCGCGCCGCTGTTCGCTTACTACGACCAGGACGGCGTCTACCAGGCGAACATCTCGGTGCCGACGCCGCTCGACGGCGCGCCGCTCGCCGAGCTGTCGGACTACCTGCCCGCCGGCGAGGTCACCTCGTGGCGCTACCAGCAGCCGGTCGCCGATATCCCGGCGCTCGGTGCCGCGATGGCCGCGGATCCCGATGTTGCCAAGTGCGGTGTCGCCCGCATCTGGAACTGGGCGCTCGGCAAGACCGATATCGTCGATACTCTCCAGGACGTTCCGATCGAGGTCATCCAAACCCAGGTCGACGCGTTCTCCGCGAACGGCTTCAAGCTCAAAGACATGATCTACGCCGTTTACATCAGCGACGACTTCACGAAGTTCTAGAGGAGGCGACCATGAAGAACAGCAAACTGACGATCCTGGTCGCGTCGCTCGGACTCGCCGCTTGCGGTGGGGTCGATGACGGGACCACCCCCGAGAACGAGCTGCCGCCCGGGTCCACGACCGGCGGCGAGGACAGCACGTTCGATCACGACAACAGCGGGTTCAACCCGTTCGATCTGATCGACCGGCTCGCCGAGGAAGGCCCGCCGCGCTTCACCGCGCGCATGCACTCCTGCCCGAAGGTTCGTGTTCGCACCCTGGGCAACGTGCTGAGCTCGCTCGGCGTGACCACGGGTGAGGCCATCAACCTCTACAACTCGGGCTACAATGCGCTCGGCGGTCCGAACTACTCGAACCGCATCCGCGAGAACATCAACATCACGACGTCGAGCGCCTCGCGCGAGTTCGACATCTTCGCGGCTGCCGCGCCGGACATCATCGCGAATGTCCCGCTGCTGCCCCGCTGCCAGACGAACGGAGTGGGAGCGCAGCTGTTCGATGCGTCGAACGCCTGCCGCCTCGATGGCATCACCTGCTTGATCGGTCAGCCCGCGCAAGCAGCCCACCTCGACTTCTGCAACATCACCGTCACCAGCGCCGCCGACGTCGAGAGCGGTAAGCGCATTGCCGTCGCGGCACTTCTGGCCGCGGCATACACCTGCGAGTGAGGAGATAGCACCATGGCGAAATCCCCCTTTGCGAAGCGCGAAGAAAGCTACGAGCTGTCTCGCCGCGCTCTCATCAAGTGGACCGTCGCTGCGGGCGCCGCACTCGGCGTGTCGCGCAGCAAGATCTTCGACATCCTCGAGGGCACGGCAGGTCGGGGCACGGCGTTCGCCGCTGCCGCCAACCCGACCACGCGCTCGGTCCACATCGTCGCCGGTAACGGTGGCCATGCCTGGTTCCAGCTGCTGTGGCCGCAGGTCGACGTCGCGATGGCGAACAACCCGAACTTCGCGTGGCACAAGCCCGGCATGGCGTCGCTGATTCCCGGCACGTTCAAGCCGCTGGCGATGGGCCCCGACACGCCGTTCGCCACCCTCCCCGCGCAGCGTCAGATGACGGGCTTCCTCTGCGGCACCAACGAGACCCACACGGGTCAGCCGCAGTCGACCACGCTGCTCAACGGCTCCAACATCCACGCGATCGCAGCGGTGCTGCAGTCGGCGAACCCGTCGGTGATTCCGGCGATCACCGTCGGCCAGACCTCGCTCGGTACCGCGGCCGGTGCACCGGTTGCGGCGCAGGTCGGCGGCGCGGATGAAGCGGTCGGGCTGTTCAACAGCGCGGCCTCGCGCGCGGGCGGCTTGCTCGCGATGTCGAGCCACGCCTCGCTGTACAAGGCGCAGTACGACGCGTTCGCCCAGCTCAACCGCGCGGCGAACCGCTCGACGACGAAGAAGTCGTACACGACGGCGTCGGGTGCGGCAGGCTTCCTCGGCACCAACCTGGCCGCGAAGCTCGCGATCCAGCCCGAAGACCTGACGATGTACGGCGTCAACGGCAACACCCGCAACAACGTGCGGCGGATCGCCGAGATGCTGATCTTCTCGGTCAAGGCCTTCAAGATGGGCCTCACCAACGCGGTCGTGCTGCCCGCGATGAACGACGACC
The DNA here is from genome assembly GCA_023430775.1 of Pseudomonadota bacterium. Lineage (GTDB taxonomy): Bacteria > Myxococcota_A > Polyangia > Haliangiales > Haliangiaceae > JABFXX01. The sequence continues at coordinate 8,706 of JAEYYY010000775.1, forward strand.
CGCACGGCGCCTTCGCCGACGGCAGCGTCAACACCGTCCCGGCTCAGCTCAAGGCCGTGTTCGACGGCTTCATGACGCACCTGACGGCGACCACCGACGACGTCACGCTGACGACGCTGGCGGACGACATCGTGATGACGATCAGCGGTGACACCACCAAGGACGCCTTCAACCGGAACGGTTGGCCCGATGGCTCGGCGAACAACTCGAACATGATCTACGTGTACAGCTCGGGTCACCTGAAGTCGGGCTGGTTCGGTCGCCTCACGGCGAACGGCCAGGCCGAGGGCTTCAACGATCAGGGCGGGGCTGCCGCCTACAACGGCAACCAGCAGGCTCGCTTCGCGCTCGCCTCGATCGCCTACGCGATCGCCAAGCGCGACGAGCGCGCGATCTCGGCCTTCGCGAACGGCATCACCGTCAGCGGCCGGTTCGGCAACGTGAAGGATCAGTAGTTCGGTAACGGCCTTTCAGGCAACCGCGGGCTGCTTTGCGAAGTGCGAAGCAGCCCGCTAGTCGTTTCGGAGTGCGTGCTAGGCTAGCGGCGTGCGCACCGCCTGGATCATGTTGCTGCTCGGCAGCTTCCTGATCGTCGCCTCGTGCAAGCGCAACGTGGCGAAGGGCGATAGCGTGGCCGGCAGCGGCTCCTCGGTCAGGACCGACGACACCGAGCGCG
>JAEYYY010000318.1 GCA_023430775.1 Pseudomonadota bacterium
ATCTACGACAACGAGGTCGGCGGTGATTGCAGCGGCAAGTGCGACGGTGGCGACGACACCGGCTACTTCCTCGGCTCGTACGACGCGGCGCGCGCACGCTTTCGCGCCACCGCCGACGGCATCGCCGCCACGCATCCGCGCGCCGAGCTCGGCAACTACCAGGTGCCGAGCGCGACCGATCAGGATCTGACAACGGACTGGCTCTATCTGCCCGCCACTGGCACGCCGCAGCGATTGATCATCGTCACGTCCGGTGTGCACGGCGCCGAGGCGTTCGTCGGCAGCGCGGTGCAGGAGATGTTGATGCGCGAGTGGCTGCCGGGCGTCGCGCTCGCAGACACCAGCGTGCTGTTCGTGCACGCGCTCAACCCGTGGGGCTACAAGCATCGGCGCCGCGTCACCGAGCAGAACGTCGATCTGAATCGCAACCTGTCGACCGATCCGGCGCTGTTCGCGACCGAGAACCCCGGCTACGTCGATCTCGATGGCTTCCTGAACCCGACGCACGCGGTCTCCGCCTGGGACGTCAACACCGACATCGTCGAGCTGGCCGCCGAGGTCGTCAGTCACGGCCAGACCGCCTTGCGCGACGCCACGCTCGGCGGCCAGTACGACTTCGATCGCGGCATCTACTTCGGCGGCTTCGAGCCGGTGCCCCAGAAGGCGAACCTCGAGGAGCTGTTCCTGCGGTTCGCCGAGCCGCACCGCGCGGTGTTCCTGATGGACCTCCACACCGGCTACGGCGAGCGCGGCAAGCTGCACTACTTCGGCGACGCGGGCGATCGCTCCGGCGAGGCGATGAAGGCGGTGTTCGCCGGCTTCGCGATCGACTCCGCCGAGACCAATCCCGACTTCTACGAGACCAACGGTGACCTCGTGGTCTGGCTCGGCCAGATCCTGCCGACCGACAAGACGTACATCGGCACGACGCTCGAGTACGGCACGCTCGATTCGCAGACGCTGCTCGGCGGCATCCGATCGCTGCAGCGCATGCGGCTCGAGAACCAGGGCTTCCACCACGGCTTCACCAGCGAGCCGGTCAAGCGCGGCGTGCTCCAGCGGTTCTCCGACATGTTCGATCCGCCGGACTCGAAGTGGCGGCGCAAGATCCTCGACACCACGCTGCGCGAGGTCCCGATCCTCGTCGGGCGCTTCCAGCAGCTCTAGCGAAGCACGAACACGCGCACGGTCCGGTCGGCGTTGCTCTCGGTCTTCGCGATGTCGCGACCGAGCCCCGCGGCCAGCTCGGCGATCGCCTCGTCGGCGGCTTCGATGCAATCGGCCTTGGCGCCGGGGCACTCGCGCGATCCGAGCATCACGCGGTCGTCATTTGCGCCCCACGCGTAGATCCGGACCACGTCATCGCTATCGCGCCGCGAGCCGTACGACTCGACCTTCGCACCGAATGCTCGCAGCTCGCTGCCCGCGATGACGCGCGACCCGTCGGGCATCAGGATCAGCGGCTCGAACCAGCGGATGCGCAGCTCGCGGGCGTCGCGATCGACCACGGTGACCTGGCCGGGGATCGCCCGCAGCATCAGGAATGCGTAGACGAACAGCGCGCCCCACAGCACCGGCGCGATCGCCGCACCGAGTGCGGGTCTCCTGATCGCGCGACTGACGCCCGCGATCGCGATCAACAGGAACGCACCACCGACGAGCGTGATCATCAGGTGACCGAAAGATCGGCATGGCGAGCCCGGACTGCGCCGAGGTCAGGTACGTGCCCGCCGGCCAGAACACGTCGTTGTGAAACGGCTCGAGGGCGTCACCACCGCGCGTGCCGGTCAGGACGATGTACGCGACCCACAGGACCACGAACGCGACCGGCAGCGACACCATCGATCGCTTGCCGACCAGCTTCGCGCGGGGCAGCTCGGCGGGTTCGGGCACGACCGCGAGCGTAGCGCGTGCGGGTCGCAGACTTCGACCGCCGCAAGGTATGGCTCGGGTAGCGATCTGCGAACGCTACCGAGGTGTGCGCTCGAGCTGGACGCCGCGATCGCTCCGCGGATCGAGCACCAGCCGGGCTTCGATCGCGACACCGCGCGCGTCGGTGAACGTCGCCTTGCGGGTCTTGCCGGTGGTGATCAGCGAGCGCAGCTGTGCGTCGGTGAGCCGCCGCCCCGCGGTCTCGTACCAGATCACGAACTGACAGCCATCGCGCCAGCGATCGCAGCCCCAGCCACGCTTGCCCTCGATCAGATGCCCGCGCTGACAGCGCGGACACGCGAGCGCCGCGACTTTTCGTGCCCTCGTGGTCTTGCCCTCGGTCCGGCGAGCGCGGGTGGACTTCGCGGTTCGCGATCGCGCAGCGCTCGTGCGCGGTGGCGAGCTCGCGCTGCGAGATCGAGCCTCGGACGTGGGTGGGCGAGCCTGCGTTGACCTCGTCGCTCCTGCTCGCGCAGAGCTCGGCGCTGGATGTGCGGCAGCTGCTTCGGGATCCGGCTGGACTCCGGCAAACGAGCGCCATGCCTCGGCGATGTCGGTGGGTGACCACGCAGACGATCGGGTGTCGCCTCGGGGTGGGCTTGCCGGTGACGCCGGCGACATCGGCGGCCGCGGACTTCCCGGGGAGCCCGAGCCGCGGAGCGCGTCGATCACCGAGGTGACGTAGCGCTCGATATCGGCCATGAACGCGGCGCGCGCTTCCTCGCCGCGCGCGATCCGGGCGAGCCGCGCTTCCCAGGTGCCGGTGAGCTCGGGCGACGCCAGCGTCGAGACCTTCGCGGCGGCGAGCGCGTCGATCAGCTGGATGCCGGTGTCGGTGGGAGCCAGGACGTTGCGCTGGGTCTCGCGCTTGCCGGCTCCACTGCTGGCAGTGCGGATGACGAACTCGCGACGCAGCAGCGTCTCGATGATCGCCGCGCGCGTGGCCGGCGTCCCGAGGCCGACATCCTTCATCGCCTCGCGCAGCGCTTCGTCGTCGATCGCCTTGCCGGCGGACTCCATCGCGGCGAGCAGCGTGGCCTCGGTGTAGCGCGGCGGCGGC
>JAEYYY010000837.1 GCA_023430775.1 Pseudomonadota bacterium
CCGCTGAGGCTTTACGCCGCCCCAGGCGGCTGCTACACCCGGCAGCCATGGACGCCGGTGATCTGGTCTTGCGAGGCGGCCGGGTACTCGATCCCGCCGCGAGCAAACCGCTGGATGTCGTCGGCGATCTCCGGATCTCGGGTGGCCGGATCGTCGAGATCGGAAAAGGCCTCAGCGGTGGTCGCATCATCGACATCAAGGACCTGTGGGTCGTCCCCGGGCTGATCGATCTGCACGTCCACCTGCGCGAGCCGGGGCAGGAATACAAGGAAGACATCGAGACCGGCACGCGAGCCGCGGCCGCCGGTGGCTTCACCACGATCTGCTGCATGCCGAACACCAAGCCGGTCAACGACCAGCGCACGGTGACCGAGGTGATCGTGCGGCGCGCGCGCGAGGTCGGCCTGGTGCGCGTGCGGCCGATCGGCGCGATCACGCAGGGCCTCGAGGGCAAGACGCTGGCCGACATCGCCGACATGAAGGAGGCCGGCATCGTCGCGATCTCCGACGACGGCCGCCCGGTGATGAACGCCGGCCTGATGCGGCGCGCCTTCGAGTACGCGCGCACGTTCGATCTGCCGGTGGTCCAGCACGCCGAGGATCTCGATCTCGCCGAGGGCGGATCGATGAACGAGGGCGCGGTCTCGACCCGCATCGGCATCCGTGGGCAGCCGGCCTGCGCCGAGAGCGCGATGGTCGCTCGCGATCTCGAGATCGTCGAGTGGACGGGCGCTCGCTATCACGTCGCCCACGTGTCGACCGCTCGCACCGTCGCGCTGGTCCGCGAGGCCAAGCGCCGCGGTCTGCCGGTGACCTGCGAGGTCACGCCGCACCACCTGGCCCTCACCGACGAGGCGTGCTCGCACTACGACACGCGCACCAAGGTGATGCCGCCACTGCGCACGGCCGCCGATCAGGAGGCGCTGCTCGAGGGCCTGATGGACGGCACCATCGACTGCATCGCCACCGATCACGCGCCGCACTCGCCGGTCGAGAAGGATGTCGAGTTCGAGTGCGCGGCGCCGGGCATGCTCGGCCTCGAGACGGCGCTGCCGTTGATCCTCGACTTCGTCAGGATGGGCACGCTCGACGACAAGAAGGCGATCGCCGCCCTGACCGGCAACCCGGCACGCGCGTTCGGCCTGCCGGGCGGTGCGCTCGGCATCGGCGCGGTCGCCGACCTCTGCGTGATCGATCCCGAGCGGCCGGTGACGATCGATAGCGAGCACCTCGCGAGCAAGTCGAAGAACACGCCGTTCCTCGGCCAGACGCTCGCCGGTCGCGCGGTGATGACCTTCGTCGAGGGGCGCGCGGTCCACGACCTCGACGGGAGGCTCCGCTGATGGCGAGGTGGCCGGCAGCGCTCGTGCTCGAGAACGGCAAGACGTTCCGCGGCGAAGGCTTCGGTGCGCGCGTCGAGTCGATCGGCGAGGTGGTGTTCAACACCTCGATCACCGGCTACCAGGAGATCCTCTCGGACCCGTCGTACTGCGGCCAGATCGTGGTGATGACCGCCACCCAGATCGGCAACGTCGGCGTCAATCGCGATGACTGCGAGGCGAGCCGCCTGCTGTCCGCGACCGGCAAGCTGTCGTGCGCGGGGTTCGCGATCCGCGAGCTGTCGCCGCTCGAGGCGAACTGGCGCTCCACCGGCTCGCTCGACGCGATGCTGCGCGACTCGAACATCCCCGGCATCGACGGCATCGACACCCGCGCGCTGACCCGGATGCTGCGCGATCAGGGCGCGATGCGCGGCGCGATCACGCCGCACGCCTCCGAGCTCGCGGCCGTGGTCCAGCGCGTCCTCAAGTCGCCGAAGATGGACGGCCTCGATCTGGTCCCGCGCGTGACGTGCAACGACCGCTTCGAGTGGACCGAGCCGAGCTGGCGCGCGCCCGACGATGCCCGCGCGGTGCCGGTGCCGTCGATCGCCCACCACGTGGTCGCCTACGACTTCGGCATCAAGGAGAACATCCTCCGCCAGCTGCGCGACATCGGCGCGCGCGTCACCGTCGTCCCCGCGACCACGCCCGCGCGCGAGGCGCTCGCGCTCGGCGCGGACGGGTTCTTCCTGTCCAACGGGCCCGGCGATCCGGCGGCGGTCGAGTACGGCGTGCTCGCGGCGCGCGAGCTCTGCGCGAGTGGCAAGCCCGTGTTCGGCATCTGCCTCGGCCACCAGATCCTCGGCCTCGCGCTCGGCGGCCGCACGCTCAAGCTGCCGTTCGGTCACCACGGCGGCAACCATCCCGTCCTCGACAAGACCACGGGCAAGGTCGAGATCACGTCCCAGAACCACGGCTTCATCGTCGATCCTGCCACGCTGCCGAGCGGCGTCGTGCAGACGCACGAGAACCTGTTCGATCACTCGAACGAGGGCATCGCCGTCGAGGGCAAGCCGATCTTCAGCGTCCAGTACCACCCCGAGGCGAGCCCGGGGCCGCACGACGCGAGCTACCTGTTCGCGCGCTTCCGCGATCATCTGCGCAAGGCCAAGAAGTCGTGAACCCCGCCGCGCTGCTCGACGAGGTCACCGAAGACCTCTACACGCGCCACACCTCTGATTCCGACACCGTCGTCGCCGCCCGCCGCGAGTACGAGGAGCGCCGCGGCAAGGTCCACCAGGACGACGAGCTGTGGGAGGCGTGGTCGGCGGCGTTCATCGAGTGGTTCGTCATCGAGCGCGTCGCGCCGGGCTTCGACGTCCCGCTCGCCGCGCTCACGTATCGCGAGCTCGCCGCCGTCGACGACGCGCGCGCGAGCACGGTGAGCGCGCTCATCACGTCGCATCGCTCGCTGTTCGAGGTGAAGTCGGTCGCGAAGGGCAAGGTCGAGCTGCTCGACCTGCTCGGCGGCGCGGCGTTCGCCGTCGACGAGAAGCGCGCGTTGCACGGCGTGGAGGTCGGCGATGTCGCGGAGCTGCGGCTCGTCGGCGTCGGCGGCGAGGTCCACTTCGGCCGCACGTTCATCT
>JAEYYY010000861.1 GCA_023430775.1 Pseudomonadota bacterium
GGCGAGGCCCGCGCGCAAGCTGGCCCGCAGGGCGAGGCCCAGTGGGCGCGATCCGCCTTCCCTGGAGGACGCTGCCCCTCCAGCAAGCCCACGAGCTCGCAATGCTCGTGACGGAATCAAGAGGGAACTTCGATCACACGCTCCGCCCGCGCTTCTCAGCTGCGCGCATTGACGAGCAAGGGCGGTAGCCCCGGCGGCTCGACCGGTGCATAACAACGACAATCGATGCCGCGCTGGTGCGCGACGACGACGATCGATGTAGCTCCGGCTGCGCCCGCGACCAGACATGGCGAGCGCGACAAATTCGCGTTGGTGTTCATGCTCGTGGCGTCACATCCAACCTGAATGAGACTGGTCTGCGCGCCTATCGGTCGTGCGTACGGGCCAGCTTAGAGCACGGGCGAGTCCTCGCCGAGCATCTGGCGGCGGATCACCGGGATCGGCGCGCAGCCGTACGACAGGAACTGGTCGTGAAAGTCGAGGTGCGTCGCGCCGGGGTGCTTCGCGGCCCAGTCGTCGCGCAGCTTGCGGATCATCAGCTTGCCCAGCGTGTACGCCAGGTACATCGGATCGAACGTGCCGCGCGTCGCCTGCTGGCGAGCGTTGCCGGGATCGACGAAGCCCTTGTCGCCGAACAGCGCGGTCGCCTGATCGACGGTCAGGCCGCGCGTGTGGAGGCCGATCGTGGCGACGAACCGGACATTGCGGAGCAGCGCCTCCTTGAGCATGCCGATCCGCGCTTGCGGCGTTCTCTCGCCGGCACCGACATCGAACATCATCTCCTCGGTGTAGTGAGCCCAGCCCTCGCTGTTCGTGTACGTGCAGAACGAGCGCAGCACTCGCGACGGTGACCTGTCGATGTGCAGCTTCTGCAGGAAGTGACCGGGCCAGACCTCGTGGATCGTGGTGAACAGCAGATCGTTGCGCGGGATGATGTACGCGCGCTGCTCGGCGGCCGGCCATTTCGGATCCGGCGGGGTGATGTAATAGAACGACGGCAGCGACTTGGCCTCGAACGGGCCGGGCGTCGACAGCGAGGCCGAGTTCCAGCGCGCGAACGACGGCGTCTCGCGGACCAGCGCGACATCCGCCGACGGGATGGTGACGATCCGGTTGGTCTCGACGAATCGCCGCATCGCATCGGTCTGCTGCGTGGCGAGGTCGAGGAGCTCGCTCGCCGGCGGCTTGTCGTCGGCCTGCTCGAGCACGACGTCGCGCGTCTTGCGATCGGGGGCGATCGCGCGCGCGGCATCCTCGAGCGCCTTGATGTTGCGGGCGAGATCGTCGTCGGCGACCTTCGCGAGCCGATCGAGATCGATCTCGACGCCCTGGGTCTCGGCGAGCATCTTCTTGAAGCGCTCGGCGCCGAGGGCGTACGCGGTGGTGCCCGATGGCTGCTGCTGCTCGAGCCACGCGACGTGCTCGGTCAGCGCCTGCTTGCAGGTGTCGAGCGCCGGATCGATGGCGGCCTGGTTGGCGAGCGGGATGGTGACGGCGAGCTCGCGGCGGACGTCCTTGTCGGCGAACTCGACGTGGCCCTTCGCGATCAGGATCGCGGTGTCGATCCACGGCCGGGGCATCGGCAGCTTCATGGCGGAGCGCGCCTGCGCGAGGTACGCCGGGAGGGCGCGGCACAGATCGATCACGGCCTGCGCGCGCTGCACGAGCGGTGCGTAGTCGCGAAGGATGTAGGCGTCGAGGTTGATCGCGCGCAGCGCGGCCATCGGGTTGGTGCGATAGCGATCGAGGTCGACGCGATCGAACAGCTCGCTGCGCACCGCCTGGAGCAGCACGTCGCGCTCGACGCGCTCGCGCGTGGTCGCGACCTCGGCACCGATCAACGCCTTGCGATCCTTGTCGAGCTGCGCGACCGCGTTGTCGAGCCCGGCGGGCGACAGATCGGGGAGCTTGCCGTCGAAGTCGTGGAGGCCGAGCTCGACCCCGCTGTTCGGATCGAGCTGGTGGAGATGACGGGTGACCAGCACCGCGAGGTCCTCGAAGCGCTCGGGCGCGTCGTCCGCGGTGAACGTCTTCGTCTTCGGCGGCGGCGAGCACGCGATCAACGCGACCGACAACAGAGCGCGGCGAACCATCGCGGCAGCATGCCAGCGAGTCGCGTCCGCCGGCTGGACGAGGCGTCCGGAAATCAGCCGGACACGGACAAGGTGGGCCAGTGATTCCAGCGAGCTGGCGCGGCACATCGGTTGCGATGCGTCGCGGCCATGCGTTTCTTCGTCTGGACTTGTTCACCCATCGCCTTGTCACTCGTGTTCTGGACCGCGTTCGTCGCCTGTATCGACGCACCGGTTCCGGACCTTCCCCCCGCGTCGCGGATCGTCGTCGCCTGGGATCCGTTGCAATGCGGCGAACCGCATCGTGTCGTCGTCGAGCTCGAGGATGAAGGCGGCGCGATGATCGCCGCGTCCACGCGCTGCGAGACCGCGATGCTCACGCTCGATGCACCGCACTACGGCATCTATCGCGGCCGGTTGTACGCCTGGGAGCTCGATGACCAGGTCGAGATCCGCTCCGTGATGGCAATCCAGATGGCGATCGATCAACCGATCGTGCGGTGGTGGGTGGCCACGCCGCCGTAGCGGTATGGTCGCGGCGTGCAGCTGCGCATCTTCCTCACCGTCTCGAGTCTCGCGATCGGTTGTGGCCCGGCGGCGCCCAAGCCGCGGCCGCCGGACCGCGATGCGCCCGACAGGTCCGCATCGATCGCGAACGGCGAACCGGTCGCGGCAGGCGCCAGTCTGCCCGCACCGCCGGTCGGGTTTGCGACCAGCGATCTGGTGACCCTGGTCGGTGGCGAGCTGACGGCGTGGGCGATCACCGACGGCAAGCTGGTCAAGGCCGGCAGCGCGACCATCGCGAAGCTCGCCGATGCGGACATCGCCGAGGCGAGCGCGGTCTGGGGGCTCGGCAACGGCGGTTGGGTCGATCGCGATCACCTGTTCGTCACCATCGGTCACGGTCAGGTCGTGATGGTGACGGCGCAGGCGATCACGCGCGTCGCGGTGCCACCGGCCTCGGCGTTCACCGCGCCCAAGCCCGCCGACCCGGAAGGCGACATGCAGCCGGGCGTCGGCAGCGAGCTGTCACCGCACGGGCTCGTGATCACCGCCGGCGAGGCGTACTGGTCGGAGTGCGCGTGGGGCCAGCCCTACGACGGCTTCCAGTGCAGCACCTGGGTCCATGCGCGGCTGTGGCCGACGGCGGCGATCGACAGGCGCGAGGCTCCGATCGCGGCGCGGTCGTGGCCGTGGTCGGCGGCACCCGCCGGTTACACGGCGAAGGTGACGGGGCGCGCGGTCGCCTGCACGGGGCCGAAGTCGAAGTCCCGCATCCCCGCGGGGACCGGCGCCGACGATCCCGACGGCGGCGAGGAGATCGAGAGCACGCAGTGGGTGTCCGCGGATCCACCGCGCCTGCTGGTCAGCTACGGCCACGCCGGGCTCGCCGACGTCATCCCCGAGCGCTGGACCCTGCACGAGGGCTGCATCGTCGCGCCGCTCGCCTCCGGGCTGACCGCGACGCCCGGACCGAGCGGGTTGTGGCTCGGCGTGACCAGCGAGGATCGCGGCGCCACGCTCTATCGCGGCGCCCGGATCATCGGCGAGCTGCCACACAACGCGAGCGTGTGGTTGCGGCCAGCGAAGTGACCGCCGGGCTATCGCCGGTCGCGTGGTCGATCTAACCTGACTGCTGGGCATGCAGCCGATCGTCGGTGGTAGGTATCAGCTCACCGAGCGCCTGGGTGAAGGCGGGATGGGCATGGTGTATCGCGCGCGTCACCTCCAGCTCGGCAAGCTGTTCGCGCTCAAGCTGATCAACTCGACGTTCGCGCTGCACCCCGAGGCGCGCGAGCGCTTCAACCAGGAAGCCAAGCTGGCGAGCGAGATCTCGCACACGAACATCGTGTCGATGGTCGACTACGGCGAGGACGAGGACCTCGGCGTCTACATGGTGATGGAGCTGATCGAAGGCGAGCCGCTGATCTCCGACAGCGCGCCGATGTCGATCAAGCGCACGTGCGAGATGCTGTCGCAGATCGCGGAGGCGATCGATCACATCCACAAGGCCGGCATCGTTCACGGCGACATCAAGGCCGACAACATCATGCTCGCCACCGAGACCGCGGGGCAGCGGCGGCGCCGGATGGTGCGGCTGCTCGACTTCGGGCTCGCGCGGCGTGCGGCGGAGGGCTCGAGCGACGGCCGGATCAGCGGCAGCCCGCACTACCTCGCGCCCGAGCGGGCGGCCGGTGGTCCGCCGACGGTGGCCGGCGATATCTACGCGCTCGGCGTGCTCGGCTACCAGATGCTCGCCGGCGAGCTGCCGTTCGACGGCGAGATCGTCGAGGTGCTGATGAAGCAGATGGACCAGGAGCCGCCGCCGATCGCGGAGCGGCGCGGCGAGCAGATCGACGATGCGCTCGCGAGCCTGATCATGCGAGCGCTCGCCAAGGACGTGTCGAAGCGTCACGCCTCGGCGGCGGCGTTTCGCTACGAGCTCAACACGGTGATGGACATGCTCGCGCTGACGCCGCGCCGGCGTGCCTCCAAGGCGGAGATCAACCCGCGCGAGACGCTGCTCGGCGCGGCGTTCGACAAGTCGCGGCTGCCGCAGGCCTTGATCAGCAAGCGCGGCGAGATCGGGTTCGCCAACGCGGCGTTCTGCAAGCTCGTCGGCGCCGAGGCCGGTGTCGATGGCAAGCACGTCGCGGATACCGAGCTCGCGGTGGTCTATCCGGGACTGCTGCGGACGATCGTGCAGACCTACGAGGCCGGCAAGCCCGTCGAGCGGCGGGCGCGCGTGTTTCGTGGTGCCGATCAGCCGGCGCTCGAGCTGGTGCTGTGGTTCTCGCCGCTCTCGCTACCGGAGCACGAGGTCCATCTGATCATCCGCTACGAGGATGAAGACAAGCGCCGCCGCGACTGAGACGGCACGACGCACTTGCAGATCGGAGACAGCCGATGTGGAAGTGGCCGAGATTGGCGATCAGGAGGGGTCGACGCGGGGATCGAGGCCGCGCGCGGCGAGCTCGCGGACGAGCGCCGGCTCGACGCCGAAGCGATCGAGGACGGCGCGCAGCTGTGCGCGGGCCGCGCGATCGAACTTGTTGACGCGCTTGCCGAGGATCAGCTCGTTCTTCGCCGAGTGCTCCCAGCCGACCAGCTCGGTGACCGTGACCTTGTAGCCGAACGCTTCGAGGACCAGGCCGCGGATCACGTTGGTCAGGTGACTGCCGAGCTCGCGGCGGTGCAGCGGGTGATCGAACAGCGCGGCAGTCGCGGCATCGGCGGGCTTGCTCTTCTCGAGCTGGCGCGCGACCTCGGCCTGGCAGCACGGCACCACCCCGACGTGATCGGCGTTCGAGGTGATCGCGAGGGCGAGGGCATCGTCGGTCGCGGTATCGCAGGCGTGGAGTGCGGTGACGATCGACGGCCGCGAGGGCAGGTCGGTGGCGGCGATCGCACCGGAGGCGACGCGGAACCGCGATTGCGCGAACCGCTTCGCACGGTCGGCGGCGGCGGCGGACAGCTCCGGGCGCGCTTCGATGGCGAGCAACGAGCCCTTGCCGGCGGGACCGAGCACCAGCTCGTAGAGCAGCGCGCCGAGGTACGACTTGCCGGCGCCGCAATCGACGATCAGCGGATCGGGCGCGCGCGCCAGCGTGTCGTCGAGCGCCGGCTTGAGCAGGTTGACGAGGTGACGGATCTGCTTGAGCTTGCGCCGCGCGTCCGCGTTGAGCTGGCGATCGCGCGTCAGCAGGTGGAGGTCCTGTAGCAGCTCGATCGACATCCCCTTCGGCACGTCGGGATCGGTCGTCGGATCATGCTGCTTGGACATCGCGGGGCACTCTACCCACTTCTCAGCACTTGGCGCGTGTCCGAACGGTCCTCCGGCACGTGGTTGCCCGCCCACGGACCCGGCTAACTGGGCGTAGCGGTGGGCTTCTGGATTGGTCCGCCGGTCGCAGTACCTCCCTGCATGCTGAGCTACTTCTTCTTCCGGTTCTTCACCACGTTCATGGGTGCGGCCATCGGAGATGCACCGACGGCCACGGCGGTCACGCCGCCGGTCGTGCAGGTCGAGAAGATGGAGACCGAGCGCGTCGCGCAGGTGCGCCTCGCCGAGGTGCTCGGCACCGCGGAAGCGATTCACTCGGTGTCCTCGAAAGGCACCCAGGTGACGTTCGTGATCTCGCGTGGCGAGCAGGTGTTCCGCGTGGTGGCCTCGACGCGAAAGGGCGAGGTCAAGGCGCTCGAGATCGTGCCGGTCGCGACCGGCCACCTCGAGCTGGGTGGCGGCCTGTCGTGGCTGGCCGAGGAGCTCGAGGCGGTCACCGCCGTGACTCGCCTGGTCGCCGACGAGGATGGCGCGGTGACGCTGACCACCAGCGACAACCGGCGCTACATGATGATCCCGGGCCGCGGCTCGGGCGGCAACACCGCCGTCGAGGCGCGGTGGGCCGCCGAGTGGGACAAGACGCGCGGCTAGCGAACCAGCAAGGTCCGCGTCCGCGTGTCGACCTTCGTCCCGTTCGCGTCGCGCGCGATGATCGACAGCGTGCGATTGCCGAGCCCCGAGAACTTGTAGCGGACCGCCTTGCGCGTCGACCGCTGGAGCCCGGTGTCGAGATCGGTGAGCGTCAGGCCATCGACGACCACCTCCACGGTGGCCCATGACGATGGCGCGCGCTCGAGTCCCATCTCGTACTCGTGGTCGCCGGTCTGGCGGACGAACGCGGCGGTCGACGAGATCGAATCGATGATACCGTTGCCGAGCGCGACCAGCGTGCCGTCGGCGGCGAGACCTCGCGCTTCGATCACGCGGTTCGCGGTGGCGACGTTGAACGTGTAGTTCAGCGTGCCGGTGCCGGTGGTCGTGCTCGGCGCACCGATCAGATAGTCCTCCACGCGCAGCTCGACCTTGGCGACGCCCGAGCCGGGCTCGACGTGGAACGTGTAGCTGCCGCTCGTGTTGCGCTGCCAGCCGAACGGCAGCGGTCGCGGCGGCGTCGCCGCGGCGAACGCCTGGAGCTGCGCGAGCGAGCCGTTGAACCGGTTGGTGTCGACCGGACCGGAGATGCCGGGGACGCTGCCGGAATCGGTGTACTGCCAGAACGTCCACTTCGCCCACGGCCCCGGGATGTCCGGACACAGCGACGTGTACTGCGCGATCCACAGCGGGTTCGGTGCGAACGAGGAGGGCGAGCCGACCTCGTCGCGCCAGAAGTACTTGCCCGTGTAGACGATCGGCTCGACGCCGAGCGCGTTCTTCACGCGATCGACCCACTGCCGGACCTTGCTCGCGACGGTGGTCGGCGACAGCCCACCGTCATCCTCGACGTCGATCACCGGCGGCAGATCGCCGGGCGTGTACTGACCGCCGAGCTTGGCGATCATCATGTCGGCCTGCGCGGTCACCGACTGCGTCGGGCGGAAGAACTGATAGGCGCCGCGGATGATGCCGACCGACTTCGCGCTGGCCCAGTTCGACGCGAACTTCGCATCCGGGTAGTTCACGCCGTCGGAGATCCGGATGAAGGCGAACGCGTAGCCGGCGTTCTTCACCTTCGTCCAGTCGATCGTGCCCTGCCACTTCGAGACGTCGATGCCCTTGGTGGTGGCACCGTCGGCGCAGACGCGCGCGCGCGGCGTGCCGTCGACATCTAGCGGATCGTCGGCGCCGTCGTGCTCGCCTGACAGGTTGTCACCGGCGACCCCGTCTTCCTCACCGAGCTCGGCACCACAGCCAACAAGTCCGATCGCAAACAGAGCAGCAACTGCGCGCGTGATCATGCGTGCACCCCCAGCCGCTTTTGGGAGCAAGAAGTGGTGCAGCTTCAGAGGGCGCGATCTGGAGGTTCAACTGGTTGCTCGTGCGCAACTCGCGCACGCGACTGCAATCGATCGTCTGCAGTCATGATTCGCCACTGCACGATGCCGATGTGCAGCCACCATGTGCGCTGTCACGCGCTGACGCGATCGCGCTTCTCGACGACGAATTGCCGTTCAGTCGAGGAAGTCCGGTTCAGGCGGCGTTCGGTTCGCTGTCGACCGCGGCGATCGCGGCCTGGCGAGCCCTGAACGCGCGCGTCTTGACCGCCGCGATCGACAGCCCGAGCTCCTTCGCGATCTCGGTCTCGGTGCGGCCCTCGCCATAGCGCTTCCAGAACACCGCGGGGTACTTCGCACCGAGCGCGGCGACCGCCTGGGTCACCGTGTGAGTGTCGGCGCGCGCGATCACCTCGTTGCGAAGATCGCCGGGCGCCGCCTGACGCTCGAGCAGGCCGGTGCCCTCCTCATCGAGCGCACCACTGCACGGGACCTCGCGCGACAGCCGGCGCTGCTTGCGCAAGAACATCAGCGCCGCGGTCGCGGTCACGCGATACAGCCACGTCGAGTAGCGCGACTCGCCTCGGAACGAGTCCTTGTAACGGTGGGCGAGCAGCATCGCGTCCTGCGTGACGTCCTCGGCGTCCTGCTCGTCACGCACGTACTTGAGTGCCACCGACCGTACGTACGCGCGCGTCCGATCGAGATCGCCCAGCTCCGAGACCGTTCGGTTCGTCGTCGTTGTCATCTCTGTTTGGCCCTCCTGCGTCGATCAGACACGCACCGAATGGACCAGCCTTCAGCATCAAAATCCAGCTTACGAGACAAGTGATTACGAATAGTTAAATGCGCCATGGCCGGTCCGGTCGTCTAGCCAAATAGACACTGTCTAGACGGCTGGACAGCCTGCTAGGCTCGCCTTGTGAAGGAGGGTCTACGCCACGTCTTGATCGTCGATGCGAGCGCTGAAAATGTCGCGCGAGCCCAATCGGCGATGGCCGGCATCGAAGTCGAAGCCGTCAGCTCGATCGAGAGCGCGTTCGAGCGCATCGTCAACTCGACGTTCGATCTCGTGCTGCTCGATCCCGAGCTTCCAGGTGACGAGGACGGCGCGCTCGCGGTGCTCCATCGCATGCGCACGGTCGCGCCCGATCCCGTGGTGGTGATCTGGATGGATCACCCGACGGTGAGCTTCGCGGTGCGGGCGATGCGAGCCGGCGCGCTCGACGTCCTCAAGAAGAGCTCGGAGGCGCCGGAGATCCGGTCGGTGGCAGAGCGCGCGATCTCGCACGGCGCCCTGGCGCGCGAGGTCCGTCGCTTGCGCGGCGAGGTCGAACGGGCGCGCGGTCTCGGCGAGGTGATCGGCGCCTCGGCGCTGATGCGCCAGTTGCTGGCGATGATCGATCGCGTCGCGGCGTCCGACGCCACGGTGTTGATCGTCGGCGAGTCCGGGACCGGCAAGGAGCTGCTGGCGCGAACGATCCATCGGGTCGGGCCGAGGAAGGACGGGCCGTTCGTCGCGTTCGACTGCTCGGCGCTCGCCCCCTCGCTGCTCGAGGCCGAACTGTTCGGCCACGAGAAGGGTGCGTTCACCGGCGCCAACCGGGCGCGCCGCGGTCTGTTTCGCGAGGCCAACGGCGGCACGATCTTCCTCGACGAGATCGGCGACATCGACGCCAGCGTGCAGAACAAGCTGCTGCGCGTGCTCCAGGAGCGCGAGATCAAGCCGGTCGGCGGCGATCGCCCGGTCTCGATCGATGTTCGCGTCGTCGCCGCCACCAACAAGGATCTCAAGGCGCTCGTCGCCCGCGGCATCTTCCGCGAGGATCTCTACTGGCGCCTCGCCGTGGTGCCGATCCAGGTGCCGCCGCTGCGCGAGCGCAAGGAAGACATCCCGCTGCTCGCCGCCCACATCCTGGCCAAGCGCCGCGGCGCCGCGAAGAGCTTCGCCGGCAACGAGGCGCGCTATCCGACGCAGGTCACCGCGAAGGCGTTGCAGCGGCTCCAGGCGTATCGCTGGCCGGGCAACATCCGCGAGCTCGAGAACGTGCTGTCGCGCGCCGCGATCCTGTGCGACGGCGAGATGATCCGATCGCACGACCTCGACATGATCGGCCTCGATCGCCAGCCCGGCGCACCGGCACCGTCCGAGGCCGATCGCGTCGACCTGCCGCCGATCGATATCGAGCGCCTCGGCGACGGCGAGGGTCTCAAGGATCTCACCGAGCGCGCGGTGCGGGCCGTCGAGCGCGCCGCGATCGCCGCCGCGCTCCGCCGCGATCCGAATCCGGCCGTCGCCGCCCGCAGGCTCGGCATCAGCCGCGCGAGCATCTACACGAAGATGAAGACCTACGGCATCGGCACCGACGGCACCGCCGCAGAGTGATACGCCCACGGGCACAGCGGGCGCGTTGACTCCTCGGCAACCTCGACCCGCGGGAAGTGGCGCCGGAGCGCGGCGATGAGCTGGGGCTCGAGCTCGCGGCGCTTCGCCACCGGCACGAACGTCACGGTCACGCGGTCGATGCCGCTGCCGAATGACACGATCTGCGGCAGCGCGCCGTGGAGCGTTCGCCCGCTCAGCGGCGGCACCTGGAGGCGCAGCTCGAACGATCCGTTCGCCATCCGGTCGTAGATGATCACGAGCGGCTCGACGATCCTGTGGTCGAAGTCGAGCTGCACGCTGACGCGCTGGATCGTGTCGCTGCGCGCGAGTGCCGCGAACAACACGTCCGGCTCGAGCTCGTCTCCCATCGCGTCGGTGGTGACGTCGAGGTGGACGAGCTGGCGGCCCAGCGCGCTGCCCAGGATCGACGGCACCACCATGAGGGCGACGCCGCGCGACGGCTCGACGGACAGCGTGCGCAACGCCGGCCACACGGTGGAGGCGCCGACCAGCTGCCACGGCGCCAGCCCCGTCAGCTGGATGCCCCGGTACTTGCGCGCCGGCGGTGTCTGGAAGCCGAGGAGCGAGTCGACGCGCGAGAACGTCTTCGAGTAGCTCGATAGAAACAACAGGGTGCTGCCGGTCGTACGCAGCCGGCGCAGCGAGGTCAGCGGAGCGAGACGCAGCAGCGCCTGGTGACTGGTCTGTAGCTCCTCGACCAGCGCCCACATCGGGTGCTCGAGCAGCGACTGCGGAAACGGCTGCCGCTCGTCGACGGTGGCCCGCGACAGGAAGCCGCGGCGCAGCTCGTAGGCCTCGAGGAACTGCGCGAGCGGGCGCGTGCAGGCCTCGCCCCACTTCGCCACCAGCGCGCGTTCGCGGTCCGAGATTCTTCCGCTGCCGCGCGCGAGCTGCAGCGCGATCAGCTCGCCGCGCGCGTCGGAGCGCTGCTGCAATCGATCGGCGTAGATCATGCGCAGCTCGTCGGCGTCGGGGTGGCCCCAGATCTCGAGGAGCATCGCCCGATCGAGCTCGTCCTCGGGTGCGACCGTGACCGGCGGCATCACCAGGTTGCGGCGCGCATCCATCGGCAGGCCGAGCTCGTAGCGCAGCAGATCGACATCGTTCGGCGGCAACAAGCGCGGCACCGCCGACCACGCCGCGACCTCGCCGGGCTGGGGGCAGCCGAGGCGAGGCAACAGGTGGGTCAGCTCGTGATCGTGCAGCAGCACGTCACCACCGACGAGCCGCCCGCGATCGAGGACCGGCTCGTGAACGGTCATCCCGCAGCGCAGCGCGCCGCCGTCGAGCCAGACCACGAACGCGACACCGTTCGGATCGAGATGCGACAGCTCCGGTTGCGGCAGCTCGCCCGGCAACAGCTCGGCCTGCTCGCCGTCGGCACGCGCTCGAATGCGATCGAGCACGCCGCGCTCGACACGCAGCAGCAGGCTGGCCACTACGGCATGTTACCGGATGCCGATGCCGGCCTTGACGTCGACGTTGCCGCGGACGTTGCCGTTGATCTTGCCGTTGCGGACGTCGACGCCGACGTTGGCATCGACCCTGGCGTCGACGTTGGCATCGACCTCGACGCTGCCGGGAGCGACGGTCACGCCGACGCGCGGTCCCGTCGGTGCAGGCGCCAGGAACGCGGTGTTGCCGTCGCGCGTCAGCTGGAACGCGTACTCGACGTAGAGGTCGTCGTTGATCGGCGCGGCGCCGATCGACAGGCCGAGCAGCGCACGCTCGAAGCAGCGCTGGATCGGCTCCATCAGCCCGGGGTTGGTCAGCTGCGACTCGCCGCTCGGCGCGACCATGTCGATGCGATCGGTGCGCTGCGGGACGCGGATCACGAGGCGCATCGTGCCTTCCATCTCGCCATCGTTGACGAGCGCCTGCGCGTAGCAGCGGTGGAGCGGCTTCTGGTTCGCGTCGATCGCGGTGCGCAGCTTGAACTGCGAGTTGTCGACACCGACACAACCGACGAGGCCAGCGATGGTTCCGATCAGGATCGAATGGACGAGCTTCACTGGCCACCTCCGTAAGAAACGACCGTCTGCGACGTGCCGAGCTCGTCGGTGCGATCGAGCACCGTGAACGCGACGCGGCGATTCTTCGCGCGGCCGGTCTCGGTGTCGTTGTTCGCGATCGGGTTGTCGGGGCCATAACCCTCGGCGAGCAGGCGCTCCGCTTCGATGCCGCCCTTGGTGATCAGGTACTCGCGCACGGCGATCGCACGGCGGCGCGACAGCGACAGGTTGTCGTCGCGCTTGCCGACGTTATCGGTGTGACCCTCGACGCGGATCTTGATCAGCTCCGGGTGAGCCTTGATCTGGTCGACGACGTCATCGAGCGTCGCGAACGACTCCTGCTTGATGGTGTCGCGGTTGGTGTCGAAGTGAATCGCATCGCGGACCACGATCGGTTCCTTCGGCGGTGCAGGCGGAGGCGGCGGTGCCGGCGGATTCGCCTGGACGATCACGGGGGTGGTCTCGTAGAGCAACACTCCTCGCGTGCAGGCTCCCCCGAGCCCCAGCGCGAGCGTGCCGATCAGAAGTGCGTTCCTCATGTGTCCGGTGTCTACCTACAAGCGACAGGCCACCCGTAACCGCTCGGATCTACTCGATCAGGATGGTGCACGACCACGCAATTTCTTGCGTGATCGTGCAAGGGGCTGCGGGCGGCACTTACTCGTCGCGCTGGCGTACAGTGCCGGCCGATGAGCTGGCGAGCGGTCGCAAAAGTCGGCGATGTCCGCAAGGGCGACGTCATCGCGATCACGATCGACGGGCTCGAGCTGGTGCTCGGGCTCGATGGCGATCGCTACTTCGCCACCCAGCGGCGGTGCGTGCATCGCGGCGGCGATCTCGCCGAGGGCATCGTGTCGCGCGGCTGCGTGATCTGCCCGCAACACGGCTGGCGGTTCTCGACCACCACCGGGCGCGCACCGGAATCGGATGACTACTGCCTGACCACGTATGCGGTACGCGTGGTCGAGGATCAGATCGAGATCGATCCGCAGCCACTAACAGGAGACACGCGGTGACCACACGTACGGTGACGTTGATCGAAGGCGATGGGATCGGTCCAGAGATCTCGGCGGCGACGCTGCGGGCGCTCGAAGCAGCCGGCGGCAAGATCCAGTGGGAGCGCGCCGACGCGGGGCAGGGCGCCGCCGAGCGTCACAAGGATCCCCTGCCGCCCGCGACGCTCGAGTCGATCAAGAAGAACCAGCTCGCACTCAAGGGCCCGCTCGGTACGCCGATCGGTAGCGGCTTTCGCTCGGTCAACGTCACACTGCGGCAGCACTTCGATCTGTACGCGAACGTGCGGCCGGCGAAGACCATCCCGGGTGTACCGGCGCGTTACGACAACGTCGACCTCGTGATGGTGCGCGAGAACACCGAGGACCTGTATGCCGGCGTCGAGCACTACGTCGATCCGCGGCGCACGGCGGCCGAGTCGATCGCGATCATCACCAGGTTCGGCAGCGAGCGCGTGATCACCTACGCGTTCGAGTACGCGCGCAAGCACGGCCGCAAGAAGGTCACGCTGGTCCACAAGGCGAACATCCTCAAGATGTCGAACGGCCTGTTCCTCGACACCGGCAAGGAGCTGGCGAAGAAGTATCCCGACATCCAGTTCGACGACATGATCGTCGACGCCACGGCGATGAAGCTGGTGGTCGCGCCCGAGCGGTTCGACGTCATCGTGACGATGAACCTGTTCGGCGACATCCTCTCCGATCTGTGCGCGGGCCTGATCGGTGGGCTCGGCGTCGCGCCGGCGGCCAACATCGGCGACGGCGGCGTGGCGATGTTCGAGGCGGTGCACGGCACCGCGCCCGACATCGCGGGCAAGGGCATCGCCAATCCGAGCGCGCTGATGCTGTCGGCGGCGCTGCTGCTCGATCACGTGGAGCAGACCGCGGCGGCGGATCGGTTGCGCGCTGGGATCCGTGCGGCGCTGGCGAACCCCGAGTCGCGGACCGGCGACCTCGGCGGCAAGGCCAACACGGAGAAGTTCACCGACGCGGTGATCCGCGCGATGAAGTAGCGGATGAGCCGGTCGAACGCCTGTTCGACCTCAGACCGCTTCGATCGTCTCGAGGCCCTGGAAGCGCTGGAACAGGCGCTCGATCACGCCGATCGGCGCGTAGCCGAGCGCGGCCGCGGCTTCACCGAGGCGGACGCCGGGGAGGCGGTCCTGCATCTGGAGCGCGCGGAACAGCTGGTAGCGGTCGATGACGCCCTGATCGACCAGGTACTCGCCGAACGAGATCTCCTTGAGCCCATCTTCCTCGACGTTGACGCCCGAGCTCGAGTACTCGAAGTAAAGCCTCAGGTCAGCCTTGTTCTTCGCGCTGGCGTATCCGGGGTGAATGGACAACGAGGTGACCTGCATGGCTGCCCAGTCTTCGAGCATGGGGTATGCCATGGCGGGTCAGGTGACCCTGGCATTGAACGACCGTCGTATCGAGGCCTTGGACATGGCAGCCCTGGACAGATCCGAGAACCAGACATCGCGCGGCAACTCGGCTAGCCGGCGGGAGCACATGAGATCGGCTAACGGAGTTGTCTCCGTGCCGTCTGTAGAAACCGTGGGTCGAACCGCGAACGCCGTGCGCACGATGATCCTGTTCGCGCTGTTGGCGTGCCGCCGCGAGCCCGATCGAGCGCTGAGTCACCTTCCTCCTCCCGAGCCGACGGGCACGGCAACGGCCGAAGGCATGCCCGGTGGCGTGAACGCACCCGCCGATGGCGCGCCACCGAAGCCCGCGGGCCCACCGCCGGGCACCGACAAGCTCGGCCCGGTGCCGGCGGACATCGTCGCGCAGGTCGAGCTCCGCGAGGTGGTGCGCGGGCTGGCGCGCCCGGTGGCGCTCGTCGCCGCGCCCGGCGATCCGCGCAAGCGGCTGTTCATCGTCGAGCAGCACGCGGGGCGGATCCGGATCCTCGAGAACGGCAAGCTGTTGCCGAAACCGTTCGCGAAGCTCGATCAGGATCTCGCCACCGGAGAAGAGCAGGGCTTGCTCGGGCTCGCGTTCCACCCGCGGTTCGCCGACAACGGCAAGCTCTACGTCAACTACACCGCGCGCGACAAGGACACCCACGTCGTCGAGTTTCGGGTGTCGGCGCAGAACCCCGACGAGATCGATCTGACGACGCGGCGCGAGATCGTCGAGATCGATCAGCCGTACTCGAACCACAACGGCGGTCACGTGCTGTTCGGCCCCGACGGCAAGCTCTACGTCGGCATGGGAGATGGTGGCTCGGCCGGCGATCCGAAACGCGCGGGCCAGAACCCGACGATGCTGCTCGCGAAGATCCTGCGCTTCGACGTCGACGCGGAGACTCCGGCGCCGGAGATCGTGCACCTCGGCGTGCGCAACCCGTGGCGGTTCGCGTTCGACGCCGAGACCGGTGGCCTCTACATCGGCGACGTCGGCCAGAACCTGTGGGAGTACGTGTGGGTCGCGCCGATCACCGACAAGCGCAACTTCGGCTGGAACATCGTCGAGGGCAGCCACTGCTACAAGGCGGCGAACTGCGACAAGACCGCGTTCACGCCACCGGCGGCGGAGTACTCGCACGACGAGGGCTGCTCGATCACCGGCGGCGTGGTCTATCGCGGCAGCGCGCTGCCAGCGCTGGTCGGGCGCTACTTCTACGCCGACTACTGCACGGGCCTGCTGCGCAGCTTCACGTGGACGCTCGATCCGTCGTCGCCGACGGCAGCCGGCTGGGTCCGCGACCACTGGGACTGGAAGCGCGCGCTCGACAAGCAGGGCTGGCTCTCGCAGATCTCGTCGTTCGGCGTCGACCACGACGGCGAGATGTATCTGCTCAAGCTGACCGGCCAGATCTACAAGCTCGTCGCGAAGAGCTGACCGGGCGCCTCAGCTGCGACCTGCGACCTGCGACGTGATGCGTGGTCGCCGGCGCGCACCGGGTGTTGTCAGGCGTCGCTGTCGCGCGCGGATGCGGTCCGTTACATCCGAGGCATGGGACGACGACGCCTCGCGATCGGGTTCGTGGTGCTGGGTGCGCTCGGCTGGCAGGTGTGGGGACGGGGTGGTTCGGTCGACGCCCGCGAGGTGAGCGCGCCATCGCGCGAGCCCGTGCGGGATGCGCGCGTGCTGCCGGTCGTGGTCGAGCGCGTCGCCACACCGCCGAAGCTGGAGCTCGTCGAGGATGGCGATCCGGACGCCGCCGAGGCCGAGCCGCGTGACGACGACGGGCTGACGATCGAGGAGCGCTGGGCAGGGACAGTCGCCGAGCTCGAGGATCGCCTGGCGCGCGGTCGCGGCGCCGTGCAGGGCCGGATCAGGGACCTCCAGACCAACGAGCCCCTCGCCGGCGTCACCATCGCGCTGACGGCAGCGCACCAGGTGAACCCGCTCGTCGCGATCACCGACGGTGATGGCTTCTACGAGCTGTCGGACCTCGTGCCGGGCGACTACCTCGCGACGTTCTACTACGCCGACGTCACGTACGAGCGGTCGGTCTCCGTCACGGCGCGCGAGGCGACGCCGGTGTTCGTCAGCCTGGGGAGGCCGCTCGTCGATCGAGACTCTCGCGAGGACCGGATGCCCGACAAGGAAGAGCTCGCGCGGCAGGGCATCTCGTTCACCGGCGTCGAGAGCCTGAACAACACCTACTACGTCGACAGCATCGACACGACGGGGCTGTACTTCGGAGAGCCCGACGGCGCCAGCGATGCGCTCGGTGTGTCGATGGCCGGCACCACCACGCTGGAGAACCAGTACGTGATCGACGGCGAAGACCACGTCGAGATCGAGGAGACCGAATGAAGATCGACAAGCTGCTGTTGCTCACCCTGATCGCGTGCCGGTCACCCAGCTCGCTCGAAACGAGCTGGTCGCCGGCCATCGACTCCCGTGCCTCGGGTGCTGCGAGTCGCCAGCTCGCGTACGTCATGCACGCCGAGTATCAGGCGCAAGCGCAGCGCGTCGAGCCGCCGCTCGGCCTCGTGCCCAGTGACGGCAGCGAGCTGCTCCTGCGATCGCTGCAGGCGACCGTCACGATCGACGGCCCGATCGCGCACACCGAGCTCCGCTTCGCGTTTCACAACACCGAGGATCGCCAGCGCGAGGGCCGCTTCAAGATCGAGCTCCCCGATGGCGCGGCGGTGTCGCGATTCGCGATGAAGATCGGCGAGGTCTGGCGCGAGGCGAGGGTGGTGTCGCGCGTCCAGGGCCGCGTGGTCTACGAGCAGTTCCTCCACCAGAAGGTCGATCCGGCGCTGCTCGAGCAGGACCTCGGCAACCAGTTCAGCGCGCGGGTGTTTCCGATCGCGCCGCGCGCCGACAAGGAGATCATCATCGGCTACGACCACGCGGTGTCGGAGGCACAGCCGTACACGCTCGCGCTGCGCGGATTGCCCTCGATCCCCAGGCTGTCGATCGCGATCGAGCAGGACGGCAAGCGAACGGTCACCGATCGCGTCGACGCCGTCCCCGAGGACCTGGTCGTCGGGATCGAGCCCGGCGACGTCGCGCTCGCGGCGGGTGGCGCGTTCGTCGCCCGCGTCGACGCGCCGGCGGCGACCGATCGGCCGGTCGCGCTCGACCGCACGCTGGTGCTCGTCGATACCAGCGCGTCGCGCCACGGCGTGATGGGCAAGCAGGCCGACCTGGTGCAGAGGCTCGTCCACGCGCTGCCCGGGGACGCGACGGTGGTGATCGCCGCCTACGATCAACAGGTCACCGAGCTCTATCGCGGTCCCGCGCGCGACGCGGTGATCGCCGACAAGCTGTACGAGCACGGCGCGCTCGGCGCATCGGATCTCGGTGCGGCGCTGGCCCGCGCGACGACCGCGGGCATGTCGCGCATCGTGATCGTCGGCGATGGCGTGCCCACCATCGGCGAGACCTCGCCTGCGGCGCTGGCCAACACGCTGCGCGACGCCGGTATCGAGCGCGTCGACGCGATCCAGGTCGGCGGCTCGCTGTCGCGCGACACGCTGGTGCCGGTCGTCCAGGCAGGGAAGCAGCCGGGGGCGATCCTCGACGGCCGCGATGTCCCCTCGCTGGTGCGCGCACTCGGCTTCGCCCTGCCGCCCGAGGCGCCGATCGGCGTCGAGGGAGCGGCCGCCGTGTGGCCGAAGACGACGCGCGGTGCGATGCCGGGACGCCCTCTGTTCATCACCGGGCGCGCGAATGCCGAGACGCTCGCGATCCGGATCGGCGATCGCCTGATCAAGCTTCGCGCGCGCGCCGGCAACGCCGAGCGTGTCTCGCGGGCGGCCGGACGAGCCGAGGTCGGCGAGCTCTCGGAGCAGCTCGCGCTCGCCGATCCGAAGGCGCGGCTCGGGCTCGAGCAGAAGATCGAGAAGATCGCGCTCGCCAACAACCTGGTGTCGGCGCAGACGTCGCTCCTGGTGCTCGAGAGCGATGCCGACGAGGTGCGGACCCTGGGCTCGGCAAAGCCCCAGCCGTCACGCGCCGGCGAGCAGCATGGCGGAGAGGTGATCCGGATCTCCGACCGCGCGCCGACGATCGATCCGACGTCGACCACGCAAGGCATCACGCTCGACAAGGACTACCTCCGCAACATCCCGGTGCCGGGGCGAACGTTCGAGGCCGCGCTCGGTGCCGCGGCGGGCTCGCAGAACGACGGCGGGGGCGTCCGGTTCTCCGGCTCGACCGCGCTCGAGAATCGCTACTACGTCGATGGCGTCAACACGACCGGCATCGCGATCGACACGATGTCGCCGCTCGGCCTCGACCACATCGCGAGCTACCTGAAGAACAACGCGTTCGTGTTCGGGCTCCCGCGGAGGCCGCCGCAGGACCACGAGCGGCCGCGCGATCCGGGGATCGACTTCTCCAACCCGTACGTCCGCGAGCTGGCGACGGTGATGACGTCCCTCGTCGCCGGCAAGCGCGAGCACGCGTTGGCCCTCGCCGCGCAGTGGCGCGCGAAGCAGCCCGGCGAGCTGGCGGCGCTGATCGCGCTCGGCGAGTCGCTCGAGGCGAGCGGTGCGAAGGCCGCGGCGGCGCGCGCGTACGGCTCGATCATCGACCTCTATCCGAACCGCTTCGAGCTGGTGCGTGCCGCCGGCGAGCGGTTCGATCGCCTCGGCGTCCACGCGATGGCCGTCGACGCCTACCGCCGCGCGCTGAAGGAGCGCCCCGATCAGCTATCGACGTACCGCCTGCTCGCGTTCGCGCTGCTGCGCGATGGCAAGCCGTCCGAGGCGTTCGACCAGATCATCGCCGCGCGCCTCCGCGCCAACAACTCCGTGCGCGAGGTGCTGCTCCAGGACGGTCGCGTGATCGCCGCCGCGATCGTCGCCCGCGAGCCGAACCGCGCGGCCGAGCTGGCGAGCAAGCTGGGCGTGCCGCTCGCCAGCAAGCCGAGCCTCCACTTCGTGCTCGGCTGGGAGACCGACGCGAACGATGTCGATCTGCACGTCGTCGATCGCCACGGCGATCACGCGTTCTACTCGAACCGGAAGCTCGCGTCGGGCGGCAAGCTGCTCGACGATCTGACCGACGGCTACGGCCCCGAGATGTTCCACGTCGACAACCCGAAGGCGTTCCCGTACTCGATCGCGGTGCACTACTTCAACCGCGGGCCGATGGGGCTCGGCATCGGCACCGTCCAGGTGATCCGTCACGACGGCAAGGGCAAGGTCACCGTCGAGGATCGGCCGTTCGTGCTGCAGAAGGACGGCGCGACGATCCCGCTCGGCCAGGTTCGCTAGTCCGGGTTCGGGCGCGGCGCCGCGCTGCCGCTCGCCGGGGCAGGGGGACACTTGTCCTCGTGGATGTAGCGCGTGAAGTCGACCTTGCGAACCTTGTCCTGGATCTGGAACGTCCAGAAGTCGAGCCCGACATCGCGCTGCATCGTCGCCACCGCATTCTCCGGCGCACCTTCGACGATCGCCTGTTTCCACACATCGGCGACGCTGCACAGGCGCGCGAGAAACCTCTTCTCAGGACACCCGATCCCCTCCACGGACCACCTGCCCTTGTGCAGCCTGATGATCGGGCAGTTCGTTCGACCGCTCTCCACCGGCATGAGCTCCGGCACCGGTGCCCCGGTGGGACGGTTCGGGTCGTCGACGATGCCGTCGGGTGCATCGGAGAGCGACAGCGCGACCTCGAGCGCGCCATACGTGGGATCGAGCGTGGCGTCCTTGCGGGCGTAGGACACGCTGATGGTCGTCATGCCGAGCTCGGGTGTGTGCTCTCGAACGACCCGCCCGATCTCGTGGAGTGCCTCGTCGACCGACGCATCCGCGGGCTGCGCCGCGAGCTTGTCGATCGGGAATACCGGAGGAGGCGGTCGCGGTGGCACGGCC
>JAEYYY010000278.1 GCA_023430775.1 Pseudomonadota bacterium
CGACGAGGATCTCGGTCTCACCCGGCCGTCGCGGACGCGCACCGCCGAACGCGGCAGCGCGCCGTCGGCCGTGCGCACGTCGTTGCCGCCGTCGCCGCCGTCGCCGCCGTCGCCGAGCGAGCTCGACGGTCCCACCACGCTCGATGCCGGCGTCAACGCGACGATCCGTACGCCGGTCGTGCCGCGCGAGGCCGGCACGTCGGACTCGATGAACGCGATCATCGCGCTCGAGCTCGAGGACGAGCGGTCGTCGGCGCGGATCCGCCGCGACACCGATATCCAGGCGATCGGTGACTCCGAGCCGTCGTCGGATGGCGTGCCGGGCGTCGTCGGTGCAGCGAGCGATGTCTCGCGTCCGCGCTCGCAGGCCGAATCGGTGCAGCCGCTGCCGCCGCCACCCGCGTCGTCGCGTCCCGCATCGCAGGGCTCGCTGCTGCCGCCGCGGCCTCCCACGCGACCGCCGGCGCGCCCGGCGATCACGCCGCCGCAGGTGCTGTCGCGTCCGATCACGAGCGATCGCAACCCCGGTCGCGAGGACTCCGATGCGATCGAGGTCTACGCACCGGCGCCTCCTTCGGCGGAAGCGCCGCCCGGTGTCGCGCCCGCCGAGCGTCCCGGCCAGTACTCGCACGTCAAGCGCGTCAGTCAGAAGCTGCCCGCCCTCGATCCCGCCACCGGTCGCGAGCGCTCGGGTGGCGTGCCGATTCCGCCGGGCCTCGGTCGTCCGGGCAATCGCGTCGTCAACACCGCGAAGCCGCCGCCGACGCCACCGCCGCGCGATTCCAAGCCGGTGCAAGCGGTGCCGGTGCAGGCGATGCGCGATGCCTCGTCGGGTGGCCGCCCGCGAACCCCCACACCGGGCCGCACGACGGGACCGATGGCGAGTCGCCCGGGCTCGGCCTCCTCGCAACCGAACAGCGGTGTGGTGATGACCCGCCCGGCAGTCATCGTCGGTGCACCCGCGAAACCCGCGCAACCGTCACGGGTGCGCAAGGCGCGCGAGGACGAGGGTCGCGGCTTCGGTCAGGGCCTGATCTCGGAGAAGAGTCTCGACGAGGTGATCCTCGCGTACCTCTCCGAGGACGCCGACGAGAAGTAAGCTTCTACAGATCGTCTTCGGGCTCGGGCTCGTCGAGCTTGGGATGCTCCGCCTTGTACGCGGTCATCCACTCCGCGAGCTTGGGCATCGCGACCTCGAGCCGCATGCTGCCCTCGCGATCCATCGCCTGTCGCCACGTGAACTGCGCGTCGTCGTGCTCGCCGCGTTGCGCGTAGAGCCACGAGCACAGGAGGAGGAGATCGCGGCCCGCCGTCATCGACAGGCCCTTGCGCATCCGCTCGTGCAGCTCGGCATCGTCGAGCTTGTCCTGCTTCGGCGGCTCGCCCTCGGCGACCCACAGGTGCATCTGCGCGATCCAGTACGACAGCTTGAGCACCTCTCCCGTCGGGACGGGGCCGCGGCTCTCGAGCAGGTTGCGCGCTTCCTTGGTGCGGCCGAGCGCGGCGAGCAGGTTGATCTCCGTGTAGTAGGAGAACTGGTGCTGGACGAGGCGAGGCGACAGCTTCGCGCGCGCCTTGCGCACCTTCTCGAGCGCGATCTCGCCCTTGCCGTCGAGCGCGTCGGCGATCGCGACGCGGAGCTCGGCGAGCGCACGCACGCGACCCGGCGCCCACCACGCGCGGGCGACCGGCTCGGCGAGCGCACGCCCCTCGACGGAGTCGCCGTTGGACAGCGCGACCGACGCCTCGTTGACGCGCTTGACCGCGCGGATCGTGCCGACGAAGCGGCCACCGAGGAGGACGTAGAACGGGATCAGGAGCGGAAAGCTGGTGGCGGCGAGCGCGACGCCGGCCGTGGTGATGCCACCGAACGCGAGGTACGCGGCGTACTGGCGATTGCGCACGCCGGATGGATCGCGGACCTCGCCGTCGCGACCGACGTAGACGAGCTGACCCTTTCCCGCCTTGTCGAGATCGCGCGCGATCATCGGCCGCGCGAGCGCGCCGCCGGGTGCGGGAGGTGGAGGGTCTTTGGGATCGTCTGCCATCAGGCCTCGTCGAGCACTCGCCAGTCGGTGCCTTGCGGCGTGTCCTCCACCATGACGCACATGGCGGTCAGCTCGTTACGGATCTCGTCGGCGCGCGAGAAGTTCTTGTCCTTGCGTGCCGCGACGCGATCGGCCAGGAGCTGCTCGACCTTCGCGACGTCGATGCCGCGTGCCTTGACCAGCCGCGCGCGGCGCTCGGCGAGGTACGTGCGGGGCTCGGCGGACAGGATGCCGAGCGCATTGGCGACGGTGCGGATATCGCGGCCGAGCCGGGCGATCGTGCGGCGGCGGGCCTGCTTGTCCATGCCCTTGCCGTCCTCGACGAGCCGGTTGGCGAGCGCCGCGGCGGGGTGGAGCAGGGCCAGCACGACAGGCGTGTTGAAGTTGTCGGCGAGCGCCTTGCGCGCCTCGGCGATCAGGTTCTCGGCGAGCTTGCCGTCGTTGCCGGGGATCAGCGCGCCTTCGCCACCGTCACCTTGCGCGACGAAGTTATCGATCCGCGACAGCGCCGTGTAGAAGTACGACAGATCGCGATCGGCCTCCTCGAGGCTGCGGAACCGCACGCCGGTCGGAGTGCCGCTGGCATCGCGAACCTCCTCGACCTCGAACTCGATCGGCGACTGGAAGTGGTGCTTGACGCAGAAGAAGCGCAGCGCTTCACCGCCGACGGCATCGGCGATCTGATCGCAACCGAACACGTTGCCGAGCGACTTCGACATCTTCTCGCCGGCGAAGTTGAGAAACCCGTTGTGCAGCCAGTAGCGGGCGAACGTCTCGACGCCGTGCGCACCCTGCGATTGCGCGATCTCGTTCTCGTGGTGCGGGAACACCAGATCTTTCCCGCCGCCGTGCAGATCGAACGTTCGGCCGAGGTGCGCGAGCGTCATCGCCGAGCACTCGATGTGCCAGCCGGGACGGCCCTTGCCCCACGGCGAGTCCCAGGACGGCTCGCAGGGCTTGGCCCCCTTCCACAGCGCGAAGTCGGCGGGGGCGCGCTTGCCCTTGTCGATCGGACCGCCGCGCAGATCGCGGTGGCCCTCCTCGAGCTCGTCGAGCTTCATCTTCGACAGCTTGCCGTAGGTCTCGAACTTCGAGACCTCGTAATAGACATCGCCGTCGGCGGCATACGCCTTGCCGTTATCGACCAGCACCTGGATGAGGGCGATGATCTGCTCGATGTGCGTCGACACCTTGGGCTCGATGTCGGGCGCCATCACGTTGAACCGCGCCATGTCGCGGTTGTAGGCATCGGCGAATCGCGCAGCGAGCGCCAGCGGGTCTTCACCAGCCTTGTTCGCAGCGGCGATGATCTTGTCCTCGACGTCGGTGACGTTGCGAACGTAGAGGACGTCGTAACCGAGGAACTTCAGGCTGCGGCGGATGGTGTCGAACGAGATCGCGGAGTACGCGTGACCGATGTGCGCGGGCGCGTAGGGCGTGGGTCCGCAGACGTACATGCTGACCTTGCCGGGAACGAGCGTCTCGAACGGGACCTTTTCTCGCCGCAACGAATCGTGCAGCTGTACCGGGTGAACACTGGTTGACACGTCCAGCGGTTGTAGCATCTCAGCGCCAGATCAGGCTCGCCGTCTGGGGATCCCAGGTGGCGTTCGTCAGCTGATCGAGCCAGCGCGCGGTGTCGTCGGGGGTGGCCGGGACGACGAGCTGCCACGCGAGCACGGCAACCTCCTCGCGCTTCTCGACATCGCGCTTCTCGCGGTCGGTGGCCATCCGGCGGGCGAGCACGCGGTGGGCGTCGTTGGTGATCAGCGGGCTGAGGAACGTCAGGCCGGGCGAGCTGGCGAGCGTCCAGCGATGGTTCGCGATCGGATCGAACACCTCGATCGCGCCGCGATTCGCGAACGCCATGATGCCGGTGTCGGGCGATTGCACCACGCTGGCGACGCCGGCGAGATCGAACGGGCCGGTCTTGTGATCCGGCCGGTCGATGCCGACCACGTAGGCCATGCCGCCTTCGATGCCGACGACCACCCGGTCCGGACCCGCGGCTCCGACGGTGGCGATCGGCTTGGGAAGCTCGACCAGCTTCACCAGCTCGTTGTCGGTTCGCCACGCCATCAGCGTCGGGCCGTCGGGAAACACCAGCGAGCCGTCGGGCAGGATCGCGATCATCTTCGGGACGTGAGCGACGGGCGTGGTCGCCTGTTTCGAGGTCTCGAGATCGACTCGCCACAGCGTGGCATCGAGGAACGCCGCGGCGATCCAGCCCTTGCCTCCACCGCGGCTCGCGGCGACGTGAACGAGCCGGGTCGTGCGGCCGAGCAGCGGTGTGCGGATCTTGGTCGCGGGATCGAGGAGCTGCACCGTCCCGCTCGCGCTCGCGAGCACGGCGGTCGAGCCGACGAACAGGCAGTTGTCGACCGCGCCGAGGTCGTCGGTGCCGGCATCGGTGACGAGGCGCGCCCGGTGAGCGCCGTCGACGATGCACGCCGACCGGCCATCCGGCGCGCCATCGATCGCGAGCAGCGCGGTCGGCAACGCCGCCAGCGTCTGCGTCTTGCCGGTCGCGAGATCGATCCACTCCGCCGGCGCATCGGCGAACGCGGTGAGCAACCGATCGGGACCGGTGAATGCCTCGAGCGTGGGCGCGCGGGTGCCGAGTCGCTTCGGCAGCAGCTCGGCGAGGTTCCACACCAGCATGCGGCCTTCGATCATGCCGACGACGTAGGGAGAGTTCGCCGATGCCTCGAGGACCTCGAGGCGGCCCTCGGGGATCGCGATCGTGTGATCGCCGTCGTCGGTGAGCACCGCGAGCCCGCCGATGCTCGCGGCGACCACCGCGCCGTCGATGGTCTCGCGCATGCCGACCGACTGGCCGATCATCTGCTTGCGCTGCGTGGCCGCCGTGCGCGACACCATGCCGACGCCCTGCGGGCCGATCGTGAACATCCGATCGCGGCTCCACGCGATGTGGGTGCGCGCACCCACGTAGAACCGATGGACGATCTGACCGCCGGTCGCGATCGATGCGTCGGCGACCTGGCGCTCGGTCGCGGCGCCGAGCTCGACCAGCAGCGCGAGGTGCGCGCTGTCCTCGGACCAGTCGAGACCCTTGACGTTGCCCAGGATGATCGACTGCGGGGGCTCGGTGGGCTGCGTGCGATCGTGCAGCAGCAGGTGATCGTCGCCGACCAGCGCGATCCACCGCCCGTCGGGCGACGGTGCGAGCTCGCTCACGGGCTCGTCGACGGGGATCTCGAGCGGGGTCTTGCCGACCAGATCGAGCTTCCACACCTTGCGGTTCTCGTCGGTCCAGTACGCGTTGACGCCGACGACCTCGAGGTCCTCGATTTTGGTCGGCGCGGTGACGACGCTGATCGGCGCGGCGGTGGTGGCATCGAGCACCGCCAGCGTCTTCCCGGTCCACGTCACCACCTTCTTCTCGCCGTCGGCGAACCGCGCGCGCACCGCCGGCCCGTGGGTGACGAGCGGCTTCGAGGTGCGCGCCGCGAGATCGTAGATCTGCACCGAGCCATCGGCGCCGGCGACGAGCACGCGCTCGCCATCGCGAGACATCTCGATCGATTCGACCGCCTTGGGAGCCGGCAACGACCACGCGACGCCGTTCGCGCGCGCCGCGGCCGCGATCGAGCGCACCTCGCGCCACTGCTGCTTCGCGAGAGGCTTGAGCATCGCGATCGCCTCGGTCGGATTGGTCAGCACCTTGCTACGCGCCTGCTGCAGCGTCAGCTTCTCGAGCCGCTCCTCGGCGTTGCGCCTCTCGCGCTCGGCGACCGCCTGCGCCTGCTTGGCATTCTGCGCCTCGACGTCCGCGCGATCGCGTTCGCCGATCACGCGCGTCACCGCGATCGCACCGACCACGATCAACGCCACCACCGCGGCGCTGCCGACGATCACCGGCACCCGGTTCTTCTTGACGAAGCGGGCGAGCTTCTCGCGCGGGGTGTAGTGGTGCGAGGCGACGAGCTGACCGGTGAGGAATCGCTGCAGGTCGTCGGCGAGCTCCTTCGCATTCTGGTAGCGCGTGCGGTGATCCATCGACAGCGCCTTGTCGACGATCGTGATCAGCTCGGGCGGCACGCCGGCCACCAGCTCCGACAGCGGCACCGGCTTCGCGCGCACCGCGTTGCGCATCATCTCGTCGGCGGTCTTCGCGTAGTGAGGAGGCTTGCGCGAGAGCAGGTGATAGAGCGTGGCGCCGAGCGCGTAGACATCGGTGCGCTCGTTGACGCTGGGTGAAGTCCCGCGCAGCTGCTCGGGCGCCATGAACCCCGGCGTGCCGAACACGATGCCGGCGCGCGTCTTCAGCTGGTCGTCGTCCTCGATCACCCAGTTCGCGGTGCCGCTCTCCTCGTCGGGCTCGCCCTTGACCTTCGCGAGCCCCCAGTCGATCACGATCGTCTCGCCGAGCTCGCCGCACAGGATGTTCGAGGGCTTGATGTCGCGATGGATGATGCCGCGCTCGTGGGCGTGCGCGACCGCGTGCGCCGCGGCGACCACGTGCGGGATCAGCGCGAGCCGCTCGTTGAGCGTGCCGGAGATCGCGACCAGCTTCTCGAGGGGCCGGCCGCCGATCTTGCGCATGACGTAGAACGGCGCGCCATCGGCCATCTTGCCGGCGTCGTGGACCGGCACGATCGACGGATGCTCGAGGCGCGCGGTGATCTGGGTCTCGCGCTCGAACCGGCGCAGCGACTCGGCATCGAGGGCGAGCGCTTCCTTGAGCGCGACGACGCGGCCGAGGCGCGTGTCGGTGGCATCGACGACGCGGCCCATGCCGCCGCGCGCGATCTCCTCGCCGAGCTCGTAGCGAGCTGGTGGAATGCCGGGCGGCTCGAGGTTGGTCGGCAGGTCACCCGGAATCGTCGCCAGGTTGGGGACCGCATCTCCGGGATGCTGGCCCTTGCGCACCTGGATCGTGCGCGGCGGATCCTCGGCAGTGTCGTCGTCCCGCGCCACGTGATGAGGAGTATACGCTCAGGTCCGGCCGACTCTTCGTGGACGACCTGGGCCGAGCCGTGTCGAGCGCTTCGAGGGCGGCGCGGTGCGCGTGCGGGCAATCAACGACGGCCTCGTGCTCGGGGATCGAGCACGGAGT
>JAEYYY010000879.1 GCA_023430775.1 Pseudomonadota bacterium
ACGTCGTCGTACTCGAGGACGTTCTTGCGCTGATCGAAGTTGCGACCCTCGACCTTCTTCTGCGCGCCCTCGATCGAGCGCGTCACCATCGGTGACTCGATCGGCACGTCCTCCTCGAGACCGAGGCGCTCCATCAGGCCGGTCATCTTATCGAGACCGAAGATGCGGAGCAGGTCGTCCTGGAGCGACAGGTAGAACCGCGACGAGCCCGGGTCGCCCTGGCGACCGGCGCGCCCGCGCAGCTGGTTGTCGATGCGGCGCGACTCGTGGCGCTCGGTGCCGATGATCTTGAGACCGCCGGCCTTCAGCACCTCTTCCTTCTCGGCCTCGCACTGCTTCTTGAACTTCTCGAGCAGCTCCTCGAAGCGCGCGTCCTCGTCGGGGAGCTTGCGCTCGACGCTGCCGCGGTACGGGCTCTCGCTCCCGTCCTCGCTCTCCGCCGGCTTGATCTCGGACTCGTCGACCGTTTCGGCGAGCTTCGCCTTCTCCTCGGCGAGTGCTTCGCGCGCCATCACCTCGGGGTTGCCGCCGAGCAAGATGTCGGTGCCGCGACCGGCCATGTTGGTCGAGATCGTGATCGCGCCCTTGCGACCCGCCTGCGCGACGATGCTGGCCTCGCGCTGGTGCTGCTTCGCGTTCAGCACGTTGAACGGGATGTTCTTCGACTTGAGGATGTTGGCGACGACCTCGGACTTCTCGACGGAGACCGTACCGACCAGCACCGGCTGACCGCGCTGATAGCAATCCTCGATGTCGGCGACGACCGCGCGGAACTTGCCCGCCTCGTTCTTGTAGACGAGGTCCGGCAGATCCTTGCGGACCATCGGCTTGTTGGTGGGGATCACCGAGACGTCGAGCTTGTAGATCTGGTGGAACTCGGCGGCCTCGGTATCGGCCGTACCGGTCATGCCGGACAGCTTCTTGTACATGCGGAAGTAGTTCTGGAACGTCACCGTGGCGACGGTCTGGTTCTCTTCCTCGACGGTGACGCCTTCCTTCGCCTCGATCGCCTGGTGCAGACCATCGGACCACCGACGGCCCGGCATCTTGCGGCCGGTGTGCTCGTCGACGATCACGACCTTGCCCTCTTCGACGAGGTAGTTGACGTTGCGCTTGTACAGCGTGTGCGCGCGCAGCGCCTGCTGGACGTGGTGCACGAGCTGGATGTTCGTCGCCTCGTACAGGTTGTCGACGCCGAGCAGCTTCTCCATCGTCTCGACGCCCTCGTCGGTGAGCATCGCGGAGTGCGCCTTCTCGTCGACGGTGTAATCGACCTCGCGCTTGAGGCGCGGGATCATGCGGTCGATCTTGACGTAGAGATCCGCCGACTCCTCGCCGCTACCGGAGATGATCAGCGGCGTGCGGGCCTCGTCGATCAAGATCGAGTCGACCTCGTCGACGACCGCGTAGTTCAGCATCCGCTGCACCATGCGGTCCGGCGACTGCTTCATGTTGTCGCGCAGGTAATCGAAGCCGAACTCGTTGTTCTGGCCGTAGGTGATGTCCGAGTTGTAGGCGCGCTGGCGCTCGATATCGTCGAGGCCGTGGACGACGACGCCCGTCGACAGCCCGAGGAAGCCGTGCAGCCGGCCCATCCACTCGGCATCGCGCTTGGCGAGGTAGTCGTTGACGGTGACGACGTGCACGCCCTTGCCGGACAGCGCGTTCAGGTACGTCGGCAGCGTGGCGACGAGCGTCTTGCCCTCGCCGGTGCGCATCTCGGCGATCTTGCCCTGGTGGAGCACCATGCCGCCGATCATCTGGACGTCGTAGTGGCGCATCTTGAGGATGCGCACGCCTGCCTCGCGACACAGCGCGAACGCCTCGGGCAGGATGTCGTCGAGCGTCGCGCCATTATCGAGCCGGGTCTTGAACTCGCCGGTCATCGCCTTGAGCTCGGCGTCCGACTTCTTCTGCATCGTCGGCTCGAGGTCCTGGATGCGCGCGACGATCGGCTGGAGTTTCTTCAGCTCGCGCTGGTTCTTGCTGCCGAAGATCTTCTGTAGAAGTCCCATAGTTGTACTCGTGCCGGGCTCGCGGTCTTACCACGTCCCCGCGCTAGCTGACCGGGCGGAAGCTGCGAAGGAACGACCAGCCGTGGTTCTTGAGGTCGAACCGGGTCTGGCAACTTGCCACCCGGCGCCCGGACTCGTCACGGATCTCGGCCGGGAGCTCGGTGAACGTCCGTAACGGGGAGGTCCACTTGATGTCCTTCTGACCGGTCATCTCGTAGCCACGGCCGTCATCGCCGACGAAGGCCAGCTCGTATCTGATGATCCGCTGTCCAATGGGCCGGATCGTGATCACGCCCGAGACCGGCGCACCCTCGACGATCGGCGGGGCGTAGATGACGCCCGAGACCTCGGCCTTGCCGTCGGCCAGGTGCTTGCGGGTCGACTCCGCGAACGCGGTGATCTCGAACCGAAACGGGTGCCGCTTGCCGGGCTCGCCGTCCATCTCGAGGGTGCCGGCCATCGTTTCGGCGAACTCGAAGCCCATGGCGTGAGCCTACTCGCCCGGCCGAAAAACGTCGACGGGCCACCTCGTTTGAGGTGGCCCGTCTCGCTCAAAGGTTCAGGAGGTCAGGAGGTCAGGAGGTCAGGAGGTCGATCAGGCGATCGACCGGATCGCCGACCGGATCGCCGACCGGATCGCCCACTAGTTCTCGGGAATGGCCGTCGGGGTCTCGCACGAGTTGAAGCGGAAGTCCTCGCAAGTGCAGCCCGCGTCACCCGACTGGCAGGCGCTGCCGTCCGGCTTGGTGCAGTTGATACCGGTCGAGACGATCGTGCAGGACGCGCCGCCGCAATCGGTCTCGTGCTGGTAGGCCTCGCACGCCGGGAGCTCGCCGCACTGGGCGATCGCACGGCACTCGCCGGTGTAGCAACCATCCGAGCCGACGAGCGGAACGGTGCCCTCGTCACACTTCGGCGCCTTCTCGTTGCAGGTCACCGCGCCGGCGCAGGTGCCGGCCGGGTCCGCGCCGAAGTGGCAGGTCTCGCGGGCCTCGTCGCAGTACGCGTCGGTGGTGCCGAGCAGGTCCTGCGCCTGGGTGTCGCTGGTGCAGACGCAGGTCGCGGTGCACGTGCCGTTGTCGCAAACCTCGCCGGTATCGCACTCCGCGTCCGACGAGCAGGACGACGGGACGCACGAGTTGCGCTCGTCGCAGACAAACCCATCGGCGCACTCTTCATCGCTCGTGCAGAAGCCGGCCTCTTCGCAGGTGCCCTCCGCGCCGCAGTAACAGCCGGCCGCGCAGTCCGCGTTGTTGTTACACGCGAAGCCGGGCTCGTTGCCGCCTCCGCCGCCGTCGTCATCGGAGTCCCCGAAATAGAGCTCGCAGCTGGCGAGCGTGGTCACGGAGAGCGCCGCCAGCATGGCGAGGCGAACAGAGGAGAAGAGCTTGGTCATGGTGTGAATGTCCTTTGGAGCGAGCGGTAGTCGTAGCGCGAAGCATTGGTCGTGCCATTGCGGCAACGGGATCGAACTATTCGAGAATCCGTCAACGTTAGACCCGCGAGGATGGTCTGGTGAGAACTGGCGGTCGAAGACCTGACAAAAATGCCCGGAAATTCGCCGGCCAGGGCGACTGGCTCACCACCGCCGGGATCGGCGGGAGCTACTCCCGGCTGGAGGCGATGTCGCCGGTTCCACCACCCGACCCCGGCGGTGTGAACACGCGGCAACACCCCCTGTATCGATCCACCACGGCAGCAGCCGGCAGGAACCTGCGCAGATCCGCACGATTGGATGCAGATCTGCTGGCAGGAAATGGCGTTTGATCGGGTCATGCGCTGCCTGTTCGTCGTGGTCGCCTTGATCCTCGCCACCCCGCGCTGGTCGACAGCCGAGATCAACATGGCGGACTCGATCGAGTGGACGACCGCCGATTCCGACCGCGTGGTCATCGGCAAGGTTGCCAAGCTCGAAACCCGGACCGACGGCGCCACGATCTGGTTCCTCGCGACGATCGCGGTGACCGAGACGCTCAAGGGGCCGCCGGCCAGGACGGTCGACATCGTGGTGCGCAACACGTTCGGCGATAACCACCCCGGCAACTGGAAGAACCAGGAAGTCCTGCTGTTCCTGATCGCCTCCGACAAGCGAGCCAAACGCGATGGCGATCACACGCCGGCGCCACTCTACGCGAAGGCGCCGTTCGCGCTGCGCCACGGTCAGTGGGGCAACGACGCGTACCGGATCGGAACCGATCCCGCGTACACGATCGATCACACCGTCATCCGCAAGCGCGCTGATCTGATCTCCAGAGTCCGCGGCGCCGCGGCGTCGAAAGCGACCGAGGCGTTCCAGATCGATCTACCGCTCGACAGCCCGGCGGGGAGGGCGCTCTACGGTGGCAGCGCGGTGTTCCTCTACGTGCCGGTCGATGCCGCGCTGGAAGCAAAGGCGATCCAGTGGATCGCGGCGAGCGACGCGCAGCTGCGGGAGCAAGGTGCCCGTGCGCTGGCGCACTTCAAGTCGGCGGCGAACATCGCGCGACTCGAGAAGCTGCTCCTCGATCGCGCGACGCACGACGTGACCGAGGGCAACAAGCCGACGGTGCGGCGGTTCTTCGTCCGCAAGCGCGCGCATGAAGTGCTGCGTGCGTGGGGGCATCCGCACACCACGCCACCGATCGATACGCCGGTGCCGAATCCCTGATTCGTGCTCGTGAGACGTGCACGTGCTCGTGCACGTGACACGTGCTCGTGCTCGTGCTCGTCTACGATCGAGACTCGCGTGCTGAGGATCGACGCGTGGGGCGGGCCGGGCGATCGATGCGTCGAGGACAACGTGCCGATCAGATCACCGCGTGGAGCATCGACGGCCTTGGGCAAGGATCGACGCGTCGGGGGAGGAGGGCGATCGACGCTGAGGATCGACGCTGAGGATCGACGCTGAGG
>JAEYYY010000001.1 GCA_023430775.1 Pseudomonadota bacterium
ATCGGTTGGTGCCCGCAGTGCACTCGTCCATTTCGCAGGCGGCGCGTGCGACCGAAGCCACGGCGTGAAAAACCGATCAGGTAGTACTAACCAACTTCGTTCGAACGTTTGTTGGAACGACGCCGAACCGAGACAGGCCGGTCGAGAGCTCTGCCCGCGGGTCCGGCTGGCGGACGCCCGACTCACACCCCACACGCCTTCGTTTCGAGCCGTTCCGACCAAAGTACTAACAGGCCAGGAACGACCGCAGCGGGCGTTAACTGGCCGAGCAAGCAGAGGAGCGTGGCACGAGCACGAGCACGGCAGACCTACTTGAACGTCACTTCGACCGAGGACGACACGATGTTGTTCGTCCCATCCCCGCGGACGTTCGACGGCGGGCCGGTCATCGAGTCGGTGATCACCGGAACGTCATACCAGTAGTGGAGATAGGTCAGCGACAGCCGGGTCCGACCGCGCGTGTAGCGCACGCCCGAGTGGAGGCCGAGATGCGAGAAGGTCGGGGAGTCGAGCGTCAGCGACTTGGTCGGCGCCGGCGTGCGGTCCTTGTGACCACCGAGCATGAGCTCGAGCCCCGGCGCCTTCGCGAGGTCGTGCACGCGGACGCCTCCGGAGATCTGCCAGCTGTCGTGATAGTCCTTCTCGGTGTTGAGCTCGCGGATCAGGAACGCGCCCTTGATGTCCGTGTGCTGGTTGTCGTACTGGCGGTAGAGCCAGTAGCGGAACTCGCTACCGACCTCGACGTTCGGATGGACGTCGTAGTTGGCGCCGGCGGAGAACGACCACGGCAGCAGCTGCGACGTGATCTGCTTGGCCTCGAGCTGGCCGCCCGGATCCGGGGCGTCGTCGCCGTAGGTCAGCGTGATCGGGCCCTCGATCTTGGCATCGACGCGCGCGGTGACGGCGGCGCCGATCGTGAGGCCCGGGATCGGAGCGACCAGCACGCCGGCGTTCCAGGTCGGCGCCCAGGTCTGGCCTTCGAGCTCGAGCCGCGCGTTGCTGCCGAGCAGCGGCGTCGCGTCGGTGCCATCGATGATCGGGAACACGTCGCGCTTGCCCTTGAGCCGCAGGTTCATCATCCCGAAGCCCGCGCCGACGGCGACCTTCGGCGTGATCTTGTAGGCCGCGGACAGCTGGGCGACCGGCGAGATCGTGTAGCCGTCGATCAGGTGATAGCGCGTGGTCGCCGTCGAGCTGAACTTCGCGCCGGTCGCGTTCGGCACGTAGGCAGAGAGCGCGGCGTACAGCTTGCTCGGCAGGATCTCGGCGGTCACCGCGAGCATCGGGATCACGGCCATCGCGCGCGTCGGCTCGACGGTCGGGTAATAGCCATCGGCGTCGGTCGCGTCGCTGATGAAGCGATCGCTCTCGTCCCACTGCTGGAGCTGGAAGCTGGCGTCGAGCATCGCGAGCCCGAACGTCGCGTACACCCGCACGCCACCACCGAGCGCCAGCCCGGCGGGGTTGTGAAACACCGCGTTCGCCTCGTCGGGGCGGCCGACCGCCGCGCCCATGCCGGTGCGCCGGGCGCCGACCTCGGGAATGCCAAAACCACCGGCCGTGGCCGTCGAGGTGAGTGCGAGAAGGAGTGCCGCGGTCTTCACGGGTGAGAGCAAAGCCCGAATCGTGTTCGCCAGTCTGTCGATAGATCCGGTCAGGGTTGCCGATGGCCCGAACTATCGGAGTGAATTGTAGGGGGTGGCAACATCTCTACTCGTCGTCGAACGGATCGCTCTCGGCGATGGTGTCGCTCTCGGTCTGGAACGGCCGGCTCTCGCTGCTGGCATCGGCGAGCTGGAGACGCGGCACCGGGGAGGTATCGGGGCGGCCGATGCGATCTGCGCGCGAGCCTGGCGCGGGTGCACGCTCGTCGCGCTGTGCGCGAAACGGCGCGGGCGGCGGGCGCCTGGGCCGCGGCGTCGGCCGCACCGGTGGGGCGTCCGGCACCACGATCGGATTCTGTTCGGTGGCGAGGTTGTCGCGACCCGTCGGCTCATCGAACGTCGCCGGCACGAACTCGACAGGCAGCTCCGAGACCTGGATCGACGGCGGCTCCGGGCGGAACTCGGTGCGCGTCCGCGAGCCATCGACCATGCGCATCTTCGGCTCGGTCGCCGGCTCGATCGGCCACGACGACGTGCCTTCCACGTGCTGCATCAGCTTCGGCTCGGTCGCCGGCTCCGCGGGCCACAGGTTGCCGGTCCAGTCGAGACGACGGCGCTGTGCGATCACGAGCTCCGGTGGAACCTCGTCCTCGGGATCGTCGTCGTCCACATTGGAATGGTCGCGCCGCCCCCGCGGCAGCGTCAAGCTACTCGACGGTCACGGAAAACGACACCTGCGCGTCGGTCGCACCACCGAGCGCATCGAGACCGTCATCGCGCGCGATCGCTACCGTATCGGCGGATTTTTCTGGAGGGAGCTCGGGTGGGAGGTGCCGCAAGGTGAGCGTCAAGAGCCCTGCCCCGGGTGTGGCGACGATCATGTTCTCGAGGCCGATCGGCAGCCCGTTCGCGTCGGTGTCGGCGTAGCTGTGCGCGAGCGGACCGCTGGTGTTGGTGGTCGCCGGGCCGACGACCGCCGAGCCGGTGAACAGCAGCAGGTGCTGCGCGCTCTCGTCGCGCACCTCTTCGGTGATCTCCTCGGGCGGATCCTCGAGGCCGTTCTGGAACCGGATCGACAGCGTGTAGTCACCCGGCGCGAGCGTGATGTCGTCGATCACCGGTGGCTCGCCACCATCACCGTCGACGTCGTCGAACGAGAACGTCGTGCCATCGAAATCGAGGATCACGGTGGTGATCACTTCCTGATCGTCGAGCGTCTGCGCGTCGAGTGCACAGCCAGCGAGGACGACGAGCACGAGCGCCTTGATCACTTGAGCCTCCCGTTCTTCGAATCGAACGTCACGGTCATCCGCAGCCAGGCTTGCCAGCCAGGCTCGTCGGCGAAGTAGCGCATCAGACTGGTGTAGTCGCGATAGCGCGCGTTGGTCAGGTTGCTGCCCTGGAGCGCGAACTTCGCCGTCTGATGTCCGAAGCAGGTCTCGAACCCGAGCTCGCCGCCGAGGAGGAAGTACGCCGATGGCGGCTTGACGAAATCTGCCGCGAGATCGAAGCGCTTCTGCCTGGTGACGTAGGTGCCGGTGATCGTCGCGAACAGCTTGCGCGGCGACTTCCAGCGATCGGCTGGTCGATAGGTGATCGATCCGCGGTAGCGATCCGGCGGCACGAACACCAGGAAGCTGTCGTCGTCGAGGTTACGCGCGCGGACCAGCGACGCCTGCGCGCCGAGCTCGAGCTCCGGGATCGGCTTCGCGGCGATCCCGCCGTCGGCCCCGTAGAACACCGCGTCGACACCGCGCGTCGTGAAGCGCGGGAACGCACCGCGGATCAGGACGTCGAACACGGGCTGGCCGTCGTCGCCGATCGCGGGTGCGAAGTAGATGTAATCGTCGATGTAGCTCGCGAATGCCGAGGCCTCGGC
>JAEYYY010000042.1 GCA_023430775.1 Pseudomonadota bacterium
CCTCGAGACACTCGCGGCGATCGCCGCCGGCTCGACGCTCGGTGACGAGCGGCTCCCACTCGCGCAGGGGATCGCGACGATGGTCAACGACCGCGTCGCGTTTCTCCCCGACGAGACCCGCCAGCTCGCGCGCGCTGCCTCGGTGGTCGGTCGCGATGTCTCGCTCGCGCGCTGGGCCGCGGCCGCCGATCGCGATGCCGAGTCGCTGCGGCGCTGCGCCTCCGGGCTCGTCGGTGCGGGCATCCTGCTGTCGATCGCACCGGATCGCTGGCGGTTCGGTCACGATCTCGTCCGCGAGGCGATCTATCGCGAGGCCGCCGACGAGGTCGTCGCGATCCATCGCCGGCTCGCGGTCGCCCTCGATCGCGAGATCGCCGCGGGCGAACTGTCGCTGATCGGCGAGCGCGCTCACCACGCGCTGCAGGCGATGCTGCCGGCGCGCACCGTCCTCGAGTGGACGATCATCGCGGCCGATCACGCGCGCGGTCAGTGCGCCCACGAGGAGGCCGTCATGATCCTCGATCGCGCGCAGGCTCACCTCGGTGAAGAATCAGCACGCGATGCCGCGTTCCAGCTGGCGCGCGGGCGCGCGTTGCTCGATCTCGGCGATGCACCGGCGGCACGCGAGGCGCTGCTGGCGGCATCCTCGCTGGCGCGCAAGGCAGGCGATCTGAAGACGGTCGCCGAGGTCGCGCTCGCGTTCGGCTCTCGCTACGTGTTCGGCGATACCTCGCGCGATCTGCTGAAGCTGCTCGACGGCGCGATGGCGGCGCTGCCCGAGAGCGAGACCGTGCTCCACGCGCGGCTGCTGGCGCGCAAGGCCGCCGCGCTGACGCCCGCACACGATCCACCGCCGGTCCTCGACATGGCGCGCCAGGCGCTCGCGATGATCGAGGGTGTGGCCGACGAGGGTGTGCGGCTCGAGGTCGATGTCGCGGTGGGCGCCGCGTTCGCGACGGCGACGCACCCGCGCGAGGTGATCGCGCTCGACGAGGAGGTCGTCGAGCTGGCGCGCCGGCGCGGCGATCGCGCGCTCGAGCTGCGCGGCCTGACGCGGCTCGGTACCGATCTCGCGTTCATCGGCGATCTCGTCGCCTCGGAGGAGGTACTCGCCACCCGCAACGCGCTCGCGCGCTCGCTGGTCCAGCCGCGGTTCCAGTGGAGCGAACCGCTGGTGCGCTCGATGCGCGCGATGATCCGCGGCGACTTCGCGTGCTGCGATGCCGCGGTCGCGGAGGCCGAGGCGTACACCAGCCGCGATCCGAACGCGGTGCGCACCTGCGCGGTGCACCGGTTCTGGCTCTATCTCTACTCGGATCGCGTCGATCGCCTGCA
Source organism: Pseudomonadota bacterium (assembly GCA_023430775.1). Classification (GTDB taxonomy): domain Bacteria; phylum Myxococcota_A; class Polyangia; order Haliangiales; family Haliangiaceae; genus JABFXX01. The sequence goes on from JAEYYY010000042.1 coordinate 1,336, forward strand.
GGCCATCGAGCCGGTGATCCTCGAGGCGCTGGCGACGATGACGCCGACGATCCGCAACAAGGTGCGCGCCGCGATCCGGCTGCGCTGCGGTGACCTCGATCAGGCGCGGCGCGAGGTCGACGCGATCGAGATCGCGAATCACTTCAGCAACGGCATCACCGGGATGACCACCCTCGCGGAGGTCATCGCGGAGGTCGGCTCCGAGGCGCAGCGCCGCGACATCTACGAGCGGCTCGCGCCGTACGCCGACAGCTACGCCGGGTGGGGCATGTTCGGCTTCGTGTTCGGTCCGCCGATCGCGGCCACCCTCGGCGATGTCGCCGCGGCGCTCGGCGATGTCGATCGCGCGCGCGGTCACTTCGAATCCGCGCTCGCGATGACCACCTCGACCGGCGCGCTGGTCGGTCGCGCGTGGACGGGCTACTGGTATGCGCGGATGCTGTCGCGGCACGGCGATCCTGCCGCGGCGCGGATGATCGACGAGGCGACGCGCGACGCCACGCGCGCGAACCTCGACGGCGTCGTCGCTCGATTGCGCGCGCTCGGCACGCCGGCACCCGCGGCGCCCGAACCGCCGAAGCCACGCGTCAGCGCCAACATCGCGGTGCCGTTCACGTGGTCGCTCGTCGAGCATGCCGGTGGCTGGAAGGTCGACGTCGGCGATCGCAGCTTCCTGATGCCGAACCTGCGCGGCATGCAGCTGCTCGCGCGCCTCGCCGCCTCACCGGGCGTCGAGATCCACTCGCTCGAGCTGGTCTCCGGCGAGCGCGATCCGGACGTCGCCGGTGATGCCGGTGATGCCGGCGAGATGCTCGACGAGAAGGCGCGTGCCGCCTACCGCAAGCGGATCGCCGAGCTCGCCGAGGAGCTCGACGAGGCCGAGGCCCGCGGCGATGCCCGGCGCGCGGTCGCCGCCCAGGAAGAGCACGAGGCGCTGGTCAAGGAGCTGTCGCGTGCGGTCGGCCTGCGCGGCAAGGTCCGGCGCTCCGGCGCCGCCGCGGAGCGCGCGCGCGTCGCCGCGCAGCGTCGCGTGCGCGAGGCGATCAAGAAGATCGGAGAGCTCGACGCCGAGCTCGGCAGCTACCTCGACAAGGCGGTCCGCACCGGCACGTTCTGCGTCTACCGCCCGTGAGCTGACAGCTCCCGGACGTTGCGCGCGCCAATAACCCGTGTCTCCATGGCGGGTTAGCTGGCGCTCCGAACGACGGAACATCGTTCCACGAGTTGTCACGCCTCTCTTTCGAGAGGAGCAGCCGCCATGATCCGCACCCTGTTCGCCCTGTTCGCCGTTGCCGCCTGCGCCGAGTCGACGCCGACCCCGACCGCACCGCCGCGCGCGACCGAGCCCGCTCCGGTCGCCGGCTGCGCGGTCGCCGAACCGGCACCACCGCCGCCGCCGGTTCACGCGGTCGGGAGCTGCAGTGTCGCCAGGAGCGCTCCATGAGTCCGAACTTCTTGGAGCTGCGCGAGAACCGTGGGCTCCCATTCTCACAACCTCGCAAAACGGGCTGCGCCGTAACCTGTCGTACGATCGGGCGTAGACCTGGGCTCTGGGGGCGGTCATGACAGACAAGATTCGTTCGAGTGAAATCACTCCGCCGGACGTGTACTTCAATCGTCGGGCATTCATCCGCGGCGGCATCGTCGCCGCCGGGGCCGTGGGATCCGGGCTGCTCTACCGGAAGATCAACAAGGTCGAGATCGTCGAGTCGACCAGCGCCGAGCTGCCGGGACTCGTCAAGGCGACCGGCGCGCCATACACCACGCCGATCGATCCGATCAAGAACACGCCCGAAGAGCTGACGCCCGAGCTCAAGGTCACCAACTACAACAACTACTACGAGTTCACGACCAACAAGGATGGCGTCGCGAAGGCGGCCGCCGGCTTCGATACGAAGAACTGGAAGCTCGAGGTCTCCGGTCTCTGCCACAAGCCGCGCACGTTCGACCTCGCCGACATCTTGAAGATCGCGGCGCCCGAGGAGCGGATCTTCCGGTTCCGCTGCGTCGAGGCATGGTCGATGGTGATCCCGTGGGCGGGCTTCTCGCTGTCGAAGTTGCTCGCGCTCGTCGAGCCGATGGCGGATGCGAAGTACGTCCACTTCAACACGCTGAACGATCCGGCGCGCATGCCCGGCCTGTCGAACCCGATCCTCAAGTGGCCGTACAGCGAGGGCTACGCGATCGCCGAGGCGATGCACCCGCTATGCACGCTCACCACCGGCCTCTACGGCAAGGAGCTCCCGCCGCAGAACGGCGCACCGATCCGGATCATCGTGCCGTGGAAGTACGGCTTCAAGAACATCAAGTCGATCGTCAAGCTGCAGCTGGTCGCGAACAAGCCGCCGACGAGCTGGAACGACTACGGGCCCGACGAGTACGGGTTCTACGGCAACGTCAACCCGACGCACGATCACCCGCGCTGGAGCCAGGCCACCGAGCAACGCATCGGTGAATCGGGTCGCCGCAAGACGCTCATGTTCAACGGCTACGCCGACCAGGTCGCGAGCCTCTACACGGGACTGGATCTCCATGCCAACTTCTGAAGCCGCCATGACGGGGAGCACCTCCGTCGTCCCGCCGGCGCCGATCGTCGACAGCAAGCTCCTCAAGTGGGTCGTCATCGTCGGCTGCGCCGTGCCCGGCCTGCTGCTGATCTGGGACGCGTACCGCAACCAGCTCGGCGTCAACGACATCAACTTCGCGATCCGCTCGACCGGCATGCTCGGGCTCGTGTTCATGACGCTGTCGCTCGTGATCACGCCGATCCGCCGGCTGACCGGGTGGAACGCGATCGTCGGCGTCCGCCGCAACCTCGGCGTCTACGGCTTCCTCTACATCGCCGCGCACTTCTCGATCTTCTTCCTGTTCGATCGCGACGGCAGCCCGAGCAGCACGCTGAACGAGATCGTCGAGCGCGTCTATCTGTGGTTCGGCACCGCGTCGCTCGTGATCATGATCCCGCTGTCGCTGACGTCGTTCGACTTCATGATCACGAAGCTCGGACCGAAGCGCTGGAAGCTGCTGCACCGCCTCGCGTACGTCGCGGTGCTGTGCGGAATGATCCACTACTACATGCTTCTCAAGGCCGACAAGTTCAACGCGTACGTCTACTTCGGCGCGTTCGGCGGCCTGATGCTGTTCCGCCTCGTGCGCCACTACTTCGATCTGCACGGCGAGATCGCGGCGGCGAAGGAGAAGCTGTCCGCCGCGAAGAAGACGGTGAAGGGCGCCAACAAGAAGAAGTTCTGGACCGGTGAGCTGAAGGTCGCGCGGATCTTCGACGAGACCCACAACGTCAAGACGTTCCGCATGGTGCCGCTCGACGGGTCGCCCCTCCCGTTCGAGGCGCACGCCGGTCAGTACATCAACCTGATGCTGACGATCGACGGCAAGCGCGTGAACCGCTCGTACACGATCAGCTCGTCGCCGACGCGCAACGCGTACGTCGAGATCTCGGTCAAGCGCGACGGCCTCGCCTCGAAGTATCTGCACTCGCAGATCAAGGAGGGCGACACGATCAAGGTCGGTGCCGCCGCCGGCAAGTTCTACTTCGTCGGCAACGAATCGCAGCGCGTGATCCTGGTCGCCGGTGGCGTCGGTATCACGCCGATGATGGCAGTCATTCGCGCGCTCACCGATCGCTGCTGGCCCGGCGACATGTATCTGATCTTCGCGGTCAAGAAGCGTCAAGACGTGGTCTACGAGCGCGAGCTCGAGTACCTGAAGGCGCGCTACCCGAACCTCCACGTGCTGATCACGCTCACTGCCGACCCCGACGCGAAGCCGGGCGGCATCTGGGACGGAACCACCGGCCGGATCTCCGCCGACATGATCCAGAAGTTCGTGCCGGGCGACATCAAGGATCGCGTCATGCTGTGCGGGCCCGAGGCGCAGATGAAGGCCGCGCGCGATGTCTTCGTGCAGGAGCTGAAGGTGCCGAACGAGCTCGTCCACGAGGAAGCGTTCGTGTCGCCGCCGGCGCCGAAGGATGACGAGGCCGCGGCCGCCGCGATGATGGCGCCTGCCACCGAGGCGGCCGCCGATGCCGGCGAGTACGTCGTTCACTTCAAGCGGTCCGACAGGAAGGTCGAGACGATCGGCCTCACCGTGCTCGAAGCGGCGGAGGACAACGAGATCGCGATCCCGTTCGAGTGCCGCTCGGGCATCTGCGGTCAGTGCAAGTGCAAGTTGATCTCCGGCCGCGTGGTCATGGAATCCCAGGATGCGTTGACGGCGTCGGACAAGGCGAAGGGGCTGATCCTCGCCTGCCAGGCGCGGCCCACGCAGAATTGCGAGGTCGAAGCATGAGCCTCCAACTCACCGCCGTCTCCGCTGCGCTGTCGATCGCCGCGCTGTCGTGTCATCCCAAGGGCGACATGGAGCAGCAGTGTCACGACGCCGTCGAGCACTGGCGTACGGTGTCGACGATGCCGATGCGCGAGGGCGACGTCCAGATGTTCATGGGCGCCTGCATGATGTGGAAGTCCGCGACGGTCGATTGCATCAAGGCCTCGAAGAACGACGACGACATCAAGAAGTGTCGCGACATGGAGAAATGATGCTTTGACGTCGCGGCGGGTTCGCGCGATCGTCAAGTCGACCCGCGATGTCCTCCAGTACGAGCAGGGAGCTCGAGGCGGTCCGGCTCCGTGCCGAGGCCCTGGAGGAGCGCTATCGCAAGGCGCAGCAGGAGCTGGCCGATAGCGAGCATCATCTCGGGGTGTTGCGCGGCGAGCTGGCCGCCGCCCGCGAGCGCATCGAGACCCTGTTGAAGGGGCCCGACCTGATGCGGATGACGCAGCTGGAGCAGGCGCTCGCGGCGAGCGGCGCCGCATCCGCGGAGCTGGCGGATACGCTGCGCCACGATCTCGACAAGACCCGAGCCGCGGCGCTCGCCACGACGACCGAGCTGGCCGCGCGAGTGGTCGAGCTCGAGGCCAGGGCGACCACCGCGGAGCGCGACCTCGCCGAGTCGCGAACCCGCACGAACCGTCTCGAGGCAGACCTCGAGCTGGCGCGCGGCGAGGCCGCGAAGGTCCCGCCGCTCGAGGCCAAGCTCGCCGATCACCAGATCCTGTCGAAGCTGTCCGATCAGGAGTACGCGACGGCGCGCGAGCAGGTGGCCGAGCTGCAGGCGCGCCTCCGGGATCCCGAGGTCGCGGAGGCGCGCGAGCGTGCCGACAAGCTGGCGGCAGAGGTCAAGCGGCTCACCGACCAGCTCGCGGCGGAGCACAGCCGCGCGAACGAGCTCGAGCGACGGGTCGCGGGTGCGCGCGATGTCGCGGAGGTCGATGCCGCGATCGCCGACGCCGCGAAGGCGCGACGCACCGCCGCCGAGCACGCCGAGACGCTGCGGGCTGCGGAGCGGAGAGCGCTCGAGGCCGAGGGCAAGATGGCGGCGGCCGAGACGTTGTCGAAGACGCTCTCGAAGGACGTCACCGAGATGCTCAAGCGCGTCCGCGAGGTCGAGGCCAAGCTGCGCGCGACGACGGCGGAGCGCGACGAAGCGAGAGCAGCGCTGGCAGCGACCGCCGATCAGTCGAGCGCGATCGCGGAGCTCGAGCGGCGCGCCAACGAGGCCGAGGAGCGCGCGCAGAAGCTCGAGCAAGCCTTCGGTGGCGATCTCGAAGGCCTCAAGACGCAGCTCGAGGCCAAGCGCGCCGCGATCGAGCGCGAGCTGACGGCGAAGCTTGCCAATGTCGAGCGCGAGCTGGCAGCGGAGCGCACCACGGCCGCGCGGCTGGTCGAGCGCAAGAAC
>JAEYYY010000071.1 GCA_023430775.1 Pseudomonadota bacterium
CACCGAGCGCGGTGAGCGCGGCATCGCAGGCGGCGCGCGCGACCGCATCGCGACCCGCGGCGCCCTCGGCGCGCAAGCGATCGCCGAGCTGCGCGATCGCGGCGAGGTGACGGCGGGCGCGATCGTCGGCGCGCAGCGGATCGAGCGCCATCAGCTGGCGGCTGCCGACCTCCATGGTGACGTTGCTCGACACCCGCGTGACCGCGACGCCACCATCGACCGCGAGGTACGCGAGCTTGGTGCCGCCGATCACGATCTCGTCGCCGGCCTCGAGCCGATGGCTGGTGACCGGCTGGCGGTTGATCAGCGCGGCCTTGCCGGCCTCGGCGACGAACGTCAGCGCGCCGTCGCGGAGCTCGATCGAGCCGTGCTGGCGCGACACCGTGGGATCTGTGAGCTTGATCAAGCAGCTATCGCCGCGGCCGACCCCGCCTCCGCGCAACGGCACTTCGAACTCGCGGCCGGCGTCGGGGCCCTCGATCACGACGAGGCGGGCCAGTGACATGGGCGCATCTTACTCGGTGTAGTAGCTTCCGAGGGATGCGGAGCCTCCCGATCCTGCTACTCGCGATCGTCTCTCTGGCGTGCCCCGGCAAGAAGAAGGACTCGTCCACGATCGCTACCGGCTCGGGCACCGGGCTCACGCACCTGGTGAAGCACACGGTGGTGTCGTGGGGCTTCTCGCAGAGCGACGGGAACACCGAGGTGTTTCTGGTCACCACCGACGAGACGGGCGCGGCCATCAGCCACCCGGTCGGCAGCTATCCGGGCACCTGCGAGAAGTTCACCGCGGCGAAGGAGATGAACGCGATCATCGCCGCGAAGTGTGCGACCGAGGGCCAGGCCGGCGTCGAGCTGCATGCGGTCAAGCAGACCAACGAGATCATCGTCCTCAAGATGTCCGGGGCGACCGCCGATCCGATGGCGCGAGAAGAGATCAAGCGCGTCGCGGTGGCGCTCGGCTCCGCGATCGAGGTCGAAGGACAGGAGCACTGATGTCGGCGCGCCTCGCGATCGCGATCGCACTCGCCGGCTGCGGGTCGTCGCGAGCCTCCGCCGAGAGCGCGGCACGCGACGAGCTCTCGAAGCAGCACAGCTGCCCCGCCGATCGGATCACCACGGCGGTGCGCTCGGATCTGAAGCCGTTCGCGCTCGGCGGCGTGACGCGCGACGTGCCGCCGCCCGACGTCGCCAAGGATCCCGGCCGGCTCGAGGTGTGGAACGCGAAGCAGCGGGAGATCGAGGACGGCTACGACAACTTCACCATCGTCGAGGCGCGCGGCTGCGACCAGCACGTGTTCTATCTGTGCGGCTGGGGGATGTCGGGCGAGTCGCAGGTGATGGTGTGCCAGCCCGCGAGAAAACAGCCGACCTGATCAGCCGGTGATCAGCCAGTGATCGATCGGCTCGGGGTCGACGTTGGTGCGCAGATAGAACCGATCCCAGCCGATCTTCATCGCGGCGGCCGTCGCTCGCAGCCAGCCCGGTAGCTCGCTCGGCTCGCAGCGACCGATCGCGAGCCCGTCGACGACCTCGAGGGTGTCGAACCTCGTCGTCCTGTCGCGCGCGCGATGGCGGGCATGAAGACGGGTGAGCTCGACCGCGAACCAGCGTTCCTCGCGGCTGTCGAACCGCACGCTGCCCTGAAACTCGGGGACGCCGCCGTCCCCCGAGCGCACGAGGAACGAGCACCAGAACACGTCGGTCGCCGGCACGCCGATCGATCGCGCGAAGGCGAGTGCCGGCGACGTGCTGCGCCGGGCATCGACCGCACGGTCGAGCTCGGCGAACACGGCCGCGAGCGCCGGCGTCGACTTGACGAACGGCCGCACCATCGCGAGCCGCTCGAGCCGCGCGTCCTGCGAGCCGAGCGCGCCATCGAGGTGGGGAACGAGCGCGTCGATCGACGCGTCGCTGCCGTCGAGCGCGAGCACGACGAGCATCTCCACCGGCACGTGCGGCGTATTCGCGGCGACGCCCTGGATCGCCTGCAACAGGTGCGGCACGTCCGCGATCGCCGCGAGCTGCGCCTTGCGCTCCTCGGTGTCGAGCGCGTGCCTGGCATCCGCCAGGTCCCGCAGCGCGGTGACCGCCTGGACCCAGCGCTTGCCCTCGGCAACCGCGAGCTTCAAGAACAGATGGGACGCCGTGGTCGCCGGCGCTTCGAGGACGCCGCGGATCAGCCGCGCCGGCAGCTTGCCGCACGCGACGAGCCACTGCGGTTCGCCCAGCAGCCGCAGCACCACCTCGACGGCATTCGCCAGGTTCGCGGTACGCGGCAGCGTGCGCAGCGTCTCGTCGATCGCGACCGGCTTGCCGGCGAGGTAGTGCGCGAGCTGTGCGTCGTGATCGCTCACAAGGTCTTGAGATACTCGATCACGTCGGCGGCGTCAGGTCCGAGGTCTGCGAGGAACGGGTGGCCGAGCACCGAGAAGCCCGGCCTGGTCCCGTCGTGACGGAACCCGCTGACCTGCGGCGAGGCCGACCACGGCACGCCGACAGCCGCGAGATCGTAATCCTCGTCGACGATCGCGACGAACTTCACGGGCCGCTGCGCGGGTTGCATCGCGAGCACCGCGAGGCTCGGCCACTGGCCGGCGTGACCGTACGGCGCGCGCGCCCACACGTTGGTGAGCACCGGCGGCACGTAGCCGGTGGAGCGCCTGAACCGGGTGTAGCCGCGCGTCAGCTCCGGATCGTTGGCCGCGCGCTCGAACTCCTCGGTGGCGGCGAGCAGGCGCGCGGGATCGACGCCGAGATCCTCGATCGCGACGATCTTCTCGTCGTAGTCGACGACGCGACCATCCGCGCCGTAGCTGCCGTGACAATCGGCGCAGTGCTTGTCGAACTGCGCGCGACCACGCTCGGCGCGCGCGGCGTTGATCGGTTGCGGGAACCGCGGGCGCTTCGCCGGCTGGCGGAGATACGCACCGAGGCTGGCGCCCTGGAACGGGTGCTTCTCGAGCCACTCGACGCGCACGCCGGCCGCGATGTCGGCCTCGACTGCGAGCAGATCGATCGGTCCCTCGCCGCTGCCATCCCACGACAGCGTGGTGCGCTGCGCGTAGCCGATGACGTCGGGCACCTTCGCCCAGCCGACGTCCGGCGCGAACGCCACCTTCCTGTTCGTCAGCTGCCCGAGGACGAGCGCGAACGATTCGATCGTCGCCACGCGGCCCGGAGGATCGAGCGCGGTCTTCTCGTGAAGCTCGGCTCGCGCCGCCGCGCGCATGGACAGCTCGCGGATCGCGGCACCGACGAACGCCGCGCGATACTCGTCGGGCCACGCGATCTGGTGCTTCGCCGCCGCCTCGTTCGCGAGCCGCGTCAGCTTCTCGGCGGACAGGTCGCGCTGGGTGATGATCGAGAACGCGCGATCGTAGGCGTGGATCTTCACCCGCTTGTTGCCGAGGCCGTAGACCAGCGCTTCGCCGCCGGGCCACCGCACCTTCTCCGCGTGGCACAGCGCGCAATTGTTGACGACGAACGGCACGCCCGTGATCGGATCGGTGGTCAGGTGCATGCCGATCGGCAGGCCGGCGCGGACGTCGGGATCCTCGCTCTTGGGATCCGGCGCGCGCGCGATGAAGCCGAACTTGTAGGCGAGCTCCGCGGTATCGGCGCCGAGCACGTCGGGGAACGCGGTCATCAGCGCGAGGTAGATCGGGTACGGCACGCCGGTGCGATACGGATCGCCGATGCCGGTGCGCTCGAAGATCGCCTTGCCGGCAGCGCGCGAGATCCGCTCGATCGCGTACTCCGCCGGATCCGACATCGGGATCTCGACCTTCGGTGGGGCAGGCGGCGCGGTCGGCGACGGCTTGCCGCCACCGCAAGCGATCAACAGCGCGAGCGCGACCCACCGCATGGCGGCGAGCCTAACCGACGCATGATGGGAGCGCATGACGTTTCGCGACGACCACGACGCCGCGCTCGCCCACTAACGGCGCGCGTAATCGGTGAGGCCGCGGCGGAAGCGCTCGAGGATGAAGAAGTTCGAGTGCACGCGGAGCGCGCCGAGCGCGTAGTACGCCTTGCCGAGATAGAGGTCAGGGTTCTCGGGATCGACCTGCACGAGGTAATCGCGGAGGCCGTTCGTCGGATCGAGGCGCTTGTTGCCGCCCTTGCTGTAATCGAGCAGCACCGAGTGGAGGTACGCGTTGTC
>JAEYYY010000072.1 GCA_023430775.1 Pseudomonadota bacterium
GCCCTTGCGCTTGCCGAGCACGAGCGCGACGACGAGCGCCGAGATGCCGGACGACAGGTGGACGACGGTGCCGCCGGCGAAGTCGATCGCGCCGAGCTTCATCAGCCAGCCATCCGACTGCCACGACCAGTGCGCGATCGGGTCATAGACCAGCGTGGTCCAGCCGAGCGTGAACAGCGCGTACGCACCGAACTTCATGCGCTCCGCATACGCGCCGGAGATCAGCGCCGGTGCGATGACGGCGAACATGCACTGGTACGCCACGAACGCCAGGTGCGGCACCTTGACGTCGGCGCTGAGCGCGACGTCCTCGATGCCCGACAGTCCGACGTGATCGAGGCTGCCGATGATGCCGTGCACGCTCGGCCCGAAGCACAGCGAGTAGCCGATCAGCACGAACTGGATGGTGACGAGGCCGAGCGAGAAGAAGCTGTGCATGAACGTCGACAGCACGTTCTTGCCTTGCACCATGCCGCCGTAGAACAGCGCGAGTGCCGGAGTCATGAGCATCACGAGCGCGGCACAAACAAGCAGCCACGCGGTATCGCCGGTATCCATAGGTCCCAGCTTGTCCGGGAGCATGTTTCCGGCGCGTAACCGACCGGAAAACACTTACGAGCGAGCTGCTGTGCGCCGACGAGACAGCCGAGGAATTTCGATCACTTGGTTCCGAACAGACGGTCGCCGGCGTCGCCGAGGCCCGGGACGATGTAGCTCTTCTCGTTGAGCCGCTCGTCGATCGCCGCCGTGTAGATCGGGATGTCGGGGTGCGCCTGGTGGAACGTGCGGATGCCCTCGGGGCAGGTCAGCAGGCAGACGAACTTGATCGAGCGCGGCGACACCTTCTTGAGGCGCTCGATCGCGGCGACCGCGGAGTTGCCGGTGGCGAGCATCGGATCGACGACGATCGCATCGCGATCGTGCATGTTGTCGGGCACCTTGAAGAAGTACTCGACCGCATTCATCGTCTTCGGATCGCGATACAGCCCGATGTGACCGACGCGCGCCGACGGCAGGATCTTGAGCATGCCGTCGAGGATGCCGTTGCCGGCGCGCAGCACCGAGATCAGCACCGTCTTCTTGCCGTCGAGCATCGGCGCCATCATCGGCGCGACCGGCGTCTCGATCTGGACCTTGGTCGTCGGCAGATCGCGACACACCTCGTACGCGAGCAGCATGCTGATCTCGGAGAGCAGACTCCGGAACGTGCTCGTCGAGGTATCCTTGCTGCGCATCAGCGACAGCTTGTGCTGGACGAGCGGGTGATCGATGACGTGGACGGCCTTGCCTGGCATCGCCGGGGAACCTATCAGCGCAACGACGGATCGTCGCTGATCACGAGCGGGTACTTCTTGGCCCCCGCGAAGCGCAGCCGGGTCGCGCGATCGCCGCGGTAGGTCTCGGGCAGGGCGGCCTTGGGATCGACGTCGGCGACGCCGGCACCGAGCACGCAGAACGTGGCGCCGACCTCGATCCGCATCTCGTGAACACGCAGGCTGTCCTTGATCATCACCGATACCCCGTTGGCGATCAGGAAGCGGTCGAAGATCGGATCGGGATGGACGGCGGGATAGAACCGCAGGTGCTGGGTGGTCAGCTGCGCCCGCTTGGCATCGACGTAGATGAACCCGCTGTCATCCTCGAGGATGAACGGGATGCCGTGCTCCTGATCGATCAGCCGCTTCCATTCACCGTGGATCCTGCGATCGACGACCACGTGGTAGTAGACGCACGGCACGCCACCGACCGGCGCGATCACCGTGTGATCGAGCTGCTTGACCTCGCCGACGACGCGCGCGAGCTCGCCCTCCTCGAGCTCGCCGATCGGCGTGCGCGGCAGCTTCGCCAGCTTGCGGCGGATCCATTGCCGCGAGCTGCGATACCAGTAGACGAAGATGTAACCGCCCGACGCGGCGACCAGGCCGAGCTCGAACAGCACCGACTCCATGTCAGAACACGGTGCCGTCGGATTCGATCCGGATCGGCGGCGCACCGCCGGGCCGCAACCGATTCGCCACCGCGCGACCCGCGGCCCACGTTCCACCCTCGAGCACGCACGCGAGTGGCAGCTGGAGGGGAGGGACCCCGAGTCGCTCGCGAACGCCGGCGGCCACGCGATCGAGAAGCGCGACGGTGAGGGCTCGCCACTCGACGATCACCTCGTCGCCGGGTGGATGCGCGAGCGCGCGAATCCGCGCGTGCCTGGGAACCAGCACGCCGAGATCGACGAACAGCCCACCGTTGCGATACTCGGCGAGCCCGGTCAGCGCCTCGGCCTGCGCGATCGGCAAGCCCGCGCGCTCGAGCGGCTCGAACAGCGAGTAGGCGAGCCACTGCGACAGCTGATGAAACGGCACCAGCCCTTCGCTCGGACCGCTGCCGCCGGCCGCGCGATGGCGCCAGACGTCGCCGAGGTTGTGGCCCTCCATCTCGATCCGTGCCGGCCAGATCGGCGACAGCCCCTCGAGCAGCGTGGTGAGCAGCTCGGCGGCGGGCAGCTGATGCGGCGCGATCGTGCGGAAGTGATCGAGCAAGCCGCCGGGGCGACCGCCGGGGAACAGCCTCGGCGATCGCGCGACCGCGGCACCGAGTGCGCGAAGCAGACCGACGCGGCCGTCGATCCCGGCGAGCAGGTTCTGCGGCGTGCTCTGGAACGCGGCCGGGAGCCTGTCCGGATCGAGCGCGGCGAGCCCGGCGGCATCGACGCGCAGCGGCTGCGCCGGATCCGACGAGAACACGCCGGCCTCGAACGCGTGTAGCGACGCCACGGCGAGCCCTTCGGATCGCGCGATCTCGAGCGGCCCCTCGCGGAACTTCCACTGCTCGCCGGCACCGGCATCGAGCAGCACGCTGACCACGATCAGATCGATCCACGCGCGCGTCCTGTCCTCGGGCGAGCCGGGCAACCGCGCATCGAGCGCCGCGACGCGATCGATCCCGCCGGCGCGGAAGTGATTGAGCCGCCCGTGCACCGGGATCCGCAGGTGCGGGTACTGCTCGCGCGTCACTCGCACGACCTCGTCGATCACCACCGGCAGCGCAGCCATCTCGACCTTGAAGTGGTCGAGCTGGCCGGCGAGGGCGGCCTCGAAGATCGCCTCGCAGCGTGCGCGGATCGCGAGTGGCGAGCGCAGATATGCGATCGCGGATGCCATGCTCACGCGAGCACGCTAGCACGGGGTACGCCGATGACGATCGGGTTGTCGCCGTCCGCGACCAGCCGGATGGCGTCCTCGGAGTCGACGATCGCGAGCCCGTGCACGCTGATCAGCGAGTCGGGATCGACGGTGACCTCCTCGAAGGTCGCGTTCTCGATCAACCGCTCGTCCTTGTCGTGCTCGCGCAAGAACTTCGCCTCGCGCTCGGGGAAGCGTGGAAACACCGGCGTCGGTGCGAGCTCGAGATCGGCATCGGTGGAATCGATGTGGACGATGCCGATCGCGGTGATCAGCTCGAACGGCACCATCTCGCGCTTGCTGATCTGGCCGGCGAGCGCCTTCTCGCGCGGCCCCTCGCTGTCCTCGTCCTTCGGCCATTCATAGAGACTTGCGAACGTCTCGTACATCACGCACGAGCGCGCCGATAGCGGCGAGATCAACGGCTCGCCGATCACGCGCACCGTGCCGGTCAGGGTGATCACCTTGCGATCCGGTAGCTCGTCGGGAAGCTGCTTCTGTCCCGGTCGCCAGCCGGTGAGCCGGATCGTCGACGAGATGCCGATCGCGAGCCCGACGACGAGCACCACCACGACGATCCAGATCATCGCGGCTCTCCGATCGTCAACGCGTGCTCGGGATGCGGCAGCAGCGTGATCCGCCGGCCGGCCTCGCGATAGCCCTCACCTGGCGTGGTGTCGATCGCGACCACGCCGTGCACGGCCACGCGTTGTCCCGGCTCGACGCGGACCTCGTCGCACGAGATCTCGTGCATCCCCGCTTCGATCCCGAACGACTGCGCGAGCACTGCCTCGCGCGCGAGGTTCCGCGGGATCAACGGCACCACCGGGAGCGACAGCTCGAACGTGTCACCGTCGACGCGCACGCTGCCGGACTCCGTCTCGAGCACGAACGGCACCATCACCTTGCGGACCAGCTCCGGCGCCACGGCCACGCCGTACCGGCGCGCACGCAGGCGCGCTTCGTACGCGACGCACGCCTTCCCCGACAGCGCCGCCTCGATCGTTCCCTCCGCGCGCACCTTGCCGACGACGGTCGCGGTCTCACCCTCGGTGAACTTGCCGAGCCCGGAGTCGAGCCGGGCTTCCGCTCGGCGGCGCCGTCGCGCGTTGCGCAGCATCATGCCGGCCCAACCCGCGAAGGCGGCTCCCGCCGCGATCAGGGCTCCGAGCTCGGGACTCGGCACGGTTCACTCGAGCGCATACGGGTCGCTAACCCTACCGCATTCACCCTACACTGCGATCCGTGGGCCTCGCGGAACGACGCTGGCTGCGGTTGTTCACGCTGAGCGTGCTCTACGTGGCCCAGGGAATTCCGTGGGGCTTCATGGCCACCACGCTGCCGGCGTACATCAAGCAGGCCGGCGTCTCCGATGCCGTCGTCGGCACGGCGCTCGCGATGACGACGCTGCCGTACACGTTCAAGTGGATCTGGGGCCCGCTGATGGACCTGGTCACGATCCCGTCGCTCGGACGGCGGCGACCGTGGGTGATCTTCGCGCAGCTGATGATGGCGGTGACGGTGATCATCATCGTCGCGGTCCCCGACATCACCAAGCCCGAGAACCTCGACACGCTCGCGTGGATGATCCTGATCCACACCGTCTTCAACTCGATGCAGGATGTCGCGGTCGACGCGCTCGCGGTCGATCTCCTCGACGACGACGAGCGCGGTCGCGCCAACGGCCTGATGTACGCCTGCAAGTACGGCGGTGGCGTGATCGGCGGCGCCGGGCTGTCGCGCGTCGTCGACTCGTACGACCTGACCACCGCACTCGTGCTGCAGACCGGAATCCTGCTCGCGATCATGATGGTGCCGCTGTTCGTCCGCGAGCGTTCCGGCGAGCCACCGCCGCGCCCGAAACCGCGGGAGGTGTTCGAGGGCCTCGCGCAGGTGGCGACGATCCGCTCGACGTTCGTCGTCGCGGTCCTCGTGCTGCTGCTCAACCTCGCGCTCGGCGTGCTCTACGTCGCCGCCGCCGGGCTCTACATCGGCGAGCTCCAGTGGCCGGCCACCAAGTACACCGACCTGGTCGGCGGCCTCGGCC
>JAEYYY010000081.1 GCA_023430775.1 Pseudomonadota bacterium
CGCCACGCGAGATAGAACATGATGCGGCGGCGGATCTCCGCCATCTGATCCGCGTTCGGTAGCGCCTTGCCGGTCCTTGCCTTCGCCTCGGCACCCGCACATAAGGCGGACGCCTGCTTCGATTCGATCACCACGGTGTCGCCGCGCTTGACCGTGACCTTCCAGCTCGGGAAGCCGTGCCAGTCGCCCGCGTCCTCGAACGCGAACGTGTAGACGCGCTTGCCGAACGTCACGCTGGTGTCGTCGAACGTGGCCACCGGCCTGCCGTACTTGCGGAGCTTGCCGTTGGCGACGTCGTACAGCGTCTTGCGATCCTTGAACACGCGCATGCCGTCCTTGTGCTCGGTGTCGAGCCCGAGGTGGCCGACCTTGCCCTTCTTCGCGCTGATCGCGCCGGCGTTGATCCACCACTCGATGTCGAGCTTCTTCTCGACATCCGTCATGTGCCAGACCCCGCAGGCATCGGCGATGCGCGGAGCGAGAACGAGCACGGCGGCGACCAACAGCCCGACCAGTCGAAGGTGCATGAGCTGACGATAACCGCGAACGCGGCGCGCGCAACGCCGCAACTACGACGTGGTGAGCGTGTCGATGCGGCGCTGCAAGAACCGGCGCTCCGGCTCGGAGCCCGCGAGAGCGAGTGCGCGGTGGTAGGCCGCAGTGGCTTCCCGGCGCCGATCGAGCCGGCGCAACAGATCCGCGCGCGCGGCGTGCCACAGGTGGTAGTCGGCGAGCTCCTCGGCAAGCTCGTCGATCAAGCGCAGTCCGTGCTGTGGCCCGGCGGCCATCGCGATCGCCACGGCGCGGTTGAGCGCGATCACCGGCGTCGGTTGTCGCGCGTGCAGCTCGCCGAACAGCGCCGCGATCTGTCGCCAGTCGGTGTGCTCGGCGGAGGGCCCCGATGCGTGGAGCGCGGCGATCGCCGCTTGCAGCGCGTACGGTCCGGCGCCGCCGCGCAACGCGTGCGGGACCAGCGCGAGCGCCTCGTCGATCTGGGCGCGATCCCAGGCGGCGCGATCTTGATCCTCGAGCAGCACCAGATCGCCCGCGGCGTCCGTGCGGGCGTCGCGTCGCGAGTCGTGGAGCAGCATGAGGGCGAGCAGCCCCTTCGCTTCCTTGTCGTCCGGAAGGAGCTCGACGAGGAGCCGGCCGAGCCGGATCGCCTCGCGTGTCAGATCGCGGCGCAGCCACTCATCGCCGGCGGTCGCGGCGTAGCCCTCGTTGAAGATCAGGTAGACGACACTCATCACCTGCGCCGTTCGATCCGCGAGCTCGGCTGCTTCGGGCACGACGTAGGGGATGCGCGCCTCCTTGATCTTGTGCTTCGCGCGCACCAGCCGCTGCGCCATCGTCACCGGTGTGCTGAGGAACGCGCGGGCGATCTCCTCGGTGGTGAGCCCACCCAGCGTGCGCAGCGTCAGCGCGACCTGCGCCTCGGCGGCGAGGGCAGGGTGACAGCAGGTGAACATCAGCCGCAGCCGATCGTCGGCGACGGCGACCAGCTCGGTCTCGGCGGCTGCATCATCTGCATCCTCCGCGGCGACGAGCTCGCGCAGCTTGATGCGCCGCCGGATCGTATCGATCGCCTTGTTGCGCGCGGCGCGGATCAGCCAGGCGCGCGGCTCGGCGGGCGTGCCTTCGCTCGGCCACTGCGCGATCGCCGCGGCGAACGCGTCCTGGACGGCTTCCTCCGCGAGATCGAAGTCGCCGTTGCAGACGCGGATCGTCGTCGCGAGCACGCGCGCGCGCTCGGCGCGAAACACTTGCTCGATCGCGGCGACGCTCTGCACCGCGGCAGCCTATCAGCCGTTGAACCGCATCACCGGGCGGATCTCGATGCACCCGTTCGCGATCTTCGCATCGGGGATCCGCGCCGCGATCTTGACGGCCTCGTCGAGATCCTTGGCCTCGATCAGGTAGTAGCCGCCGAGCTGCTCGCGGGTCTCGGCGAACGGACCGTCGGTCGTCTGCGTCTTGCCGTTGCGCACGCGCACCGTGGTCGCGGTCTTGACGCTCTGCAGGGCATCGCCGGCGACCAGGTGCTTCGACTCCTTGATGTCCTGCGTGAACTTCATGTAGTCGGCGAAGTGCCCGTCGCGCTCGGCGTCGGTCATCGCGTCCCACGCGGACTCGTTTCCGTAGATCAAGAGCAGGTATTGCATCGCGGTCTCCTCGTTCGATTGGTTGGAACTTCGCCCGTGGTCGAACGGCGTGCCCGCGGATCGACAGCGATTCCGCGAAATCTCACAACCCCGTGGATCTAAAAGCCGAGCAGGCGACCGATCTGGTAGACGGCGAAGCTGACGACCCAGGCGAGGACCGTCATGTACGTGAACAGGAACGCGGGCCAGCGCCAACCGCCGGTCTCGCGCTTGACCACGGCGAGCGTGGACATGCACTGGCAGGCGAGCGCGAAGAAGATCATCAGCGACAGGCCGACCAGCGGCGTGTACGCGTTCGTGCCGTCGGGCTTCTTGGCGCCGGCGAGCGCCTCGCGCAGCGGCCTGGTCGACTCGTCATCGCCGGCATCGACCTCGCCGACCGAGTAGACGATGCCCATCGTCGACACGAACACCTCGCGCGCCGCGAACGCGCCGACGATGCCGATGCCGATCTTCCAGTCGAAGCCGAGCGGTTCGATCACCGGCTCGATCGCGTGACCGAGCCGACCACCGTACGAGTTGGCGACCAGCGCACCGGCCTTCTCGGCCTCGAAGTGGGCTTTCGCTTCGTCATCGCCTTGCGTCTCGGCCTTCTCGATCATCGCGTCGTAATCCGGCGAGCCCTCGGGCAGCTCGCGCGGGAACGCGAGCAGCGCCCACAGCGCGATCGAGCACGCGAGGATCACGGTGCCGGCCTCGCGGAGGAACATCGACGACTTGCTCCACATCATGCGGAGCACGTCGCCGATCCGCGGGAAGCGATACGGCGGCAGCTCGATGAAGAACGGCAGCCGCTTCGCCTTGAGCGGCTTGACCGTCTTCGACATCACCCACGCGGCGGCGAGCGCGGTGACGACCGAGAACAGGTACATGCCGACCATCAGCAGGGCCTGCGTCAGCGCGGAGCCGGGGATCAGCGCGGCGATCACGAGCGTGTAGACCGGCAGGCGCGCCGAGCACGTCATCAGCGGCACGACCATCATCGTCAGGATGCGATCGCGGCGGCGCTCCATCGTGCGGGTGGCCATGATCGCGGGTACCGCACACGCGAACCCCGACAGCATCGGCACGAACGCGCGGCCGTGCAGGTTCATCG
>JAEYYY010000343.1 GCA_023430775.1 Pseudomonadota bacterium
TCGGGCGCGCGCGCGGCCAGCGCGTCGGCCGCGCGCGTCAGGATGCCGAGCAGCGCCGGATCGCTCGACACCAGGCTCGCATCGAGCGCGGCACGTGGAAACACCAGCTGGTTGGTCGGCGCACCGAACGTCACCGGCGCATCGAAGTACGCACGATAGGTCGCTGGATCGGCGGCCGTGCGATGGACGAAGTCGACGCCGATGATCCGGACCGGCACCGTCGACAGCTGGCGGACCCGCTGCGCGACCAGCGCGAAGCACAGCTCGTGGGCACCCGGAGCCGGCGCCTCGCTCTCGAGCTCGACGCGCAGGTACGCCCGATCCTCCTCGATGGCGAGGCCGACGACCACCGCATCGTCGAGCAGGTTGAGATACCGCACCCAGCGCAGCAGCGCCTCGCGGACGGTCGGTGCCGATCGGCACACGTACTCGACGATGCCGAACGCGCCCGAGGGAATCGCATCGGCGATCGCCAGTGCGATCTCCGGCTTCGTTCGCTTCGTCAGCTCGGCCCAGGCGACGCAGAACTGCGCCGGCGTGATCCGCGCATCGTCATCCGAGATCAGCTGCGGTGTCAGATCGGTCGCCGCCCAGAACGCGGCGTGCTCCGCGCTTGGCAACGCTGCCACCACGGGGCGAACGAGGACGACGCTGACCGAGCCCGCCATGACTGCATTATCGCAAGTACAGCCACATGCCGAGCCAGCTGAGGCCACCGATCGTCGCCATCGCCGCCGATAGCAAGGCTCCACGATCGATGCCTTGCCGCTTGACGAGCGGGATGCCGGTCGCGACCAGATCGCCCGCATCCATCATCGCGTTGAACAGCAGCACGAACGGCAGCGCCGCCGGGTTGCTCAACCCCCACAGCGCCAGCACGCCGAGCCCGATATCGCGGACCCCGAAGAACCGTCCCATCAGCCGCGCGGTCGCGGTGTCGTGCGCCACCGGAAAGCCGACCAGCCGCGCCGTCGGAGCAGCCGCAACAAAAGGTGCGAGGCCGATGATGATGCGGCCGAGGGCCATGCCGGTGATCGCGATCGTCGTGAAGCTCATGACCCAGCAGTTCTCACGACGACCCGAGCCCTCCAGTGACCCATCGCGCCAAACCAATGACCGGCGCCTTGTCCGGCGACCGCAACCCCTGCAAGCCATGCAGGCCGCCGTGCCATGTCATAGCGGTCTCGAAGCATTCCGCGCAGCTCCCGATCGCCCGGACAGCCTCCGGACCGGGGTTCCGGAAGCCCGGACGGCGCCACTGGCAGCTTGCCAATAGCGCCATCCGGACTGCGCCGCCGGTCAGTCTCCTGTCGCTCGCGGTCACTGCCGTTTCACCGGCCAGGCGCGACAACGGGCACATGACGAACTTCACGCAACAGCGCGCCGAGCTCGATCGCCTGGTCGCCGCCGGGCAGCACGCCGCGGTCGATGCCCTGCTGGCGAACATGCACACCGCGTTTCACGATCGGCCCGGCGATCATGTTCGCGTTCACCTCGCGTGGACGCGCGTGCACTGGAAGCGGCGATCGTATCTGCGCGGGCTCGGCCACCTGTTCGCGGGGCTGATCGTGGCCGGCCCGTCGTCGCTCGTGCAGCGGCACACCGGCCTGGTGGTTCCGGCCTTCGACGCGGAGCGCCGGTCGTGAAGTTGCCGAGCGCGGCACGCAAGCTGACGCGGCGGACGATGGGCATGGGCCGCGCGACGGCGATCGCACCCGAGGCGCTGCGCGAGCTGAGCGAGCGCGAGGACGTGCTGGTGATCGGCGTCGGCATGATGCGCGACGGTGCGATCGACGACCGGCTCCCCGGCGAGCAACGCACCGCTTCGTTGATCTCGCTCGCCAGCGTGGTCGACGGCGTCGCGCACGATCGCCCGATCGTGTTGCACTGTGGTTGAGGGGCCGACGGCACCAGCGCCCGGGCGGCGCTGAACCTGTCGCGCCGTGGCTTCACGCGCTGCTACTTCCTCGACGGTGGCGCCGACGGCTACGCCGCGTGTACGATCGAACGATGAGATATCTGCTCGTCGTCGGTGTGCTCGCTGGCTGTGGTGGCGGAGACGATCTCACCTGCGAGTACCTCGCGAGCGACGAGAACTGCTTCAAGACCACGGCGATGAACGCGGTCGGCTGCTTGCCGCCGGAGGGTGCGGTCGGGACGCTGTCGTCGGACTTCGCGACCTGCACGTACACGACGGGGCAGGTCGTCACGTTCACGCCGCCGCTCGTGCTGCCGATGGATTTCGACACGCCGTGGAACTTCACCGTCGAGACCGATGGCCAGCCATGCCTCGAGTTCCACGAGATCGGAGAGGACGGCTTCGACCTCACCGTGCTCGGCGAGACGGTGAGCGAGCGCCTGAACGGCCGCGGCCTCGAGCTGAGCTGCCCCGACGGCAGCACGTTCTCGAACGGCAACGCGCTCGAGCTGCTGAGCTGCCCGGGCGAGAGCTTCGGTGACCTGCCCGGCAACACCAGCAACTCCGGCATCGACAGCGTGTTCTTCGGCTTCATCAACACCGGCTTGCCCGACACGCTGGTGGTGTTCGACTGCCAGTAGCGTCCGCTGCCTGACACGCGTGCTAGCGTGCAGCGCCGGTGGAAACGCAGACGCTCGAAGGCTCCTGTCACTGCGGTGGCGCGACGTGGACGTTCACGGGGATGCCCGAATCGGTGACCGCGTGCAACTGCAAGCTGTGTCGCCGCATGGGCGTGCTGTGGATCTACGACTACGAGGGCGAGCGCATCTCGTTCGCGGGGCCGACGACCTCGTACACGCGTCGAGACATGACGGCCGGGCTCGAGATCCGGTTCTGCCCGACCTGCGGCAACGTGGTGTGCTGGCGAAGTCTGGTCGAGGAGAACGGCAAGCGGCGCATCGCGGTCAACCTGCGGCTCACCGAGCCAGGCCCGGTGATGCACCTGCCGATCGATCACTTCGACGGGCTCGACACCTTCACCGACCTGCCGCGCGACGGCCGCTGCGTCAGCGACCTGTGGTTCTAGCGGCCGCGAACGCCTCGCCCGCGGTGTAGAGCGCGGCGCCGAGCAGGATCAGATCCTTGAGCAAGAAGCCGGTCGGCGCGTTCGGCGTGGTGATCAGGAACGACAGCGTGACCAGGAAGGTGCCCGCGGCGGCCAGGCTGCCGTACGCCGAGATGCGTGGGAACCAGCGGCGCGTCACCATCATGCCGCCGATCACGAGCTCGCTGACGCCGATCAACGCGGAGGCGCCGCGCAGGCCGAAGGCGTCGATCATCCAGCTCATCAGCGGGCTGTTCTCGACCAGCGGGCGGATCGCGATCGCCTCGAACTCGAAGAACTTCATGATGCCGATCGCCACCAGCAGGAACACCAGGCCGTAGCGCAGGACGGCGAGGCCGGCGGGTGCCAGCCGGCGCTCCCAGTTCGGAGACTCGTTGATGGCGGTCAGCACGCAGACAGCTACGCGGCGGTCGTCGCGGAGTTACAACGCGGCTAACATGCAGCGATGCCTGCGTTCGTCGTCCGTGCCCGCGCCGCCGGGACGCGCGCCCGCTGCGGCGTGCTGACGACCGCGCGCAACGTGATCGAGACGCCGGTGTTCATGCCCGTCGGCACCCGCGGCACGGTGCGCACGCAGACGCTGCCGCAGCTCGAGGCGCTCGGCGCACCGATCCTGCTCGCGAACACCTACCACCTGATGGCGCGCCCCGGCGCCGAGCTGTTCGAGCGGCTCGGCGGGTTGCATCGCTGGATGGGCTGGCGCGGATCGATCCTCACCGACTCCGGTGGCTTCCAGGTGTTCTCGCTCGCGCACTCGCGCACGCTCGACGACGACGGCGTGACGTTCCAGGAGGTCGCCGATGGTCCCAAGCTGCGGCTCACCCCGGAGAGCTCGCTGGAGATGCAGCGCGCGATCGGCAGCGACATCACCATGGTGTTCGATCACTGCGTCGACGCGACCAGCTCGCACGCGGAGACCGAGCAGGCGATGCACCGCACGCATCGCTGGGCGCGCCGATCGATCACGTTCGTTGCGGCGTGGGGGGCAGCTCGTGGAAACGGCCAGCTGTTCGCGATCGTCCAGGGCGGCCGGTTCGCAGAGCTGCGCCGCGCATCGGCCACGGAGCTGACGTCGATCGCCGGCTTCGATGGCTATGCGATCGGCGGTCTCGCGGTCGGCGAGGAGCGCAGCGAGCGCGAGGACATGACCGAGGTCGTCACCGAGCTGCTGCCGGAGGATCGGCCACGCTACCTGATGGGCGTCGGCACGCCGCTCGACATCCTCGAGGCCGTGCATCGCGGCGTCGACATGTTCGATTGCATCTTGCCCACCGCGTGGGCGCAGCACGGCCGCGTGTTCACGCAGACCGGCAAGCTCGATCTCCGCAAGGGCACGCACCGGCTCGCCGACGCGCCGCTCGATCCGGCGTGCGGCTGCGAAGCGTGCACGCGGCACAGCCGCTCGTATCTTCACCACCTCGTCAAGACCCAGGAGCCGCTCGGCTGGCAGCTGCTCGCGAACCACAACCTGACGTTTTACGTCCGGATGATGGGCGACATCCGCGACGCTATCCGTTCGGACAGGTGGCTCGCGTATCGCGCGCGGCAGACGGAGATCGTGTCGACGGAGGAGTAAGCTCCGCGCATGTATCTCGAACTGTTCGGCCAGATGAAGAAGCAGCTCGGCCAGCTGCGTACGTGGCTCGACATCGCCGCGAAACACGCCGAGGCGAAGAAGTTCGATCCGGGCATCTACCTCCAGTTCCGCCTCGCCCCGGATCAGTTTCCGTTCGTGCGCCAGGTCCAGATCGCGTGCGACACGGCGAAGAACGCGGTCAAGTACCTCACCGGCAAGGACGTGCCGGCGCACCCCGATAACGAGCAATCGCTCGGCGAGCTCGCCACCCGGATCGCCAGCGTGATCGCGATCCTCGACGGCGTCACCGCGCGCGATGTCGAAGGCGCCGCCACGCGCTCGGTCTCGCAGCCGCGCTGGGAGGGCAAGTGGATGCCCGGCAACGTGTACTTCCTCGAGCACTCGGTGCCGAACTTCTTCTTCCACCTCACCCACGCGTACGCGCTGCTCCGCCACAACGGCGTCGAGCTCGGCAAGAAGGACTACCTCGGTCCGCTCGAGCGGCGCGATCCGCCCGCGCCCTGAGGCTCGGGAGAACTGGGAGGCCGCGAGGCGATCGGCGGTGAGCGAGTAGCGGTATCCTGGGCGGCGCATGCATCGCGATCGCGGGCTCGAGCGAGCGCTGCTCTTCAACTTCGCGATCCACGGCATCGCGCTGCTCGGCATGGTGGCGTTCCTGTTGCCGGCGCTACCCGGCGGCGGCGACTTCACCGATCACGAGCGCATCGCGTACATCGCGGAGCACCCGTGGCGGTTCCGGCTCGGCTGGTTGCCGTGGCAGCTGTGTGCCGTCGCCGATGTCTGGCTCGCCATCGCGATGGTGAGGGTCGCGTGGATCCCGCGCGTGCCGGCGATCGGCGTCGCCATCCTGACGCTCGCCGCGGTGGTCCCCGATCAGTACGCCCAGGCGGTGTGGATCACCCGCGGCGTCGAGCTCGCGCAGACCAGCTCCACCGGCTATCTCGCGCTCGAAGCGGAGCTGTTCCCGCTCACCGCCGGCTACGGCGCGCTCGGCTACACGCTCGCCGCGCTGCTGTGGACCTGGTGCTTCGCGAAGGCCGGCACCTGGTCGCGCGCCCTGACCATCCTCTCCGTGACGACCTGGGCGACGATGGGAGTCGCGGTGACCTCACCGCTGTTACCGGCGGAGCATCGGCCGTCGGCGAAGTTCGTGTCGATCGCGAACGCGCTCGGCTTCCTCCAGCTCCAGCTCTGGCTGTACCTCGTCGCCGAGCAGGTGCTGCGGCGCGCCCGCCCGTTCGCGACCCACGGCCGCCTCGCGCGCTGGCGCCATCCCGGCCGCGTGCTCGGTGCGGTGTGGAGCGGCATCGCGAACAGCAGGGTGTGGGATGCGTTCCTCCAGCCGGTGCCCGAGCTGACGATGAAGAGCGACATCACCGACGTCATCTACGTCAACTACCTGGTGCCCGCCGAGCGCGTGCAGGAGCTGGTGCCGCCGGGCCTCGTGTTGCAGCGGCTCGGCCCCGACGGCGAGTACGCGCTGTTCACGTTCCTCACCTACCGGCACGGTCACTTCGGGTTCGCGTTCCTCGGTGCGCTGCGCAAGCTGTGCCCGTCGCCGATCCAGACCAACTGGCGCATCCACGTCGAGAATCCCGCCACCGGTCATCGCGGCATCTACTTCGTCACCAACGCGATCGCGAGCACGCCGTACGCGTTGATCGCGCGGCTCACCACCGAGGGCATGCCGATGCACGTCATCGCGCGCGGCGAGCTGACGCGCACCGGCGACACCGTGAAGCTCGTGCTCGATCCCGACACCGGCTCGGCGCCCGATGCGGAGGCCGAGCTCGCGCGCACTTCGGAACCCGTCCTCGAGGGCGCGTGGAGGGAGTGCTTCGCCGACTGGCGATCGTTCCTCGCCTACTGCGTGCCGCAGGATCGGGCGCTGTCGAGTCAGCCGCTCAAGCGCAGGATCTCGCGCCACGAGATCGATCTCGGCATCCCGCTCGACAGCTGCGTGCCGTACGCCGGTACGGTTCGCTCGCGCGCTGCCCGGACGATCGCAGGCGAGGCGACGCCGCTGTGCTTCCACGTGCCCAGCGTTCACTTCACGTTCTCGCTCGAAGCGCACGATCCGCTAGTCGATCGGTAGGCCGAGCTGCGTGTAGCGCCGGACGACGGCGAGGATCTCGTCGCCGAACCGCGCGATCTTCGCCGGACCGAGCCCGGGGATTCGCAGCAGTGCCTCGTGCGAGGTGGGCCGCATGCGATCGATCGCCTGGATCGTGGTGCGCTGGAACACCATGTACGCCTTCCACTTCAGCTCGCGGGCGCGCCGCTTGCGATAGCGATCGAGCTCGATCGCGATGCTCGACGTGCGCGGCGCGCGCGGCTGCGTGCGATCGCGGCGCGGCGATGGCGTGCGCGCCGTGGCCAGCGCGATCGTGGGGTACTTGCGGCCGCGCCGGACCACCTTGCGCTCGCGGATCAACTGTTCGATCGCCGCCTCGATCGAGGCCTCGCCGTGATCGATCAGCGCGCCGTGCTGGGGCAACCGCAACAGGCCGTTGACCTCGACCGGCTTCGCGCGACTGCCGCGCAGCGCCTTGGTCAGCGTGCCCTTGCCGACGGGGCGGGGCAGCGCGGCGATCGCGGCGAGGATGATCTGCACCTGATCGCTCGCCAGCTGCGCGATCGGTTCCTCCTCGATCACCGCGCACGCCGCCGGATCGCGGCACGCATCGCAGGTGCCGCACGCCGCGTGATCCTCGGTCCCCGTGAAGTGCGCGCACAGCTGCTGCTGCCGGCACTCGGCGCGGGTGGCATATCGCTCGATCGCGGCGAGCGCATCCTCGGCGCGCGCCGACGAGCGATCGTTCAGCTTGCGCTGGGTCACCAGATCCGACGGACCGAACAGCAACACGCAGCGCGCCGGCAGGCCATCGCGACCCGCGCGCCCGGCCTCCTGGTAGTACGCCTCGAGCGAGCCCGGCGCCTGGAAGTGCACCAGCACGCGGACGTCCGGGTAATCGACGCCCATGCCGAACGCGCTGGTGGCGACCAGCACTCGCGTGCGACCGACGGAGAACGCCGTCATCGCACGCTCGCGAGCCAGCGCGGTACGCCCTGCGTGGTAGTGACCGGCCGCGAAGCCCGCGGCCTTCAGCTCGCCGGCGACCGACTCGGTCTTCTTGCGAGTGGCGCAATAGACGATCGCGTGGCCGGGCCCGGTGCGGCTGCGCATGCCGGCCTCGTCGAGCGCCGCGATCAGCGCCGCCATCCGCGACGCATCACCGCGATGGCGCTGGACCTCGAAGGCGAGGTTCGGGCGCCGAAAATCGCCCATCACGCGCACCGCCGACTGCAAGCCGAGCGCGCCGGCGAGCTCGCCGAGCACGCGCGGTGTGGCGGTGGCGGTGAGCGCGATCACCGGCGCCTCGATCACCTCGCGGAGCTCGCGCAGCCGCATGTACTCGGGGCGGAAGTCGTGGCCCCACTGGCTGACGCAATGGGCCTCGTCGATCGCGATCATCGCGATCGGGGCTCGCGCCAGCAGCCGCTTGAACCCATCGAGCACCGCGCGCTCGGGCGACACGTACAGCAGTGCGAGCTCGCCCCGCATCAGCGCGCGAAACGCCTCGCCTCGCACGTCGTCATCGAGCTGGCTGTGGATCGCCGCCGCCGGGATGCCGCGCCCGCGCAGGCCTTCGACCTGATCGTTCATCAGCGCGATCAGCGGCGAGATCACGATCGTGGTGCCGCGCCCCGCCCGGTGATGGAGCAGGGCAGGGAGCTGATAGCAGGTGGACTTGCCGGCGCCGGTGGGCAGCACGACCACGGCATCGCGCCCGGCGAGCGCCGCCTCGATCGCCTCGCGCTGACCGGCGCGCAGCCCGCCATACCCGAAGACGTCCCGCATGACGCCGGCGACCTCGGGCGATAGGTCCATGTCCACCCGTAACACGCCCCCCTGTCACTGGCGATGTTGTCGTCGGCGACCGTGAATTTTGACACCAGCCCGAGTGGTCTGGTTGACCGGCGCCGGCCGGGTGGTCATCCAGGTCTCGATGCGAATGACAGCCCTGATGCCCGTGCTGCTCGCGATGGCGGCGTGCGGCAATGCCGACGAGCCCACCAGGCAGACGACCGTGACGATCGAGAAGGCGCGAGCCCTGCGGTTCCAGGTGGTCGACAACGACACCGGCTACATGCGCCGGGTTGCCCTCCACGTCGGCGAGGACGACAGCGGACGCGCCGCAAATCCCGTCGCCCGCGCCGCCGGGGTCGCCGCGAGAGAGGACGTCTGGAAGATCGAGGGTACGAACCAGGTCGGTCGCGACTGGTACCTCGAGGCGTTCGATCGCGGTCCCGTGACAGGCCGCGTGCAGCTCGCGAGCTACTTCGCACGGCTCGGCCACGAGTACGCCGTACCGGTGGGGTACGAGGTCGCGTTCGAGCAGACCGAGCCCGGGCGGTGGCGCAGCTACTACGTCCAGGATCAGGTCGTGCTCGACGGCACCGCGATCGCCGCCGCCGAGGCCTCCGTCGATCCCGAGGATCGTCCGATCGTCATGGTCGATCTCACCGATGACGGCGCGCGCGATTTCGGCGAGCTGACGCTGCGGATCACCGGCAAGAAGCTGGCGATGCTGTCGCGCGACGAGGTGCTGTCGGCCCCGGTCGTCAACGGCCAGATCGCCGGTGGCCAGATCTCGATCTCGCTGGATCGCGCCGCCGATGCCGAGGCACTCGCGAAGGCACTCGCTCCCTAGAGTCGCTGCAACAGCAGCGAGCCGAACGAGTAGCCGGCGCCGAACGACGCCAGCATGCCGTAGCTACCGGTCGCGAGATCGCTGTTGTGGAGCGTGAACGCGATCGGTGCACCGGCGGACGCGGTGTTGCCGTACTCGGGGATGATCACCGGCGCTTCCTCGAGCGTCGCCGCGCGACCGAGCAGCCGCTCGGCGATCAGATCGTTCATGTTCTGGTTCGCCTGGTGCAGCCAGTAGCGCGCGATCGCGGTCGGCGCCAGGCCGTGCGATGCGACGTGCTCGCCGACGAACTTCGCGGCGGCGGGGACCACGTCTTTGAACACGCGGCGACCCTGCTGGTAGAACAGCTTGTCGGCGGCGAACTGGGTGCTCGGATCGAAGCGGTTGAGGAAGCCGAAGTTGCAGCGAATGTTCGAGCTGTACTTCGCCTGCGAGCGGGTGGAGAGGATCTCCCAGCCTTGCTTCGCACCCTCGACGGGCTCGATCACCATGGCCACGGCCGCGTCACCGAACAGGAAGTGGCCGTCGCGCTCGCGCCAGTTGTTGTGGCCGCTCATGATCTCCGGCGCCACCGCGACCGCGCAGGTCGCGGTGCCGGCGCGGATCGCCTGCGAGGCGACCGTCATCGCCATCGTCGCCGACGAGCAGCCGAGGATCAGATCGAAGCCGTAGCCCCGCGCGCCGATCGCGTTCTGGATCTCGATCGCCATCGCCGGATACGCGCGCTGCATCATCGACGTGCCGACGACCACGAGGTCGACGTCCTCGCCGACGCGGCCGGCCGCCGCGAGCGCGCGCTGGATCGCGTTGACCGCGAACTCGGCCTGCACCGACAGCTGGTCATCCGGGCGCTCGGGGACGTTCGGGCACATCCGCTCGGGATCGAGCACGCCGGTCTTCTCGATCAGATAGCGCTGCTTGATCCCCGAGCCCTTCTCGATGAACTCGGGCGACGAGTGCCGCAGCGGCTGGCGCGTGCCGGCCGCGATCTCGGCCGCGTACTTCGCATTCTCGGCGTCGACGAACGCGTTGAACGCGACACAGATCTCCGCGTTGGTGACGACGTGCTCGGGGTGCCAGACGCCGGAGCCGGTGATCGCCGTGCCGGTGGAAATGCGCGAAGTCATGACGCTCCTTTCGCATCGACCGCGACAGCTCCGGTGCAGGGCCCTGTCACGTTCCGGTCATGGAACGGTGCGCGAATTGCGCAAAGTCGCGTTCAGCTACGCGAGGCGGCGGTCGTGCTCGGCCATCACGGTCGGATCGGGGATCTGGAGCACGATGCCGCCCTGCACGAACTCGCGCGTCGCGGCATCGACCTTGACATCGCGGCGCCGCGCGGTGACCAGCTCGATGAACGTGCGCGCGCGCTCGATCGGCGAGCCCTCGATCTGCACGCCGGTGATCTGCGTCGACGGCGTGAACCGCAAGGTCTTGCCCGGCAGCGACACCAGATCGACGAACGTCACGCCCCCCGGCGAGCAGCGCGCGACGATGCCGACCACGTCGGTCCAGGCGAGCGCGTGGCGGCTGCGATCTGCGCGCACGGCCTCGATGCCGACCGCCGTCAGCTCGAGCGAGGTTGCCGCGTAGGCGAGCGCTTCGTCGGACTCCTCGGCGGCAGGCGCGAGATCGAGCGGGATCGAGCTCGGCATGCGCGACTGCCCTCGCGACCGCGTGGGCTGGTAGCGCATGTCGCCGGTCGGCAACGGGAGATGGATGGCGGCCGCTGCCGGCGGGATCTCGGGCGCGCGAGCGGGTGGCGGCGGTGCCGCTTCATCGACCGCAGCCTTGATGTCGGCAACATCCCAGCCAAACGCCTCGGCGTTCTGGCGGATGAAGTTACCGACGAGCACGGCCTGCACGAACCAGAACAGGCACCACAGGATGCCGGCGCCGTAGGCACCGATCAGCGTCGGCGGCAGCAGCAGCGACGACAGCACGAGGAGCGTGAAGCCGACGGCCAGCGAGATCAGCCAGACGACCGAGAACCGCAGGTAGTTGAAGCCGCCGCGCGAGATCAGCTGGATCCACGCGACCGGCGAGAACGCGCCCCACGTCGAGTTGGTGATCGTCACCGCGAGGACCACGGCGGGCATGTAGAGCTGGCCGGCGAGCACGAGCCCGCCGAACACGGTGAGGTCGTCGAGCGAGCGCCCGGAGATTCGCCACGCGATCACCGGCAGGAAGCCGACGAATCCGCAGACGATGCCGCGGACCGCCATGCCCAGCGTCTCGTTCCAGTCGAGCACCGAGTCCGACGGACCCGGCAGACCTTCACCGCCGTCGGCGACGTGGCGGATGATCACGAAGTAGTAGCCGACCAGCGCCGAGAGAAAGATCCACGCGAGCGGCCACGAGTAGGTGCCGAGCGCGTTCGCGATCGCGATCGCGGCGGCGGAGATGATGCCCTCGACCGAGAACACGCGCGTCACCGCATCGCCGACGACCTCGGGCCAGGTCTTCGGGGCGAAGTACTTCTTGAGCTGATGCCCGCAGGTCAGGCACGACTCGCGCAAGCCGACCCGCCGCACGCATCGACCGCACCACGTGGTCTCGCAGCCCGTACAGATCCGCGTCGCCTCGACCGCGGGATGGTTGGGACACCCCATCCCGCGATTGTACTCGGCGGCAGAGGAGCCGGGGAGATGCCTCCGAGGTAGCCGGTCAGCGCTTGCCGAACGCGGCGGCGTACTGGCGGGCGAATTCGTGGATGCCGCGCGGCGGTCGACCGGTGAGCTGCTTGACCGTGTCGGTGACCTCGCTCGACCAGCCCGCCGAGTACGCGGTGAAGTAGTCGCGCAGCGCCACCACGTTGTAGTCGTCGAAGCCCATCTTCTCGAAGCTGTCGACGGCGGCGGCGACCGGCACCGGCACGTAGGTGACCTGCTTGCCGATCGCCTCGCCGACCGCGGCGGCGAACTGGTGCAGCGAGATCGCCGTCGGGCCGGTCAGCGTGTACATCTTGCCGGCGTGCGGTGTCGGATCCTTCAGGATCGCGGCCAGCGAGCTCGCGATGTCGGCGACGTCGACCATCGGCAGCTTGGCGTCGCCGAGCGCGAAGTAGAACGTGCCCTGCTCGGTGATCGACTGCGCCACCATCAGCATGTTCTGGGCGAAGAAGTGCGGCTTGACGATCGTGTACGGCACGCCCGAGCGCTCGAGCTCGGTGTCGCTGAGCGCGTGGATGCGGCTGTTCAGCGTGGGCGCGGTGTGCGCGGCGCCGACCGCCGACATCCGCACCACGTGCTTGACGCCGGCCTGGCGCGCCGCGGCGAGCGCGTTCGATTGCTGGTAGGAGGCGAGCGCGCCGGGTGGTGACAGCAAGAAGGCGGTGTCGACGCCATCGAAGGCGCCCTCGAGCGTTCGCGGCTTGTCGAGATCGCCGCTGCGCAGCTCGATGCCGAGGGCCTGGCCCTTCGCCGGGTCGCGCACCAGGCCGATCAGCCGGTGACCCGAATCCTTCAGCGCCGCGATCGTCGCGCTCGAGATCTGTCCGTTTGCACCCGTGAGAAGAATCGTCGCCATGTCATCGCTCCTTGTGTGGACCGACGATGCGCCTCGGGACGCGGTGGAACAATGACGTCAAATGGGTCAGATTGGTCCATCAGTGGGACACTAGGATCGCCACGATTTCGCCAGCTCCTTGGCCAGCGCATCGATCACGACGCGGACCTGCGGGGCCAGCGAGCGCGACGACGGGTAGACCAGCTGGAGCGGGGTGGGAGCCTGCCAGAACTTCTTGAGGACCGGCATCAGCGTGCCGGCCTCGAGATCGCGCGCGGCGATCGGTTGCGGCAACCAGGCGATGCCGTGGCCTCGCAGCGCAGCCATCCGCACCACCTCGATGTTGTTCGTCACCATGCGGCCGCGAACGGTGACCTCGACGGGCTTGCCATCGATCTCGAAGCCCCAGCGAGCGCGGCGCTGGGTGCCGGTGAACACGATGCACGGATGATCGACGAGCTGCGACGGATGACCGATCCGCGGATGGGCGGCGAGATAGTCGGGGCTCGCGTAGTACCCCTGGACCCCGGCCGGCAGCTGGCGTGCCACCAGCGACGAGTCGCCGAGCTTGCCGGCGCGCAGGGCGAGATCGAAGCCCTCGCCGATCAGATCGACGTTGCGATTCGTCAGCTCGAGCTCGACGCGGACGTGCGGGTGGGTGTCGAGCAGATCGAGCAGGATCGCCCCCAGTCGCTCGGCCATCGAGTTCGTCGCCGTCATCCGCACCAGCCCGCGCGGCTCCTTGGTGGCATCGACGATCCGTTGCGAGGCATCGCCGAGCTGCTGCAGCGCAGGCGCGATGTCCGCGAGGAAGATCTCGCCCGCATGGGTCAGCTTGACCCGGCGCGTGGTGCGCTGGAGCAGGCGGGTGTCGAGCGCGGTCTCGAGCTCGGCGAGCCGGCGACTCACCGTCGAGCGGGGCAAGTCGAGCGCGATGCCGGCGCCGCGAAAGCTCTCGAGCTCCGCGACCGCGGCGAACACGCGGAGCGTTTCGAGCGACGGAAGATTGTCCCACCGATTGGCCAGTGCTCGCCGGGTGCGCGGATTGTCCACGCAGGGAGCTTATGCCTGTTTTTCGACCGGCGGCTGGGTCTCGACCCGGACGCCGGCCGCGAAGTCGGTCGTGTCCTTCTTGCCGACCTCGCCGCCGCGAACGAGCGCGAACCGCAGCAGCAGCGGCGAGATCAGCTGGTTGACGCCGAGCACGCTCAACATCAGCAGCGCCGCGGATTGTCCGAAGGTGGGAAACGCACTCTGGATGACGACGACGAGCGCCAGCGACAGGCCCGCCTGGGGGATCAAGCCGATCCAGCCGTACTTCGCGATCGCCGGATCGGCGTGGGTGCGCGCGCTGGCGATCTTCATCCCGAGGAAGAACCAGCCGGCGCGCACGATGACGATCATCATCACCGGGATGATCAGCGCCCACAGCTGATAGATATCGAGGCGCATCCCGGCGAGCGCGAACCAGACGAGGAACACCGGCAGCTGCGCGTTCTCGAAGTCGTGGATCAGGCCGCTGGCATCGGCGCGCGCGAAGTTCTCGAGATAGATGCCGGCGGCGAGCATGACGATCAGCGGATCGAGGTGGATGCGACGGCCGATCTCGGCGACCACCACGCACACCATCAGCGCGAACAGCGGCGCACCTTCCTTGACCACGCGCAGGAACAGGCCGAGCAGCATGCCGATCGCGATGCCGAACGCGATCGAGCCGAGCAGCTCCCAGCCGACGGCGAGCGCGGTGGCGCCGACGTCGATGCCGGTGCCGAGCAGCGCGCTGCCGACCGCGGCGACGAGGGAGTAGGTGATGACGACGACGAGGTCCGCGACCACCACCATGGCGAGGAACAGCTGGCTGAGCTTGCCGTCGGCGCGGGTCTCCGACAGCATCGCGAGCACGATCGCCGGCGACTGCGGCGTCAGCGCGACGCCGACGACGGCACAGATCGCGAGCGCCTCGACGACGGGGACACCGTCGAACATCGGTAGCAGCGGGCGGATCGCGAACAGCAAGCCGGCGAGCGCGAACATCGAGCCGATCACCGCGAACACCATCGCGGCGCGGATCGTCTTCATGATCGGCCGGATGCGCTCGAGGTTGAGCTCGGCGCCGGCGACCAGACCGAGGATGCAGGTCGCCACGCTGTTGACGATGCGCAGCTTGCCGGTCATCTGCGTGGTCACCAGCTCGAGCACGAACGGACCGGACAGCACGCCGGCGAGCAGATAGCCGACCAGGCGCGGCAGGCCGATGCGCGTCACCAGGCGCCCGGCGAAGTACGCCGCGAGCAGCAGGTAGCCGAATGACAGCAGCGTGCCGCTCGACGTCGCGGACGTGAACGTGCCGGCGGCGTGCATCAGGCCGCCGAGCGCGACCAGGATCAGGATCGGGATCATGGATTGACCCCCGAGTCCGTCTCCTTCTCGAAGTCGTCGTCATCGTCATTGCCATCGAGCTCGTCGATCGACGCGCTCGGGGGAGGTGGTGGAACGGTGGAGGTCGGAGGGATCAGCAGCTCGGTGATGGCCGAGCCACCGATCACCGCGGTCACCACCCACGCGATGGTGCCGCTGTTGCTGCCGGCGAAGCTGATCACCAGCGCCGTCGACAGTGCGGACAGCGGCGCCACGAGGGTGCGCTGCTCGAGGAAGCGCTCCGGCATCCGCGTGCCGAGCGCGCGCTTCGAGGTCACGATGCCGAGCCACTTGCCGAGCACGCGCGCCGCCACGAACACCGGGACGAGCAGCCAGCCGCGCCAGTCGGTGACGTTCCACAGCGCGCCGGCGATGATCAAGAACAGCAGGTGAACCGGCCGCTCGAGGTGCCGGAGGATGCGGAAGATGTTGTCGCGCTGATCGTTCGGGAAGTTGGTGACCAGCGTGCCTGCGATGAAGCAGATCACGATCGGCGACAGGTCGAAGTAGCCGGCGAACCCGGAGGCCAGCGCGATGCCGCCGAGGAGCACGGCGAAGAACTCGGCGTTCGTCGTCGGCAACCGGACCATCGTGAAGATCAGGACGCCGATCGCCACGCCGACGCCGAGCGACACGAACAGCCATGCGGTGCTCGGCATCTGCCAGGTCGTCGACTCCGGCCGGAAGTACGCGGTGATGAACAGCAGGCCGAGCACGCCGACCAGCTCGTCGAGCTGTGCGAGCAGGACGTCGGCGCCGTGGTTCTCGCGCCAGGTCCGGTTCGCGAAGCCGCGGAACTTCCTCGGCGCCGTCATCGCCGCGGCGGTGCCGAGGAGGATCGCGTCGCGCCACACGATCGGATCGCGCAGCGACGAGCCGAGCGCGATCATCACCGCACCGCACCCGACGCCGACGACGAGGAACGGCGCGATCGATTCGACGACGATCACGTACGCGGTGCCGCGCGGCACGCGCTCGAGCACGCGGATGTCGAGCTGCGCTCCGATGATGAAGCCGAGCCAGCCGAGGCCGAAGAACATCAGCGGTCGCAGGTTGTCGAGGACCTGGCCGCTGAGGATGCCGACCGGACCGAGGCTGGCGACCAGGCCGAGGGCGATGAACGGGAAGCCGGCCGTGATCACGCCGCTGATGCCGAGCTGCTCCTGGAAGCGAACGACGCGGCGGTGCGCGCCGAGGTAGGCGATGACGAGCAGCGCGATCAGCCCGCCGATCACCTTGATCGCGAACAGCGTGCTCTCGGTGGTGGTCTTCGCGGTCGGTGCGGTGATCGGCTCGGGTGCCGGCTCGCCGACGATCGCCGACCGCGCATCCGGTGTGCCGGCATCGACCACGACGGCGGCATCGACGCCGGCATCCACCCCGGCGTCGAGGTATTCGCCGGCGTCGAGGTACTCGCCGGCGTCGGCATCGATCACCCCGGCGTCGGTCACCCCGGCGGCGCCGGCTTCCGTGTCGCCGATCCCCGCGTCGACCACGCCGGCATCGCGGCGACGTCGTCGCCCGTCGACGACGCCCGCGTCCACCGGCGTTTCGGGGCTCGCCACGCCGGCATCGCGGCGGCGGT
>JAEYYY010000239.1 GCA_023430775.1 Pseudomonadota bacterium
CGCCACGGCGATGCGCGGCGACACCGCACCGAGGACGCCGTCGCCGCTCGCCATCGGATCGAGACGATCGCGGGCGGTCACGGCCAGCGCGTCGACGCGCGCACCGCCGG
The DNA here is from genome assembly GCA_023430775.1 of Pseudomonadota bacterium. GTDB lineage: Bacteria > Myxococcota_A > Polyangia > Haliangiales > Haliangiaceae > JABFXX01. Next base: position 111 of record JAEYYY010000239.1, read on the forward strand.
TGGCGATCACGCGCCCCTTGCGCGCCTCGATGCCCGACCACGCGCTCGCCGACGTCACGTTGGCGAGGAGCGAGCGCTCGTTGCGCCACACCTCACCGGCGGTCGACTCGCGATTCTCGAGCTGATCGATCCGGTCGTGCGACAGCTCGGCGCCCGTCACCAAGCGGACGCCCTTGGCGAGGCGATGACGCCAGGCGACGCGGCCACCCGCGGTGATCGCCGCGTGCTCCTGCGCGCGGGTGTCGCCGAGCTCGGCGTTCTCGAGGAAGCCGGTGAAGTTCTCGGCGATCGCCAGCTGGCGATAGCCGCCGTACGTCGAGGCCAGCACCTCGTCGCCACCGCGCTTGTAGCTGCCGCTGACACCACCGATCGCGCGCTGCGACGTGCCGCCGAGCGCGGCCGCCGGCGCGTCCATGCGACCGAACGTGCCGCGGCGAATGTCATCGATCGCGATCACGCCGGGCTCGCCGAACTGTCCCCAGTAGCCGGCGATCAGCGGGCGCAGCTGCCAGCGACCGATCTCGACCTCGGTCTGCGCGAGCACGGTGCCGTGCTGCGAGCCGCGGTTCTGACCGTAGCCCTCGTCGTGCATCAGATCGAGCGCGACGAACTGCGCCTCCGGACCGCCGGTCGGCGCGTCGACGAGGGCGATGCGGTGGCGATTGGTGCTGCCGAGCTGGTAGCCGATGCGCTTGCCGCGGTTCGCGACGCCGAGCGAGAAATCGATCGAGCCCGCCGTCGCGAACCAGCCCTGTTCGAGATCGAACGGCCCCTTGCGCGACGTCATGCCGGCGACGGCCTCGGTGACCACGAACCCGAGGTCCGCGTAGCCCTGGCCGTGAACGTTCGACTGCTCGTTGATCGGGATGCCGGCGACGCGAATGGCGACGTCCGAGCCGTGCACCGCGTCGAAGCCGCGCAGGAACAGCTGCTGAGCCTTGCCTTCGCTGCCGTGCTGGCTCGTGTAGAGGCCCGGCACGAGTCGGAGGTAGTCGTCGGCGTTCTTGTGCGGGGTGAGCTCGAGGGCGCGACCCGAGACGACGCGCACACCGGCGCTCGGCGTGTCGACGGGCGACGCGTCGCTCTCGACGGTGATCACCTCGCCGCGGCCCGCTTCCGCCTCGGCCTCCGCCTCCGCGATGTAGCGCAGCAGCTCGTCATCCGACGTCGCCGGCAGCTGGTCGCCGCGAGCGATCGACGGCGCGAGCACGAGGATCGAGAACAGGTAGGAACGCATGGAGCTCCCTCGAAGTGATCTGCGGACAGACCGGTGGCGTGCACGTACATGCCTGGGCATGCACGCGTGCGAGCGCGTGACGCGATCGCGAGTCGGTGACTACGCCTGCGAGGGAGGACCGCGTGCCGACGGCTGGGTCCCGATCGCGATCGCTGGGAGCGCGACCACTGTCGGGACGACGTGTGCTTCGAGCTGGATGACGGGTGGAAGCGCGGGCGGCGCTGCCTGGAGCACCGCGACCGCGTGATGGGCGACGCCGCCGGCCTGGTGGCCGGGCTCGACCGGGTGGTCGATGGCGAGCTGCGCGAGATCGCGTTCGCGATGCTCCGCAGAAGACTTCGCGACCGCGTGGTGGTGGTCGCCGTGATCGACGTCGACGACCGCGCCGTTCGCGCCGTGCGTGTGGTGATCGTCGTGGTGGGCGAGGTGGACGGCCGGCAGCACCTCGGTGCCGAGCAGCCACAGGAGACACGCGACGATCGCGAGCCCGCGGCGGCGGTGTTGCCGTCTCCCCATCGCCGGTTATTACGACGATGTCGGACGACCGGATCGAGGTCTGGAAACCAGCGTCAGAATGCGCACTTGGCGGTCAGCGTGACGGTCGCCGGCATGCCGGGAGTGAAGTGCATCTGCTCCTTTAGCGCGCCCATCGACACCACGCGCGACTCCTCGGCGAACTGGGCCTCGCGCCACTCGGCATTCAGGAGGTTATTCACCGTGAGCTCGATCCCGAGCTTGCCGAACGTCGTGCCGGCGACCAGGTCCAGGATCAGATAGCCCTCGGCGGTCAGCGAGCCATCGTCGTTGCCGGGGCGATCACCGATGCCCCGCGCGCGCAGGGACACGAAGCTGCGCTTGTCGTGGACCGCGATGCCGCCGGAGCCCATCCAGCGCGGCGCGAGTGCGAGTGCTCCGCCGTTGCCGCGATTGGCGACCAGCGTGGCGCGCGCGAACGTCAGGTTCGCATCGAGCGACAGCCACGGTGTCGCGGCGAGGGACCCCTCGACATCGAGCCCGAACCGGCGCGTCGGATCCGAGGGCTCGGTGCCGCCGGCGTCGCCGCTCCACACCTGCTCGGAGGTCAGCCGCAGATACCAGACGTCCGCCGACAGCCTCGCGCGTGGGTGCGGCTTCATGCGCACGCCCGCCTCCGCGCCGTAGGCACGCGCGAGGGCGCCCTTCCCGTTCGAGCTCACCGCCGCACGCGCGTCGTTGCTGTGAAAGCCGAGTCCGCTGTTGAAGAAGAAGCTGATCTGGTCGTCGGCGTGGAGCTCGACCGAGAGCTTCGGGCTGACGATCGCGCGCTGGGCGCTGCCACCCGTCGTCGCGCTCGAGGTCACGGTCTCGAGATCGAGATCCTCGACGTCCCAGGTGAGCTGATCGATGCGCACACCGGGAAACACGTGGAGCCAGCTCGCCGGCATCACGTTGGCCTCGACGTACGCGCCGATGCCGCGGATCCGGTTCTCGGTGTGGTTGCACGGATTCGCGCCCTCGTCGAAGCATGCCGCGAGGCGATGGCGCTGCGCCGTCTGCCACAGCGAGGTCTCGACGTCGTCGGCGCGCAGCTGCACGCCGGCGGTGATCCGCGTCTCGACGCGGCCGGTGGTGACGAACTTCTCGTACGCGCCGTCGAAGCCGTACAGCGTGCGCGCGTCGGTCTGCTCGATCTGATCGCCGTCGACCTCGTCGCGCGCGAACAGCGTGAAGTTCGAGTACAGCCGGAGCCGGTTCGACACCGCATACGCCATCGCGCGCCACGACGACCGCGTCTCCTGGTTGTCGACGCCGTACGCGAGCTGGGCGCTGGCGCGCGATGCGACGCCACCTTCCGTCGGATCGAGCGAGCCGAAGCGATCGAGCCGGCCGGCCGCGATCTCGCCTTCGGGCAACTGCCCCGACTGGGTCCACCGTCCCGCGTACCACGTGGTCGCGAGCCGCAGCCGGCCCGGTCCGGCGGTGCCCTGCCACTTGATCAGCGCGTTGCCCTGCCGGAAGTCCTGCTCGTTGATGAATGGACCATCCGCCTCGCCGACCGCGACGGCGAGCAACGCCTGGTCGCCGGACCTCAGATCGGGACTCGCCATGCCGACGAGCCGGCGGTCGAGCCGTGCGAAGCGCTGGCCGCTCGCGAGCGGCGTCGAGCCGGCGATCCAGATCGTGGGCCCCTCGACCTCGTCGATCGTTCGCAGCTCGAGCGCACCGGCGGTGTAGAAGTCGCCGTAGCGCGCGGCGTAGGGCCCCTTGTGCATCGCGACGCTGTGGATGGTCTCGGGGATCATCCAGTGGGTATCGGCATAGCCCTGGCCGTGGCCGTGCGATGTCAGGTTGACCGGAATGCCATCCGCGAAGATCGCGACGTCGGTGCCGTGATCGGCGTCGAAGCCACGGATGAAGTACTGATCGCTCTTGCCGCCGCCCGCGTGCTGCGAGACCACGAGCCCGGGAATCTGGCGCAGGATGTCGGACGGCTGCGTGCGAGAGCGATAGCGAAGCTGATCGCGATCGAGATGCACGGACGATGCGGACTCCGCCGGAGCATCGGACGTGACCTCGATGGTCTCGCCCGCCGCGCCATCGAAGACCTGTGGATCGAGTGGTTCGGGTTCCGGATGATCGGGATGAGCGTGTGCACGGCTAGCGAGCCCGACGCCGAGCACGGCGCCGACAAGACGAAACGACATGACGACTCCACGAGACGAGGAGAGCGACGAACAAGGATCGGTCGAGTCGCCTACGCCGGTGGACCGCGCGCCTGCGGACGATGGAGCGCGAACGAGGTGGCGAGCCCGTCGACGGGATGCTCGACCACGAGGCTCGGTGAATCGACCGCGAGCGGTGCGAGCACCGGCGGCGCCGGCTGGTGGAGCGCGATCGCGTGGTGCGCGAGGCCGGCCGCGTCGTGCGCGAGCTCGACGTCATCGAACGCGAGCTGGTCGCGTCGTTGCTGCTTCCTCTTCGTCTGCTTCTTCTCGGAGGCCGGCTTGCCGTGCACGTGCACGCGGTCGCCGTGCCGGTGCTCGCCGGCCTGCGTGATCGTGCCGTCGCTCGCGTGCGTGTGGTCGTCGGCGTGAACCGCGAGGTGCAGGTTCGGCAACACCTCGACGCCGAGCAGCCACAGCACGCCGACGATCAGCGCGATCGCACGTCTGTGGCGTGTCCCGAGCAAGGGACGCCATCGTAGCCGGGCTCAGCGGCTGGCGACGGGACCGGGCGTCGGAATCGACTGCACGGTCTCGCTCATCATCAGGCGCGTCCCGACGTTGCTCGCGATCACGCTCGCCGTGTAGTCGCGAAACGCGACCTTCGTCGAGCGATGGACGAACTTCGAGGACGCCAGCTCGTCGCCGCGCGAGGTCGCACCGCCGAGCTGCTCGAGCGCGGTCATCGCCGCGCCCGCGACCTCGAGCACGCGCGACCTAGCCGTCGTGCTCGCACTCTGGAGCTGCAAGCTGACGAGCCTGTCGTCGCGGTCGAAGCCGAACGAGATCACGGCCTCGAGGTTCGCGATCGGCTCGGGCAGCTTCGCCGTGTCGACGTGCTCGCAGCGAATGCCGGCGCCGGACCTGTCGGTCTTGCACGCCAGGTCGTGCTTCGCGATCCACGCCTCGATGTCGGCGCGGCGATCGGCATCGAGCTGGAAGCCGTGCGCCGGGCGCGCCGGTGCGATCGTCGTGCCGCGCTCGAGCTTCGCGACGCGCAGCTCCTCGGCGGCCGACGCCGTCATCGGTTGCTTCGCGCCGCCGAACGGACAGCCATCGGAGCCGGTGACGTACGCGATCGCCTGGAGCCCGACCGGCGTGTGTGCCAGCGCGGTCAACGCGAACGCCCCCGCGACCGCCCCGAGCACCCACTTGATGCGACGACGCTTCGCCATCTTACTTGTTCAGCATCGACGCCTTGAACGACGCGTCGGTGACCGGCGGCGCAAAGCAGTTGGTGATGTCGTCGGGATCGACGCCGGCGTCTTGCAGCGCGGGCACGACCACCATGCCGACGAACGCGTCGTATTGCGCCGACGTGATGTCGAGGCCGACGTGAGCGTCTTCCATCGATTCGCCCTGGTAGTTGTTGGGGCCGCCGTAGACGAAGATCAGGAAGTCGAGCAGGTTCGCCTCGACGCGCGAGACGTCGGCCTGCGACAGGCCCTTGAACGAATCGCCGATCGGCGACGGGTTCATCGCGCTCACCGTCCCGACGTTCGCCAGGATGTTCGCGTTGACGGCCTCGAACCCCGCTTGGCCGTACTTCTCGAACATGTCGGCGCTGCACTCGCCGGCGGGCGGGTCGTCGCCCTCCCCATCGCTACCGCAGCCAACAGCGAACATTGCACAGGCAACCGCAAACACAGGGGCACACTTGGTCATCGTTCCTCCGTGACGGACCTACGACCTAGCCGCGTGGGTGGATCGGAGGTCAGGTCGCGAGAGTCGCGATGGTGGCGCCGATGCCGAGGCCGATCGAGATCAGGACGATCGACCACAGGGCGAGCTTGACGACGCTGGTGCGCGCAGGAGCCGGCGGCAACACCGCCGCTTCCATCGCATCCTGCTCCATCGCCGTGCCGCCGGGCTGCATCACCGGGCGCTCCTCGATCACCGGACTCGAACCGACGGGGAACCGCGGCAGCGGTGCGTCCGCGGTGGCCTCGGTGCCGATCGCCCACTCGGTCGCGTAGAGCGGCCGTGCGCCGGTGCGATCGTCGAACTGCATGCCCGCCTGCGACGAATCCGAGAAGTCGAAGCCACTGTGGGTCGACTCGGCGAACGGCGTCCCCGTGCCCTGGACGCGCCAGCTGCGAGGAGCCAGTGCTTCGGCACCTGTCAGCTGCGCCCGTACCACAGCCTCGGCGTGAACATCGACGACCGGGACGATCTGCTGAGCCAGCGCGCTGCGCGGCGTGATGGTCGTCTCGTCGACGGGCGGCTTGCTGTCGAACGGCGACCGAGCATCGATCTGCGTGATCTCGTCCTCCGCGTCATCGAACAGCACCGGTGCGCGCGGCGGAAGCTTCGCGCCGCCCCACTGGTGTTGGGTGCTGTTCAGGTCGTCCTTGGTCGCGAGCAGGCGATCGATCGCGTGCGCGAGCTCGCGGACGTCTGCATAGCGATCGGGTGCGTCGCGCTCGAGGCAGCGCAGCAGCACGCCATCGAGGCCGGGCGGCAAGCCGCGGACGAGCGTCGACGGCGGCGGCGGCCGGCGCGTCATCAGCGCGGTGACCAGGCCGGTCGCGCCGGTGACGTCCGAGAACGGACGGTGGCCGACGATCATCTCGTAGGCGACGACGCCGAGCGTGTAGATGTCGGTGCGATTGTCGAGCTCGCCACCGATCAGCTGCTCGGGCGACATGTACTCGAGCGTGCCGATCGCCTGACCGATCCGCGTCAGCTCGGTGCCGTCGTGCATGTTGCTGCCGTGGAGGATCTTGGCGATGCCGAAGTCGAGCACCTTGACGTAGTCGGGCGTCGGCTTCTGGGTGAGGAAGATGTTGGCCGGCTTGAGATCGCGGTGGACGATGCCGAGCGCGTGCGCCTCCGCGAGCGACTCGCAGACCGCGCGGGCGATCGACAGCACCGTGCGCCAGTGCAGTGCACCGCACGCGGAGAACCGATCCTGCAGGCTCTCGCCTTCGAGCAGCTCCATGACGATGAAGCGCGTGTTGTTCGCGTCCTCGCCGAGCTCGTACGTGGTCACCGTATGGCGATTGGCGAGGCTCGACATCGCCACGGCCTCGCGACGGAACCGCGCGCTCACCGACGGATCACTCGAGTGCTGGCTCTGCAGCACCTTGATCGCGAACATCTCGTTCGACCGACCGGCCTCGAGCGAACGCCCGCGATATACGGTGCCGAACCCACCGGCCGCGATCTTCGACTCGATCAAGTAACGACCGTCGAGCGCCTTGCCGAGGAGCGGATCGCTGGGCTGTGCACCAACGCGTCCGCCGCACTGACCACAGAAGGTCGTGCTCGGCGTGCTGGATCCGGTGCATGCAACACAGGTCATCGAAGTACCTTCATGCAACCAAACGCACGGTCGTCTTATTCGTGTCGTGATGAGACTCATGGCTCCGCAAGCCTTCGAGAACCAGTGTGAATAAACGAGACACCTCTCCACTCGGAGAGCTGTGTCGTCGTCGACGCAGCCAGCGGTAGACACCGCGCTTCGTCGTTACTGCCTCTCGACGACAACTACGAAAGCGTGGTCACGACGGATCGCGCAACGCCGTGATGGCACGCGTCATGTGACCGTCACTCCTGGTGATCCGTCGAATCAAAAAACCGTGGGCGACAAGTCAACGCACGAGCGAATGCGGACTTTCACAACCGGCTGGCAACCACCAGCACGAGGATCACGCCGAGCACGAGTGCCATCGCCCACACCACGCGGCGCACCATGACATCGCGCGAGTGCGAGGCGGCCATGTCGTAACCACGCGGTTCGAGGATGCTGCCGCGCGACGGCGTTTGATTGCGCCACGCGTTCGGATCGACCACTGCGAGCGCGACGCGCGGATCCGGTGACGGCGTCGGCGGGATCGGCTGCGGCGCCACGTGATGCACGGGCGTCGCCATGTGCGGCGGCGGCTGGATCGGAGCAGGCGGCTGGATCTGCGGCGCCGGCGTCTGGTTCGGATAGCCGGGATACTGCGGATACGCGCCGTACGCCGGCTGCTCGGGCACCTTGACCGGTTGCGAGCCTTCGCGGTTGTCGCGATACACCGGCACGTTCTGCGAATCGCGGCCGTCGTAGCGCGCCGCCGGTTGCGACTCGCGACCCGGATCGCGCTTCGGGATCTGGAGCGATTGCCAGGCGCCGGGATCCTCTCTCCTCGCCAGCGGCACCGGCTGCGAGTCGCGGTCTTTCTTCACCAGCAGCACCGGCTGCGAATCGCGCTCCTTCTTTGCGAGCGGCACCGGTTGCGAGTCGCGGCGCACCACGTTGACCGCGGGCTGGCTGTCGCGCCGCGCGCGTGCCTCGGCGCTCGGATTCGGGATCACCGGAGCGCTGCCTTCGCGACGGATCACGTTCGGATTCGGCGGCGAGCTATCGCGTTTTGCTCGCTCGACCGGTGGCGGCTCGCTGCCGCGACGAGGACGTTGATCGACGGTGACCGCCGGATGCGGTGGCGTGCCGCGCTTCGCGCGCGGCTGCGCGACGACGGTCGCCTCGGCATCGACGATCACCGGCGGCGGCGTGTGAAGCTTGCGTGTCACGCCCTCCTGCAGCGACGCGAGCAGGCGATCGAGATCGGCGGCGAGCTCGCCGACGTCGTCGTAGCGATGCTGCGGCTCCCGTTCGAGGCACCGGCGCAAGATGCGTTCGAGCTCGCCGGGAACGCCGCGTACGCCGAGCGGTGGGGGTAGCTGCGTCAGCAACGCGGCGAGCATCGCGGTCGGGCTCGCGGCATCGGCGAACGGCCGCCGGCCGCAGATCATCTCGTAGAGCACGACGCCGAGCGTGTAGATGTCGGTCTTGCCGGTGCACTGACCGCCGACCATCTGCTCCGGTGCCATGTAATCGAACGTGCCGATCATCTGACCGGCCTGGGTCAGCTCCGTCGAATCGACGCCGCTGGTCTCCCCGGTGAGCTTGGCGATGCCGAAGTCGAGCACCTTGACGAAGTCGGGCGTGCCGTCCTTGGTCTCGAGGTGGATGTTCGCCGGCTTGAGATCGCGGTGGACGATGCCGAGCGCGTGCGCCTCCGCGAGCGAGTTGCAGATCTGACGGCCGATCCGCACCACGCGCTCCCACGGCAGCGGGCCCTTCGCGCGGAACTGCTCGTACAGGCTCTCGCCATCGAGCAGCTCCATCACGATGTAGAGCGAGCCGTCGGGCGCTTCGCCGTGACCGTAGGCCTGGATGGTGTTCGGGTTCTTGAGCTGCGCGAGGGTCTCGGCCTCGCGGCGGAAGCGCAGGATCACGCGCGCGTCGCTGGTCGCCAGCTCGCCGTGCAGGATCTTGAGCGCGTACTGCTCGCCGGTGGTCAGGTGCGTCGCGCGGTAGATCGCACCGAAGCCACCGGACGCGAGACGGAAGTCGATCCGGTAGTGGCCCTCGATCACCGTCCCCATGAGCGGATCGATGCGCTCGACCATGGTGCGGTCGTTGTTGCTATCGCGGATGTTCCCCATGGCGTTCATGCCGGCGCGCTGCGTCTACAGCACTTTTGAAACACCGGCCGGTGGCTCCGCTATTCGTAGCGTCCCCACCATCAATTATCGAACGAGCCCGGGTAGATCAGGGACTTTTTGCCGTAGGGGATGTTTGTGCGGCACCCGCCGTAGAGGCCCCACAGGCCGGTAACCCGGCCGGAATCGGCACCGTGAACTTCGCCGGTTCCAGCGGGAGGTTGATCGCACGCTGGTCGTCCTTCCACTCGACCAGGAGGTCGGCGCCCTCCCGGGGCGACTTGAACCGGGTCTTGCCCGGGACGCGCTGCTTGACCTTGTTCGCGTCCTCGATGGTGCGGAAGTCGGTGTTCTCGACCGACCACACGGCCTTGCCATCCTTGCCGACCAGCTCGGCCGACAGCACGTCGAAGTTCTCGCCGCGCGCATCGATCACCAGGTTCTGGGTGCCGTCCGGACCTTCGAGCTTGACCCGCTCGTACCCCTTGCTGGCATCCCACGTCACGGTGCCGGTCGTGTTCGCCATCACGGGTGGCGTGCCCTGCGCGAGGTGATGGAAGTCCTCGGGCTCGAGCTCGACGCGCAACAGCGACGCGATCGACCGCTTGTTGCACGGCCCCGCGAGCTGGCAGTTGTTCTGGAAGTCGACGTACGTGAAGTTGGCGCCGTCGCACGCCATGTCGACGAGCACGTTGCCATCTGGTTTGATCGCGTTGAACCGGACCTGCTTCTCCGCGGTGCCCATCACGTAGACCGTGCCCTTCGCGCGGTCCTTGCCGAGCCAGTAGTCCATCAGCGTCTCGACGCGGAACGACGTGCGCGCCTTGCGAGCCGCATCGAGCTTCGCGATCACCTGCTCGACGGTGGTGGCGTTCGAGGGCTGCGGATACTTGGCTCCGCCATTGGGACAGGCGGCGAGCAGGAGCGCGGCGATGGCCGCAAGCGATTTCATATAAGGCTCATAACCCGAACCGGTACGGCACGCATTTCCGACGATGCCGCGTCGCAAGAATTCGTTGCGCGCTGAATCGGTCCACGCCTTTGCCGGAGCCGGTGCGCATGCGCACGGCCGGTCTTACGGTGCCGGCACATGTCGAAGGTGATTCCACACAACTGGGAAGTGCCGCAGGTGTTCCGCGATCGCCTCGGCGCGTACGCGGGGCGACAGCGCACGATGCATCACGACGGACACCTGTTGATCATCCTGCACGAGCCACCGAGGGCAGAGGTCGCGGAACGTGCGGCGAGGATCTTCTGGCGCAGGCCCGATGGATCGTGGCGAGCGACGGGCTCGAGCGCGAATACGATCAACGCGCTGCGCGCAGTCGTCGAGGAGTATCAGCACGCCGAGGACGTGATGGAGGCGCGGGCCGCGGCGGCACACAAGTCGACCGACTGGTTCGAGCTGATCCACGACACCGCGCCGCTGCTGCGCGCCGCCCGCGGCATGCACGCTGCGCTTCAGGAAGCGCGCGAGCATGCGAAGACCGATCAGCAGCTGATCTCGCTGCGAGACAACGCGCAGGATCTCGAGCGCACGCTCGAGCTGATCCACCAGCACGCGAAGAGCGGTCTCGACTACGCGATCGCGAAGGGAACCGAGGATGCAGCGAAGAACTCCGAGCACGTGCTCGAGTCCGGCCATCGCCTGAACCTGATCGCGGCGACGTTCCTCCCGATCACCGCGCTCGGCTCGCTGTTCAGCATGCAGCTCGAGCACGGCCTCGAGCACGAGAGCGCCCCGTATCTGTTCTGGGTCGTCGCGGCGGTCGCGTTTCTGCTCGGCCTGATCGTGCGCGGCACGCTGCCGAAGAAGCCTACGGCGTGACCGGCCCGTACGACGGCACGTCGATCCGCCACAGCCCGTCGACGCGCACCAGCTCGATGCGCGCCTTGCCGGCGATCGACGCGACGTAGACCACCGCGCGATCGCCCTGCTCCTCGACGACCGTGATGTCGGTGGGCGCGACGCCCTCGAAGCTACCGATGCTGAGCAGATCCTTCGCCTGATAGCGAACGGCGGCACCGACGAGATCGGTGGCGCGCTTCGCCTGATCCTCGAGTCGCTGCCGCGTGGTCGGTGACAGCAGCGCGAACACGGTCTCGCGATCGTTCGCCTTCGCCGCGGCGACGAAGTCTCGCACCGCGACCTCCGGCCCGGCATCGTCGACGCGACAGCTACGGCCCGCGACCGCGACGGCGACCGCCATCGCCGCCAGCGCACTGGCGACCCCGGCGAGGGTCGAACGTCGAGAGCCGAGGGCGAGTGCCATGACCGATCAGCTCTTTGCCACGGGCGGCCGCCACAGGCCAAGCCGCTTGTGGACGTCGGCCATCGTCTTGATCGCGATCTCGCGCGCCTTCAGCGCGCCCTGGATCAGCACGTCGTAGACCTTCTGCGGATGGGCGACCAGCTCGGCGCGGCGATCGACGAACGCCTTGAAGTGCTCGTTCATGTTGTCGGCGAGCTTGCCCTTGCAGTCGACGCAGCCGATGCCGGCGGTGGTGCAGCCCTCGCGCACCCACGCGTTGTCGGCCTCCGACGAGAACGACTTGTGCCACTGTCCGATCGTCGGACAGTCGTCGGGATTGCCGGGATCCTCTCGTTGGACGCGCTTCGGATCGGTGGCGCACCTCGCGAGGTACTTGCGCAGCTGCTTGTCGTTGCCGAACACCGTCATCGGAATGTGATTGCCGATCGACTTCGACATCTTCTGCTGGCCGTCGATGCCGAGCACCTTGGGGACGGTGGTCATCGCGGGCTGACACTCGGGGAACGTCTTGCCGTAGCGATGGTTGAACTTGCGAGCGATGTCGCGCGCGAGCTCGAGGTGCTGGAGCTGGTCCTGCCCGACGGGAACGAGCTCCGCGCGGTAGAGCAGGATGTCAGCGGCCTGTAACACCGGATAGTCGAACAGGCCGACGTTGATGTTCTCGGGCTGGTGCTCGCTCTTGTCCTTGAACTGCGTCATCCGCGCGAGCTCGCCGAACCCGGTGACGGTGTTGAACACCCAGCCGAGCTCGGTGTGCTCGGGGACCATCGACTGCACGAACACGATCGACCGCTCGGGATCGATGCCGAGCGCGAGCAGCTCGATCACCATGTCGATGACGCGCTTGCCCATCTCCTTCGGCTCGTGCGCGTCGGACGTGATCGCGTGATAGTCGACCACGCAGTACATCTTGCGGTGCTCCGGGTACTGGTCTTGCAGCGCCACCCAGTTGCGGACGGCACCCAGGTAGTTCCCCAGATGAAGCTCGCCCGACGGCTGGATGCCCGAGAACACGGTTTTCATCGGCGTTTTGTGTACTTGTGACGCTAGACCCCGTCAACTAGACTTCTCCCAGAGTTGGGTTTTCTCCTCGAAAATCCCAGGAGCGTGAGCGTATGCGGATGAAAAGTTTGCGGTGGCTGGGAGCGATCGGTGTCGCGTTCGCCACGCAAGCGGGTTGTGTCGTTCGCGACCAGCCTTCCGTGAACGCCGGTTACTACCCTCACGGCCGCACCGCGAGTGTGTCGGTCGCCACGCCGCAACCGTACGCGGTGTCGACGATGCCGCCCGAGCCGCTGTTCGAGCAGATGACGCCGTCACCCGGTTACGGCTACGTCTGGATCGACGGCTCGTGGCACTGGAACGGTTACGAATGGGTGTGGGTCAGCGGGCGCTGGGAGCAGGACCAGGCCGGCCAGGTCTACGTCCAGCCGTTCTACGACTACTCGGGCGACACGTACATCTACACGCCCGGCTACTGGTCACCGCGCGATCGGCTCCCGCGCGGCGCGATCGTTCGCGATCACCGCGATGGTCGTCCCGCGCAGGTCGTCGCGCCGTCGAGCCGCCCGTATCAACCGCGGCCGAGCGCCGATCGTCCGGAGCCGGCGTTCCCCGGCTATCGCCCGGAGTCGCGTCCCGCCGGTCACGACCTGGTGCCGGCATCGCCGCCGCCGCGGCCGTATCTGCCGCCGAATCGCCAACCGGCTCGCGATCTCGATCGCCCACCGCCGGGTCCGGTGACGTCACCTCCCGTCGGGCCCGATCGTCCACCCACCGCCTACGATCCGAACGCGGGCGGCACGTATCGTCCCGCACCGAGCAACACCATCCCGTCGGTCCCCGTCGGTAGCGCGGGTCACCCGCCGAACGTTCCCATCGGTGGACCGGCGGTGCCGCCACCGAGCGATTACGGTCCGCCCACGCGCACCGCGCCACCGCCTCCCCCACCCGGTTACCGGCCGCCACCGCGTCCGATGTCGCCGCCGACGTACGCGCCTCCCGCGCGCACCGCACCGCCACCGGCCGGCTACGTGCCTCCCGCACGCACGGCACCACCCACGTACGCGCCGCCCGCGCGTCCCGCAGGGCCGCCCGCGCGCGCGACACCACCGCCGCCTCCGCCGGCACGCACCGCTCCGCCGCCACCTCCGCCGCCGGCGAACAACCATCCGCCCGCGCGCGGTCGTCGCTGAGCTACTCGACCCGGAGGGCTCTCTCGAATTCCTCGGGATTCGACGACGCGTAGATCGCCGTCTCCATCGAGATCAAGCCGGTGTTCACCAGATCGATCAGGTGCTGATCGAACAGCTGCATCGAGTACAGGTCGCGACCCTTGCGGATCAGATCCGGCACGTCGCCGAGCCGACCACCGCGCACGCACTCGCGGATCGTTCGCGTGACGCGCAGGATCTCGACGGCGGGGATCCGCCGCCGGCCATCCTTCGACGCCAGCAGGCGCAGCGAGATGATCGCCTGGAGGCAATCGCCGAGGCGATCGCGGATCACGTCCTGCGCATCGGTCTCGAACAGACCGACGTAGCGCTGGATCGTGGCCACCGCATCCGGCGTGTGGATCGCGGACAGCACGAGGTGCCCGGTCTCGGCCGCCTTGAGCGCGGTGGTGGCAGTCTCGCGGTCACGGATCTCGCCTACCAGGATGACGTCGGGATCCTGGCGCATCGCCGCGGTCATCGCGTCGCGGAACGATTCGGTATCGGCGCCGACCTCGCGCTGCACGATCATGCACTTCTGTGGCTCGTGGATGAACTCGATCGGATCCTCGATCGTGATGATGTGCGCGTGCCGGGTCTCGTTGATGTAGCGCATCATCGCGGCGAGCGTGGTGGTCTTGCCGTTGCCGGTGGCGCCGGTGACGAGCACGAGGCCGCGGCGCGCGTCGGCGATCTCCGACAGCACCGGCGGGAGGTTGAGCTGCTCGAGCGACAGCACCTGGATCGGGATCAGGCGCATCACGATGCCCACCGAGCCGCGCTGGCGGAAGATCGAGGCGCGGAACCGGCCGCGCTGGGCGAGCGAGTACGAGACGTCGATCTCGGTGAACCGGCGCGTGAAGTCGACGGTGATGTTGCGGTCCTCGAGGATCATCCGCGCGATCGACTCGGTGTCCTGCATGGTCAGCGGGGGGACCTTGATCGCGCCGAGGAGCTCGCCGTGGAGGCGATAGTGCGGCGGGTAGCCGACCTCGAAGTGGATGTCGGAGACCCCGCGCTCGATGCCGAAGGCCAGGAGCTTATGAAACGCGTTGCGGTCCATGGGACCGGGTCAGTTTAAACCCGGTCGCCCTGGTCCGTGCTCGCCGTCCGGGGTGTTTTCTGTCGATGGCTTCTGCAAGCTGTCGAGCAGGGGTTCGCCCGGGTTAGTGGCTTCGTCGTCGATCAGCGGCTGCCACGGCTGCGTCGGCGACGACGACTCTTGTTTCGTCGGCGGCTCGGATGCGCGCGGTCGCGGTCGCGGATCCGGCTCGGTGGCGATCTTGAAGTCGCTGGTGATCTCGTCTTCGGATCGTCCGAATGCGTTGCGCGGGATCGCGTTCTGCGAGCCCTGGCTGAAGATCTGGCTGCCCTTTGGCACCGACGTCGACGGCGTGCGCGCGATCGCGAGCTCGCGATCCTCGTCCTCGTCATCGTCGTTGGGCACCATCGCCGCCGGCGTCACGTTCGGCGTCACGCTCCGGAGCTCGGCGCGCACCTCGTCCTTGAGCTGGACGAACGGCGGCGCCGGACGCGCCATGTAGTAACCCTGGCCATAGCGCAGGCCGAGGTCGCGCAGCGCGATGACGTCCTCGACGTGCTCGATGCCCTCGGCGACCATCACCGCGTCGATGGTCTCGGCGATGTGGCGCAGCGAGCGCAGCATCTCGCGCTTCACGGTCGAGCGCGCGATGCCGCGGACCAGGACATCCGAGATCTTGATGAAGTGCGGGCGCAGCGACATCACGGTCTCGAGGTTCGAGTGCCGCGTGCCGACATCATCGATCGCCACGCCGAAGCCCATCGCGGTGTACGCGGCGAGCGCGCGCTTGAACGATGCGAAGTTCTCGATCGCCAGCCGCTCGGTGATCTCGAAGACGATGTTCGCCGGTGTCAGCCCGGCGGCGGTCAGCAGGTTGCCGACCTCGACCTCGATGAACGCCGAGTCGTAGAACGACATCGGCAACAGATTGACGAACAGCCGGTGCACCGGCTCCATCGTGATCGCGTTGCGCAGCGCGCCGCGGAAGCACGCGCGATCGAGCTCGACGGTGAGATCGACCTCGTCGGCGATCGCGAACAGCGTCGCGGGAGACTCGAGCGACGAGCCCTTGGGGCCGCGCGTCAGCGCCTCGTACGCGAAGATGTCGCCGGTGCCGAGGTCGACGATCGGCTGATAGACGGTCGACAGCCCATCACCGAGGATGATGTCCTGGAGCGTCGAGCGATCGCGGTGTGCCTTGCGCTCGCGCAGGTTGCGCGTCGCGGCCTGGGCATCGGCGACGAGGCGCGCCGTCAGACGCTCGGGGCGCAGCAGCGAGTTGCCGAGCACGCGCGCCGAGCCGACCGTGATCCGCGGCTGCTCGCGCAGCACCTCGGTCACCATCGGTGCGAGCGCGACCTCGACACCCTTCTCGACGTTGGTGGCGAGCTCCTCGAGATCGAACCGCTTCGCGCCGCGCGGGCCGAGCAGCACGAGATAGCCGTCGCCGTCGCCGGTGCGGCAGATCATGTCGTCGGGCTCGAGCACGTCACCGCGCATGCGATCGAGCACGGCGGCCGCGTGATCGTAGATCTCGCTGTGGTGCGCGACGCCGAGATCGAGCTCGACGCGATGCAGCCGCGACAGATCGACGAGCAGGCACGACAGCGCGCGATCCCGGTTGAGGATCATCGTCACCTCGTTCATCCGCTCCTGATAAGGGCGGAACCGATCGATCTCGGCCTCGCGAATGCGCTCGAAGCTGCGCCGCGATGCACCGCGCGGCGCGCGATCTTCCGACGAGAAATAGTGCACGCGGCCCGGACCGCCGCGCTTGGCGCCACGGATCGCGGCCTCGGCGGCGGTCAACAGGCCCTCCGGATCGGCGGCGTCCTCGGGCAAGCACGCGACGCCGATCGACACCGACAGCTTCCTGCCGCCGGGCATGTCGGACGACGCGACGGCATCGCGCAAGCGTCCCGCCTTGGTGAGCGCCCCTGCCTTCGCCGTCTCGGGCAACAGGATGACGAACTCTTCACCGGAGTAGCGCGCGACGATGTCGGACGTGCGAACGCGATCGTCGGCGTCCTGCAACACGCTCGCGATCCGGCGCAGGATCTCGTCACCGACCTGATAGCCGAGGTCGTAGTTGACGGTCGCGAAGCCATCGATGTCGGCGATCAACAGCGACATCGGCTGGCCATAGCGAAGCGCACGCGCGCACTCCTCGCGGAGCCGCTCCTGAAATGCGCGGTGCGTGTAGAGGCCGGTCAACGAATCGCGCAGCGTCAGCGCGTCGAGCTGATGCCCCATCTGCGCGAGCTGCTCGGTGGCGGCGCTGATCTCGCGGCCGCGGACCTCGAGCTGCGCTTCGAGCACGCGCTCGTGATCGCGAAGCTGCGCGTTGGCGACGCGGAGCTCCGCGAGCAGCCGCGAGTTGTCGCGCTCGAGCTTGAAGGTGTGAACGAGCTGATCGATGACCTGGAGCAGGTCCTGCAGCTTCCACGGCTTGGTGATGACGTAATGCAGGTGACCGGCGTTGATCGCGGAGATCAGCTCGTCGGACTCCGGAAACCCCGTGACGACCGCACGTCGACAGTGAGGACGAAGTTGCGCAACGCGAGCGAGCAGCTCGGCACCGGCGAGGCCGGGCATGCGCAAGTCGGCGAGCACGCACGCGACATCGGCGTTCGCGTTGACGTGCTCCAGTGCTTCGAGTCCATCGGACGCGAGGAGCACCGTGCAACGCGCGCGCAACACCCGCCCCAGTGCCTGGAGATTGTTACGGTCGTCGTCCACACAAACCACGATGGGCTTGGTGGTCTCCTGGGGATCGACCTGCTCGGGATCAGCGAAGGCCAATGTCCAACCAGTATCGGCCGATGCCCTAACGCTGTGAAGGGGATCGCGCGCTGTCTACGAGAGCCCCATTTGCCTACATCCGCCGACCGTGGTGCTACCGCACTCGCTTGCCGTGGAGCCAGACGCCGGACGGCTGGAGCAGGACGCTGGCGTCGGTGCGGGGATCGCGATCGAGGAGCAGGAAGGACGCGTCGTTACCCACGGTGATCGCCGGCAGCCCCCAGAACCGCGCCGGTGCCGTGGTCATCGCCTCGGTGATCGCGGCGTCGTCGAGACCGGCCCGCCGGAGGAGCAAAACCTCCGTGGTCGACGGGCCGGGATCGCGCAGGTTGCCGAGATCGGTCCCGTAGAGAACGACGCACCCGGCGGCGCGCAGCTTCTTCAGGTTGTCGGGTGCGACCGGCGAGCCGAATGCCGCGAGCGTCGAGATCACGGCCTTGCCGCGCCACGCTGCGATCGTGGCGTCATCGAGTGGCTCGACCGGCGTGTGCGCGAGCAGGTCGGCGCCGGCAGCTCCGGCGAGCCGCGCCGACGCATCGCCGAGCGCGTGGACCGCGACCTTCAGGTTCTTCGCGTGGGCGCGCGCGACCGCGATCGGGACCAGCTTCGCATCGAGCCCGTTGTCACCCATCGCGATCTTGACGACGCGCGCTCCTTTCCCGGCGAGCCGATCGATCGTCTGCGCCACGCACGTCTCGTCGCTGCACGCGATGCCGTAGCCATCGGCGCCCCACGACTCGAGTGGATAGCCGCCGGGGCGCGTCAGCATCGGACCGGCGGCGATCACGCGCAGTGGAAACGTCGTCCCGAGCGCGCTCTCGGGCGCCGCCAGATCGACAACGGTGGCGATGCCGGTGGTCGCGAGCTTGTCGGCGATCGGCCAGTAGGTGACGTGGACGTGGCTGTCGACGATCGGCGGCCAGACGACGCGGTTCGAAGCGTGCGCCGCCGGCACCGGATCGATGCGCGCGAGCTTCGCACCGTCGAGGCCGAGCTTCACCGACTTGCCGTCGAGCACGGCCGCGATCGACGAGTCGTCGACCGGCGCCGGCCGGCGATGCAGCTCCCCGCAACTCGCGGCGACCAGCGTGAGCACCAGGAGACGCGACACCTTCGACAGTACGCCCGAACACACATCGCGGATCACGCCGCGCCGCCTGTTAGGCCTGGTCGCGGCGCGCTACGTTACGCTCCGCATGAGCAGTCAACCTCTCGTTCTCATCATGGCCGCCGGACTCGGAACGCGGATGAAGAGCGACACGCCGAAGGTGCTCCACAAGGTCGCGGGTCGCCCGCTGCTGCACTGGGTGGTGACCTCCGCGCGCGCCGCGGGTGCGGGAAAGGTCGTCGCGATCCTCGGTCACAAGTCCGAGCAGGTGAAGGCCGCGCTCGACGCCAGCTTCGGAGCCGATTCGGTCGGCGTCGCGATCCAGGCCGAGCAGCGAGGCACCGGTCACGCCGTGCAGTGCGCGCTGCCGGCGATCGCGAACGAGCCCGACGATCGGATCGTCGTCATCCTGACCGGCGACGCCCCGCTGCTCAGACACGAACGGATCAGTGAGCTGGTGTCCGCGTGCGAGAAGTCTCCCGCCGGCATGGCGCTGCTGTCGACCGTGCCGCCGCGGCCGATGCCGTACGGCCGTCTCGTTCGCGAGAACGGCAAGCTGATGAAGATCGTCGAGCACTCGGACGCCACCGAGGAGCAGAAGCAGATCCAGGACACCAACGCCGGGTTCTACGCGATCCGCCTCGGCCACCTGCGCAAGGACCTGACCACGCTGCGCGCCGACAACAAGAAGGGCGAGCTCTACCTCACCGATCTGGTGGCGCAGGCCGCCGCACGCGGCGGTGCCACCGCGATCGACGCACCGTTCACCGAGGTCAGCGGCATCAACGACAAGGTCGATCTCGCGTGGGTCGAGGTCGAAGCGCGCAAGCGGATCAACGAGGCGTGGATGCGCGAAGGCGTCACCATGGTCGATCCGGCGTCGACGTACATCGACGCCGACGTCGGCCCGCTCGGCAAGGATGTCTGGCTCGGGCCCAACGTCGCGCTGCGCGGCAAGACGTCGCTCGCCGATGGCGTGCGCGTCGATCTCGGGAGCGTGCTGACCGACGTCTCGATCGGCGAGGGCGTCAACATCAAGCCGCACTCGGTGCTCACCGAGTCGACGATCGGCCCGCGCTGTCAGATCGGTCCGTTCTCGCATTGCCGCCCGGCCTCGCGGCTCGACGAGGACGTCCACCTCGGCAACTTCGTCGAGACGAAGAAGTCGCACCTGATGGCGGGCGCCAAGGCGAACCACCTCGCCTACCTCGGCGACGCCTCGATCGGCTCGAAGTCCAACATCGGCGCCGGCACCATCACCTGCAACTACGACGGCGTCGGCAAGCACAAGACCACGATCGAGGCCGGCGCGTTCATCGGCTCGAACAGCACGCTGGTCGCACCGGTCACCGTCGGCCGCGACGCGTACACCGCCGCCGGTGGCACGGTGACCAAGGACGTGCCGCGCGGCGCACTCGCGATCTCGCGCGTCATGCAGGTCAATCGCGATGGCTGGGCGGATCGGTTCCGCGAGGTGCAGGAGAAGCGCAAGCAGAAGCCCGACGGCACCTAGTTCGTCGTTTGAACATCGTCGGTTTCGCGGTATCCCAGAGCGAGATGTACTGCGCGCTCGACAAGATCGATCTCGCGGCGATGGTGGAAGGACGGCAGGTGGCCGTCCAGACCGACCATCGCTCCGCGGACCAGATCGAGCGCGACCTCGCGGCGAGCATCCTGTTCGCGCTGACCCGCGTGATCAACGCGCGCCACGAGACGCGCGCGCAGCTCGACATCGTCGCCGTGCACTACGTGGTCGCCGAGCCACCGCCGCAGCTGGTCGAGGCGCTGACCGCCGCCGGCGCGATCGTGTCGCCGAGCGCGGCGCGGCTGCGCGATGTCGCGGCACCGGTGTTCGCCGAGAGCGTGGTCGGCGAGATCGCCGATGGCTGCTTTCGCCAGCTCGCGCATCGCGCCGCCGCGATGGTCGGCACGCGCGATCTCGCGATCGCGCTGCGCATGCTCGAGGATCAGACCCTCGCGGCACCGCCGCTGAAGACCGACCCGGCCGCGTACTGGCGGCGCGTGCTCGAGCTCGCGGCGCTGACCGGAGAGCTGTTGCGCGCGAAGTTCGGCTCGGGCGCGCGCTGGGTGGTCACCGATCGCGCGCTCGTCCCGTTCGGCTTCTCGCTGCCACTCGATCCGAGCGGTGGCGGCACCTCGACCACGCTGTTCCCCACCAATCGCGCCCAGCGCGTGATCGAGGATGGTCGCGACGAGAGCCTGTTCACCCTGCTGACCGCGGCCGAGGAGACGGTCAAGCGACCCGCGTCGCAGGCCCGGTTGATGCCGAGCTTGCGCCTGCGCGACGGCGTCGAGCTCGACGAGCTGGTGTGGCGGTCGCTGCTGCCGGAGAGTCCGCGCGTCGAGCTGCCGGTGATCGTCTGCGGCGTCGATGGCGAGAGCACGTTCGGCATGATCCGGCGCGAGGCGCTGGCGAAGTCTCCCGAGGATGCGTGGGAGGAGGCGCTGGCCAATCTCGCCGAGGAAGGCATCGAGATCGGCGAGCTGGTCGACGCGCAGAACGAGATCGAGATGCTCGCGGTGTCGGGCAGCTTCTACGCCGCCGAGAAGCTCCTCGATCAGGCCTTGCTGCGCGATCTCCACGCGCACCTCGAGGCGCCGGTGCTGCTCGCCGCCACGCCGGCGCGCGGAGGATTGCTGGTCACCGCGCAGACCGAGGGCAGCGATGCGCGGTTCGCGGCGGCGGTGCGCCGCCACTACGATGCCGCGGGCAATCGCGCGATCTCGCCGGTGGTGTGGATCATCGAGGATGGTCGGATCTCGGCGCTGGTTCGCGGTACGGCGCTGTCGCGCGCCGACACCAGCGGGGTGCGTGCCGAAACCTCGCCTCAGCTTCCGGGCGTCCAGCGCCGGCGCAAATGAAGGCGCTCGTCCTCGCCGTCGTCGCCCTCGGCTGCAAGTCGAAGCCGATCGACGATCCGATGCCGGAGCCCGAGCGGGTGCGCGATGCGCCGGTGGTCCAGGATGTCGCCAAGCCGTGGCCCGAGCTCGAGGGTTACACGCGCGTGGTTCCCGAGCGCGTGATCACGTTGCCCGCGAAGCCCGACACGCCGCGGTTCACGCTCGGTGGTCCGGTGATCATCGGTGACCTCGCGGTGGTGTCGTCGTCGCAGTTCGGCTTCATCGCCGCGGACTGGCGGCGCGGCACGATCGCGTGGACCAAGACCGCCGGGACCCAGGTCGCGCCTCCGCTGGTGGTCGGCGACGACATCGTGCTGATCGGTGATTGCGCGAAGCCGCCGGCGGTCGGCGATCGCGAGGCGCTGGTCGGCTGCCTCCGCGTGGTGACGACCACCGGCACCGAGCGCACGTACATCGCGATCCGCGGCAAGCCCGCGGCGGTCGAGAGCTTCATCGCCGAACGCGGCGAGCAACGCGTCTGGCAGGTCGACGATCGCACGGTGCGGTGGCTGCGCGGCGAGGCGGCGATCTCGATCGATCTGATCACCGGCGTGGCCAAGCCCGTCGCGGCGACGCCGCCGCCGGTCCACGTCGAGTGGCACGGCAAGAGCTGGGACATCGCCCACGTCGACGGCCGCGTCGTCGCCTACGCCGGCGGCACCAAGAAGATCGCGTGGCAGACCGAGAACGAGTACACGCGCATCCTCGGGCCGGTGTGGCTGACGGACATGGGCCCGATGATCCGGATCGCGAGCGCGAGCACGCGGTTCCCCGACATCAACCTGATCGACATCGATGCCACCGGCTCGCTGCGCGCGCAGGTCGCGAAGCCGACGCCGGGCATCGACGTGCTCGCCAGCGCGATCTCGGTGGTCGGCGATGTCGCGATCGCGATCCGCATGGACAGCTCGCTGCGCCGCGATCTGATCGTCGGCTACGCGGCCAACGCCGTGCTCATGTGGGTGTACCCGCTGCCCGAGCACCAGCGCGTGGACCGCATCGGCGTGGCGATCGCCGAGGAGGCAGACGCGGTCGTGGTGTTCCACGACGGCGATACGCTCACGGTCCTACCCGAGCTGTCGGCACCTCCTACGACTCCGGGTGCGACACGAGTCCCGTCGAAAAAAACCACACCGTAAGCTCGCGAGATCGCGGATCGACGCTCGGCACACCAGCTGCTCTAGCGGTCAGGCATGAGCATCACCGCCAAGTTCCTCGCCGTCGCCACCGTCGCTTCGCTCACCGCCTGCGTCCCGCAGGACCAGTCGCCGCCCGGCATCGCGCGCGCGCTGCCGACGGCGGAGCAGGTGTCGATCAAGCTTCCGGAGAAGCGCGCGATCGGTCAGCTCGCCGAGTTCTACGTCGCGACGCGCGACATCACGCGCACGTTCAACGGCGGCTCGGCGTGGGTGCTGGTGCTCATCCACACGATCGTGCAGTTCCCGGTGACGACGATCGACGGCAACGTCTACACCTGGGGCCCGTTCTCGGACGCCCTCGACCCGGCGGAGTATCAGCTCGTGGTCACCGACAACGGCGACGACACCTACGTGTGGTCGCTGGCGGGCCGCAGCAAGCTCGAGGACAACACGCAGTTCGAGCAGGTGATCGGCGGCGTCGCGGATGCACGCCCCGGCGACAACCTCGGTAACGGCGTGTTCGAGATCGACTTCGAGGCCGGCCGCCGCGTCAACCCGATCGACGCCGACCCCAACGCGCGCGGCACGGTCGAGGTCGCTTACGACCTCGCGGAGAAGGCGCTGCTGCTCCACATCGAATCGACCAACGATCAGGGCGCGCCGGTCGAGGCCAACTACGCGTACAACGAGCGCGAGGACGGCGGCGGCGAGATGGTGTTCGGTCTCGAGGGCGACATGGGCGGTGGTCCGGAGCTCGAGGCGGCGCTCATCCACTCGCGCTGGCTCGGGACCGGCGACGGCCGTGCCGACATCGCGCTGAAGGGCGGCAACACCGAAAACCCCGCAGGCGTGCTCGCCTCCGAGTGCTGGGATGGTGGTTTCCACCGCTCGTTCTTCGCCGTGCTCGCGGGCGACAGCACGGGAGCGTTCGGCGCCGCCGAGGGCAGCGAGTCGGCCTGCGCGTTCTCCGACGCGCAGATGCCCGAAGAGCCCTGAAACTGAGCCGAGATCAACCGACAGTCAGCGTTGACCGCAAACCTCCGACCGGGGTAACACCCGCGTCGGAGGATACGTTTCATGGCAATGCCCAGCAGCGCGCAGGAAGTGTTCGACGATCTCGTTCCGAAGGGGCTCGCGCAGTTCCCCGACAAGGCCGGTGAGCTCAACGCGATCTACGCGTTCAAGATCACGGGCGACGGCGGTGGCGAGTGGACGGTCGATTGCGTTGCAAAGCCGCCGACCTGCACCAAGGGTGCAAGCGACAAGGCGCAGTGCACGATCGAAGTCGCCAACGAGGACTTCAAGACCATGCTCGGTGGCGACCCCAACGCCGGCATGCAGCTGTTCTTCGCCGGCAAGCTCCGCGTCTCCGGCGACGTCACGCTGGCGATGAAGCTCCAGCAGCTGTTCGAGCTCGCTCGCCCGAAGGCCTAGTGATGCTCGCGGATGCGCTCGCAGGCATCCGTGTTCTCGATCTATCGCGGCTCCTGCCGGGGCCGTTTCTCACGATGGTCCTCGCCGACATGGGCGCGGACGTCGTCAAGGTCGAGGATCCGCGCGTCGGTGACTACCTGCGCGCGTTTCCTCCGGCCAAGGCCGGCATCTCCGGTCGCTACCTCGCGGTCAACCGCGGCAAGCGATCGCTCGCCCTCGATCTCAAGGCCGCACCGCAACGCGATGCCTTCCTGAAGATGGTCGAGCAGGCCGATGTCGTCGTCGAGACGTTCCGTCCCGGCGTCATGGACAAGCTCGGCATCGGCTACCAGACGCTGGCGGCGAGAAATCCCAGGATCGTCGTCTGCTCGATCAGCGGCTACGGTCAGACCGGTCCGTACGTCCATCGCGCGGGCCACGACCTCAACTACATCGCGCTCGCGGGCGTGCTCGCGATGGGCGGTGGGGTTGCCGATGGCGCACCGACGATGCCCGGCGTGCAGATCGCCGATCTCGCGGGCGGTGCACTGTGGGGCGCCACCGCGATCCTCGGAGCGCTGGTCGGTCGGCACCGCACCGGCAAGGGCGCACACCTCGATATCTCGATGTGCGAAGGCTCGCTCGCGCTGCTCGCCGCCGAGCTCGGCAACATGGATTGCGGAGCCCGGCCGACGCGCGGCAAGGAGACGCTCAACGGCGCGCTCGCTTGCTACTCGATCTACAGGACGAAGGACGATCGCTATCTCGCGGTCGGCGCGCTCGAGCCCAAGTTCTGGATCGCGCTCAACCAGGCGATCGGCCGCACGCCGAACGTTGCCGAGCTGGTGGGCAAGCCAGAGGAGCAGGCGCGCTACAGGTCGCAGCTCCAGGACATCTTTGCCACCAAGACGGCAGCCGAGTGGCAGGCGCACCTCGCACCGCACGATTGCTGCGTCGAGATCGCGCTCGAGCTCGAGGAGCTGCCCTCGCATCCGCTGCACGCCGCGCGTGAAGTGTTCTTCACCGTCGACGGGGGCCCGGCCGGACCGCTCCAGCAGGTCCGCACGCCGCTGGGT
>JAEYYY010000248.1 GCA_023430775.1 Pseudomonadota bacterium
CGAGGACGGCGCGAAGTACCTCGAGGTGCCGGACAAGGTCGTCCGTGCGGACGGCACCACGCCGTCGCGGGTCGAGGCGACGGCCCTCGCGGTGCTCGCGCTGAGTGGCGTCCCGAGTCCGGCTGGCGGCCCGCCGATCGACGCAGTGCTCGCGGATCTCGGCACCACGCTGCTCGGCTCCTACGTCCCCGCGTACGGCTGGGGCGATGGCGTCGCGAACCTCGCGTGCATGCGCGCCATCCTCGAGCTGTTCAAGACACCGCTGCCGCAGTCGCTGAAGATCACGCTCGCGATGGACGGCAACCCGATCGCGAGCGGTCAGTTCGACAGCGCGCAGCTCAAGGACGTGCTGGTGCTCGACGGTGCAGCAGGCGGTCTCGCCGGTTCGCACAAGTGGTCGATCACCGCCGAGCCCGCGGTGGCCGGCCTCGGGTTTTCTCTGGCGCTCGAGGCGTGGGTACCGTGGGAGACCCAGACGGTGCAGAAGGGGCTCGAGCTCCAGCTGCCGCCGAAGCTCGCGGGCAAGGTCGGCAAGCCGATCGAGATCCCGCTCACCGCGATCGCACCCTCCAGCGCGACCATCCACATCCGCCATGCGCTGGCGGCCGGCGTCCAGCCGGATCGGCCGTCGCTCGAGGCGCTGGTGTCGTCGGGACAGCTGTCTCGCTTCGAGGTCGCCGACGGCAAGGTCGATCTCTACGTCAATCCCCTGCAACCCGGGCAGGTGTTCAGCGCCAAGTACAAGGTGATCCCGACGCTCGCGGGCAAGTTGCACGCCGCGGCCTCCCTGATCGAGACGGGCCGTACCACGTTCCATGTCCCACCTTCGGAGTGGACGATCGAATAGCGGATCGTCTCGAGGCTCGTCATGACCGTGCCCGCGCGCGTCGGTGTTAGCATCGACGGTCTCCGTGGCATCGCCGGACCTCGCGCCCCAAGCTGCTGTCATCGATGATGAGCTCCCGCCGCGCGAGGAGTTCCTCCGGATCATCGGCGCCGTCGACGCGAAGGCGAGCCCGCTGCTGCGGGTGCTGCTCGCGAAGATGAAGCCGAGCGCGGGGCTCGAGGAGCAGACGACGGCCATCGAGCAGCTCGGGCGGTTCGTCGTCGCAGGCCCGCCGGTGCCGGGAACCGCCGGCGGCGATGCCCTGGCGCGGCTCGAGATGCTGGTGGTCACGCTCGAGCGCATCCCGTCCGCGCGCAAGCGGTTCCAGGGCACGATGTACTCGGTGCTGTCGCAGATGCGCGGCATCAAGCTGTTCGGCGAGATCGGACTGCCGAACGATCGCGGTCTGTGGGCGGAGACCACCGATCGCCTGGCGCGCCGGTTCCTGCCCGAGGCACCGGCGCCGCACGAGATGTGGCGGCTCGCGGGCAACATCATCCGTAAGCTCGACGATCTGAAGTGGCTCGGCCCGGCCGCCGATCCGTTGCTGCACCGCCTCGCGGACGCCGGCGGCGACTGCTGGGAGCCGCTGCGCTCGACGATCATGGACGCGATCAGCCTGCTGACCACGCGGATCGCCGCGATCGGCATGAGCGAAGCGTTCCGCATGCGCGCCCTCGAGACCGGCGTGCGCGAGTCGCCGCTGTTTCACCTGACGCGCGCCAAGCCGTCCGAGATGCCGCCGCTGATCGATGCCTCGCGCCAGCACCTCGATCACGTGCGCAACGCGCTCGAGGAGACGGGCGTCTCGATCGACGTCGTGTACTCGATCGACTCGATCGAGCGCGCGCTGTCGCGGATCGAATTGTTGCTCCCGTTCGTCGATACCACCGACTCGATCGAGCCGACCTACGAGATCCGCGCGGTCACCGCCGCCGTCGGTCGCGGCCTCGTCGGTGGCCGCAGCTTCACGCAGCTGATGGCCGACAACCTGCGGTTGCTGGCGCGCAAGGTGATCGAGCGCGCGGGCCGCACCGGCGAGCACTACGTGACCTCGTCGCGGAGCGAGTGGTTCAAGATGCTGGTCTCGGCGTGGGGCGGTGGCTTCCTCACGCTCGGCACCGCGGTCCTCAAGTTCCTCGTCAAGTGGGGCGAGTTCTCGCCGTTCCTCGATGGCCTGCTGTCGTCGGTGGTCTACGCCGGCAGCTTCGTCGTCATGCAGCTGATCGGCTTCACGCTGGCCACCAAGCAGCCGTCGATGACCGCGGCCGCACTCGCCGGCACCATCCGCGAGCGCGCCGGCCCCGGCATGCTCGACGAGCTCGTTCCGCTGATCGCACGCATCGCGCGCTCGCAGTTCGCGGCGGCGCTCGGCAACGTGTCGGCTGCCGTGGTGGTGACGCTGCTGTTCGACCTGCTCTACACGCAGATCACCGGACATCCGTTCATCGACTTCGCGACCGCCGAGAAGACCGTCACCTCGTTCAACCCCAACCCGTTCGTCTCGGGGACGATCTTCTACGGCTTCCTCACCGGCATCCTGCTGTGGACCTCGAGCCTGTTCGCCGGCTGGTTCGAGAACTGGGTGGTCTATCGCCGGCTCCCCGAGGCGATCCGCCATCACCGGTGGAGCAAGCGCTTCGGCGAGGCCCGCATGGATCGCTGGGCGCGCTTCCTCGAGAACCAGGCTGCCGGCTTCGGTGGCTCGGTGTCGCTCGGCGTGCTGCTCGCCTTCGTGCCGATCTTCGGCAAGTTCTTCGGCCTGCCGCTCGACGTCCGCCACATCACGCTGTCGACCTGCGGCCTGACGCTGTCCGCGTCGTCGGCAGGCGTCGATGGCCTCGGCACCGGACCGTTCGTCGCCGCCTGCTTCGGCATCGCGGTGATCGGCATCCTCAACTTCGGCGTCTCGTTCACGCTCGCGCTGATCGTCGCCCTCCGCGCTCGCGACGTGCCCCGCGGCGAGCGGGCCGCGCTGCCCGGCGCCGTGTTCCGCCGGTTCGTCCGCAAGCCCTTCGAGTTCTTCTATCCGCCCAAGGATGCGAAACCCGTCGAGCACGGACATCACTAGGTCCGCTACTTTAGAACGGTCTGTTCAATTGTCGGGAGTGCATTCGACGCGCCCGACCCGCTCAGAACGAACAAAGAGTTCCCGAACTGGAGCACGTCGTGGTCGGCTCGCCGCACCAGTAACAGTGCAGTCACTGCATTGAAGGTCCCGATCGTGCCATCGGCGTTGATCAAGGCACGCTCGACGACGCGCCCAGAGGCGGCATCACCACCAACCACGTAAAGAAACTTGCCGATCACCGCGCACGAAACCGTGGCTCGAGGCGCGGTCAACGTCACACCATTGACGTTGCCAAACGAACCAAGCGTCCCGTTCGCCGCGATCGTCGCCCGCTCGACGGTGTCGAGTGGTTGATCGTTGGGGCCGGTTCCACCGATCATGTAGATCGAATTGCGAAGCACCACGGTGCAGTGGCGGCTGCGCCCCGTCTGAATGCTGCCTGCGGATGAGAATGTTCCCAGCGAGCCATCGGTGTCGATGCTTGCTCGTTCGTAGTTCGTGATCTGTGCTTGGTTGCCGTTGTTGCCACCGAAGATCAATAGCGTGTTACGTATCGCCGCTACGCTCGGAAAGCTCCGCTGCAGTGTCAGCGTGCGAGCGTGGGCAAATGTCCCGAGCGTTCCGTCCGTCTGGATCTGCGCGCTCTCGACGTCATCAAGGAAGCTCACGAGGTCTGAGCCGCCAAGGATGTGAACAACGTTTCCTGTGACTGCGGCGGCATGCTGACCACGCGCCAGCGAGAGCACGCCGATTTGCGCTGAGAAAGGCCCCAGGCTCCCGCCAGCGGAGACAGGGGCTCGGTCGACCTCGCCAGAGTTTGCTCCAGTGTTCTGGCCTCCGAAGATGTAGACCAGATTGGAGATCACGGCGGTCGCCACGCCGGAGCGAGGAGTTCCGTTCAGCGTCGACGAAGCCGTCGAGAAGTTGTCGAGAGCACCGCTCGCGTTCAAGGACATGCGTTCGATGGTCGTCTCGCGTCCGGATGCCGCCATCTCGCCCCCGAAGAGGTGAACATGATCCCCAATGATCGCCACGCCAGATCTGGAGCGCGGGATCTCCAACCTCGCTGCATCGAGCGAGAAGGAGCCGAGCGTGTCGCCGGCTCCAAGGGCTGCGCGCTCCACCGAGTCCAGCAACGTCGAGCTCGCGCTCTTGCCGCCCATGACCAGTACGGAGCTGCCGACCACAATCGCACTCGCGCCCGATCTGGCCGTGACCAAGCTGCCGATCGGAGCGAATGATCCGAGCGTCCCATCGGAATTGATCGCTGCCCTTTCGATGCTGTCGAGAGTCGCGTCGCCCGAGCTCCCTCCAATCACGTACACGAAATTGCCCGCCACCACGCTGGTGTGAAACGTGCGCGCTGTCTCGAGCTTCACGCCGGAAACGATGCTGAATGGCCCGAGTCCGCCTCCCGAAAGAATGGTCGCTACCTCGACCGAGTCGTCGGCACCAGTCTCAGTC
>JAEYYY010000273.1 GCA_023430775.1 Pseudomonadota bacterium
GCCGTGGCACAGCGTGAAGCCGGCGCCGCCGTGGCCGTAGTTGTGGATGATGCGCGGGTCGTCCGGATCGCGCTCGAGCCGCACCGCGGGACGGAACGGCCGCAGCCCCGCACGCACGCACTTGACCGGCCCGACCGCGAGGCCGAGCGCGTGTGCCTGCGCGAGGATCCGATCCGTGATCTCCGGATCGACCACCGGCGGCGCGCCGGGCGGCCACGGTAGCGAGCAACCACCGAGCACGAGCTCGTCACGTCGCGGGATCGCGTAGAACACCTGGTCGGGATCGCGATCGTCGGTGACGGTGATGCGCGGGTCGTAACCACCGAGCTCGGTGATCACGACCTGACCGAGCAGCGGCAACATCGCGTCGTCCGCGGCGAGCTCGCGAGCGGCGAGGCCGGTGCAATCGATCACGAGGTCGCCGGGCTCGGCGGCGAGCTCGGTGATGGTGCGGTGCTCGATCGGGTTGCGCAGCTGCCCTGCGAGCCACGGCAGGAACAGGGCCGGCTCGGCACGCGGTGCAGAGAACCGCCAGGCGATCGGATGATCGGTGACCGGCGCGGGCGCGCGATCGACGGAGATCGCGGCGGTCCAGTACGGCGGATCGCTGGTCTCGGTGATCTCGTAGCCGACGAGCAGATCGATGCCGGCCTCGCGCGTGGGCACCAGCTCCTCGAGCCACGTGCGCGTGTTCGATGCCCACTGGACGACCCGCTCGGGTGGGCCGACGCGATACGGGAACCACACCGCACCGGCGACCGCCGAGGTGATCGCATCGCCACTCGCGCTGGCGACCACCTGGACGCGATGCCGGCGCTCCTCGAGCGCGAGCGCTGTCGTGAGACCGATGACACCGGCTCCGACGACCGTGATGTTCACGCCGGCACCATAGCGCGCACGTCGTGTATCTTCGACGGATGGTGCGCCGGCTCGTTGCTGTGGTCGCCGTGGGCGACGACGATCTCTACCTCGCACCCCGCCGGTGACGCCGATGGATCCGCTGGTGATCGCGCTGTTGACGGTCACCGCATTTCTCGCGGGTACCGTCGACGCGATCGCGGGCGGCGGCGGGTTGATCACCGTCCCCGCGCTGCTCACCGCCGGCTTGCCGCCGCACCTCGCGCTCGGCACCAACAAGGGCCAGAGCGTGTGGGGCTCGATCGCCGCGCTGGTGACGTTCTGGCGAGCCGGGCAGGTCGATCGCAAGCAGGCGACGTACACGTTCCCGCTCGCACTGATCGGCTCGGCGATCGGGGCCGAGCTGGTCAGCGGCATCGACAAGGACGCGCTGCGCCCGATCGTGATCGTCATGCTGATCGGCGCCGCGGGGCTGCTGGTGATCAAGAAGCCGCCGGGGACCGGCGAGCTATCCCGCCACTACCTCGGAATCGCCTGCGCGCTGAGCGTCGCGATCGGGTTCTACGACGGCTTCTTCGGGCCGGGGACCGGGACGTTCCTGATCGTCGGCTTCGTCGCGCTGTGCGGCCGGCCGATGACCCAGGCCACCGCCGATGCCAAGGTCGTCAACGTGGCGTCGAACCTGGCGGCGCTCGGGGTGTTCATCTACGAGGACGCGATCCTGTGGCAGCTCGCGCTGCCGATGGCGGCGGCGCAGCTGCTCGGCGGAGCGCTCGGCGCGCGGCTCGCGATCAAGGGTGGCACCCGGTTGATCCGGATCGCCGTGCTCGTGGTTTCGGGAGCGCTGGTCGCCAAGCTCGTCGTCGATCTCGTCCAGGGTTAACGCTGGGGTGCTGGCTGAAGTTGTCGCTGGCGGCCGAGCGGCAAGGTTCTGTAAGACGGGTAGACGGTGCGGCGGCAAGCAGTCAGGTACCAGATCCATCACCCGATCGAGGTCTCGGTCGCGCACGTCCGCCATCACGTGCACTCGCAAGATCTGTCGCGCACCGGCATGTTCCTGCCGATCACGGAGCCACTCGGGGTGGGAACCGTCGTCAAGCTCGCGATGGCCGGTGTCGATCAGAAGCGGCTGCACACGCGCGGCGCCATCGTCCGGGTGGATCCGGCAGGCGTCGGCATCGCGCTGCGGGAGCCATGCGAGCCCGCCGACGAGCTGTTCGGGATCGGGATCGAGCAGCTCCTCCGGCGGTGCACGGCGGCGCAGCTGACGCGGCCGGCGAATCAACCCGCGGTGCTCGCCGGCGAGCTATCGGTGATCGGGCTGCCCGCGATCCTGACCATGCTCGAGCACGAGCGGCAGACCGGTCGCCTGCTCCTGATCGCCGAGCACGTGCTGTGGATCGATGTCACCGATGGGCGGATCGTCGATGCCGGGATGGCCGAGCTGATGATGCCGGCACACGCCGCGGTGATGATGGCGCTCGATCAGCGCTGCGGCCGCTTCGAATTCGTACCGTGCGAGCCGGAGAGCAACGACCTCGGCCTGATGCCGATCACGCACCTGCTCCTCGAGCATGCGCGTCGCACCGACGAGAGCGGACGGCACCGCGCGATCAGCGCCTAGTTACGAGGTGCGAGCCTCGCGCCACGTGCCGTCGATCAGCGCATCGCGCACCACCGTCGGACGAAGATCGTGATCGGCGAGGCGCGATAACGGTAGCCAGTGCTGGGCGAGCGCGGGCTCGCGGCTCTCGATCTCTCGGCGGTCGAGCGTGACCTCGCAGAAGTGATCGAGTCCATGAATCTCGCGGCCCGCGTGGGTGAAGCGATTCTCGACGACGAAGCGATAGGTGCATCCGGTCACGCGCGCGGTGGTTTCTTCTTCGAATTCCCGGCGGAGCCGGCTCTCGAAGCTGTCTCCGAGCTCGTACTCGCCACCGATGAACGCGTAGCACGCCTCGGGATCGTCGGTCGGTCGCTGCACGAGGACCTCCTGATCGACGATGACGATCGCCCGCACGCTCGGGCGGACCAGCTTGCGCGAGGCGACGGCGCGAAAGAACTCGTCCTGCTGTGACATCAACGCTTCGCGGCGCGCAGGTTGCGGACGAGCGCCGCCTGGCCGTCGGCGTGGTAGCTCGACCGCACGAGCGGACCGGAGACGACGTGCGTGATGCCGGCGGCGAGCGCGAACTGTTCGAGCTCGGCGAACTCCGTCGGATGGACGTAGCGCTCGATCGCGAGGTGCTGCTTGCTCGGCGCCAGGTACTGGCCGAGCGTCAGGATGTCGACGCCGAGCCCGGCGAGCTCGGTGATCACGCTCTCGACCTCCTCGCGGGTCTCGCCGAGGCCGAGCATCAGGCCGGTCTTGGTGACCGCGTCGCGCTTGCGAGCGTGCTCGAGGATCTTGTAGCTGCGCGGGTAGCTCGCCTGGACACGGACCTGACGCGAGAGGCGCGGCACGGTCTCGAGGTTGTGCGCGAACACGTCCGGATCGGCGGCGAGGACGACATCGACCAGATCGGTGTTGCCCTTGAAGTCGCCGGCGAGGATCTCGAGCGTCATCGTCGGGCAGGCCTGCTTGACCAGCGTGATCGTCTCGGCCCAGTGGGCGGCGCCGAAATCCGCGAGGTCGTCGCGATCGACACACGTGATCACGGTGTGCTCGAGGTTCAACCGACCGAGCATCTCCGCGACCCGGCGCGGCTCGTCGGGATCGGGCGGCAGCGGGCGGCCGGTGGTGACATCGCAGAACCGGCAGCTGCGCGTGCAGATGTCGCCGAGGATCATGATCGTCAGCGCGCGGCGGGTCCAGCACTCGCCGATGTTCGGGCAGCTCGCCGATTCGCAGACGGTGTGGAGCTGCAGCTCCTTGACCATCGCGCGCAGCTCGAAGTACTCGGGCTTGCTCGGCAGCGTGGCGCGGATCCACTCGGGGTGGCGGCGGCGGGGCGCCGGCGAGTCTGACTGGCCGACGACCGGCAGGTGGACGCGTTCCGAGGACATCCCGCGATGGATACCTCAGGTCGTGATGCCGGGCCATCAGAACCGCAGGTACAGATCGGACGTCGCATCACGTGGTTTCCGTGGGTGATGCGGGGGCTGTAGGTCGCGATGGTCAACGGCCGTGGGTGCGGAGGGCGTCGTCGAGCTCCTTCAACCTGCTCTCGAGCAGCGGGCCGGCTTCGGCCTGGTACGTGGCGCGGGCCTTCGCCATCAGATCCAGCGCACGTGCGCGGTCGCGTCCGAGGGCGAGCAAGTTGCGGCCGACCGCGAGCTGCGCGTGCGCGACGTTGACGTCGAGACCACCCTCCGCCTCGCGGAGCTTCAGGATGCGCTCCGAGATCGCGAGCGCATCCGCATAGCGCTTCAGGTAGTAGTACGCGCTCTCCAGCCCGGTGAGCGCGTACAGCGCCTCGGTGCCGTCTCCCATGCCCGCCGCCTTGTAGATCTCGAGTGCGCGGACGAAGTGAGCGCGGGCCGGCTCGTAGTGATCGGCATCCATCTCGAAGATGCCGAGGTTGGTGATGTTCTGCGCGAGATCCGGGTGGTCCTCGCCGAGGATCTCGCGCTGGATCGCGATCGCCTTCTCGACGTGCTCGCGGGCGAGATCCGGCTTCCCCATCGTCCGATACGTCTGGCCGAGGTTCTGATGGGTGTCGGCGACGTTGCGGTGTTTCGGGCCGACGGTCTCGATCAGGATCGCCAGCACCTGCTGGTGGCCGGCGATGGCTTCGTCGAGCCTGTCGGTCTCGGCGAGCACCGCAGCGCGGTTCGCGATCGCGGCGGCGACGAGCGGATGACGGGGCCCGTAGGCGGTCTCGAAGATCTTGCGGGCCCGGCCGTAGACGGCGAGGGAGCGTTCGGAGTCGCCCTGCTGGTCGTAGGCGATGCCGAGCGACAGCAGCAGCCGCCCGACATCGGGGCTGTCGGGGCCACTCGTCCGCTCCTTGATCGCGAGCGCTCGCTCGAGCTGTTGCTGCGCCTCGGCCCACTTGCTGTCGGCGATCAACACGCGACCGAGGTTGGAGATCAGGTTGCCCTCGGTGACGGGATCGTTGTCGGCGCGCCGGAGCGCGGTGAGCGCGGCGGTCTTCATCGCCAGGCCGTCGGCCGGACGCGCGAGCAGCTGACCGACGACATAGATCAGCTCGGTCCACACCTGCGCGACGAGGATGTCGTCGTGGGCGGTGGCCGCCGCGAGCAGCGCCCGCTCGAACAGGGCGCGCGCCGCCTTGCCGTCTCCGGCGAGCCCCTCGAGCGTGCCCTGGCGGTGCAG
>JAEYYY010000303.1 GCA_023430775.1 Pseudomonadota bacterium
ATGTCGATCAACGCGCGCGCCGCCGCCGGATCACCGCGTTCGGACAGCAGCGATACCGCCGCGTCGCGCAACTCGACCGCCTCGCCGGCCGCGCAGCGCGCGATCGCGGTCAACGCCACCGGCGAGCGGGCGCGCGCCAGCCCCGACAGCGCGACCAGTCGCGTCGCCGGATCGGGAAACTCGAGCGCGGCGAGCAGATAGTCGATCGCGCCGTCGGGATCCTGGAGCGCGAGGCCGGCGACGGCGACGCGCTGCTGCTCGGGATCCGCGGACCTCGCGTACGAGCACAGCGTCGCCCAGGCGAGCGGGCTGTGCATGCGGGACAGCGCCTCGATCGCGGCGATCCGCACGTGCGGCATCGGATCGGACAGCCGGCCGATCAAGAGTGGCGTGCTGTCTGGATCGCCGAGCTGACCGAGCCCCTGACACGCGTGATAGCGGACCCACGCCGCCGGATCGGTGATGCCGCGAACCAGCAGCTCGGCCATCGCCGGTCCGCCACGGCGAGCCGCCGCGCGCGTCGCCGCGATCCGGATCCGCTCGTCGCTGCTGCTCGACAGCTCGCCGAGCTTGGCCTCCGCACCCGGGGTGTCGATCGTCCCGAGCAGCGCGATCGCCGAGCTGCGGAGCTTGTCGTCGTCGCTGTCGAGGGTCTCGGCGATCAGCTCGAGGATGTCGGGCACGCCGAGATACCCGGCGATGCGCAGGCCGTGGCGGCGCACCTGTGGATCGCTCGACCTCGCCGCGGTCGACGCCAGCTCGCGCGCCCGGGCGCTCCCCAGCGAATCGATCGCCGAGCTCGCGGCGTGCGGGACGCGCGGGTCGCGATCGGCGAGCAGCTCGAACAGCCGCGGCACCGCCTCGACCGCGCCGAGCCGGGCGAGCGCGGAGCAAGCGCGCGCCCGAACATCGGGATCGTCGTCGGCGAGCGCGGCCAGCGCCACGGCGGTCTCCGAGCGTGAGGTCGTCAGGTCGAGCGCGAAGGCCCGACACTGCGGATCTGCATTCGCACACAGCGCCGCGATCACCGCGGGCTCCCGGCGCGCGGTGTGGGCGAGCGCGCGTCGCGCGGCCATGCGCAGCGTCGGATGATCGATCCAGCGCGCGAGCGTGGCGGTCGCGGTCGCGTCGCCGGTCACCGCGAGCACGGCCATCAGCGCGCTCGCATCCTCGGACTCCTGCGCCAGTGCCGCGAGAAACAGGTCCTGCCGGGCGGCGAACCGCCGGCGCATCTCGGCCTCGACCTGCGCCTCGGCGCCGTTCCAGCGCGCCATCTCGAGCAGGTCGGCGCAGGCCCGAGCGACCACACCGAGCGTCGAGGGATCGAGCACCGTCGCGATCGGCGCGACCGCTTCCGGCGAGCCGGTCCGGCCGAGCGCGCGCACGGCGTCGTCGCGATACAGCGCGTCGTCGAGCAGCCGCGCGATCGCCGCGATCGCCCGCGGGTCGGCGGTACCGGCGAGCACGTGCAGCGCCGGGAAGGTGCGGAAGAAGCTCCTCGCCTCGAGCACCTCGATCAGCGGCTCGACGACGATGCCGCCGCCGATCGCTCCGAGCGCCTCGATCGCCGCCATCGCGACGTTGTCGTCGGCATGAGAGAGCAGGCTCGTCAACGCCTGCACGGCGGAGCGCGCGCGACAGCGGCCGAGCACGATCGCGGCATCCGCGACCACCGCCGGGCGCCGGTCGTGGAGCAGCTCGATCATCCTCGCCGGAACGTGCTGGGACAGGCTCGCGGCCAGCGCATCGATCGCCGCGGCGATGCCGGCCTCCGACGTGCGGGCATCGGTCAGCCAGCGGCACAGCGGGACGACCGCATCGTCACCGAGGGCGGCCAGCGAGGACGTCACCGCGCGGCGGACCGTCCAGCTCGGATCGTCGAGCATGCCGACGAGTGGGTCGACGCCGGACGCGCCTCGAGACACCAGCGCATCGACCTGATCGACCCGCTGCCGCTCGGCATCGGTGAGAGTCATCGAGCTCATGCGAGCGGTTCCGGGCTCCCGTTGCCGTTGCCTTCGAAGGTGTCGGTGATCGCGGTGATCGTCTGGACCTGCTCGGCATTGAGCGCCCGCAGCGACGAGATCTCCCGCGCCACCAGCGCGATCGTCTCGGCGCCCGTCGCGGCCGACTTCGCGTGGGACGCGAGCGCCGTCGAGATCTCGCGCATGCTCGCGCGCACCTCGCGCACGCTCTTCGCGATCTGCTCGGTGCCCTGCGCGTGCTCGAGGTTGACCTTCGCCACGCTCCGGAACGTCTCGACCTGACGCGTGATGCCGCTGCTCAGGCTCGACAGCGTGTCGGCCTGCTCGGCCACGGCGCGAGCTGTCTGCCTCGAGATCCGGCGAACCTCGTCGGCATCGCGCACCAGCGCGGACACCGCGGTGCTCTGCGCCGCCGTCTGGTCGTTGACGGCACCGGCCAGCCGGACCACCTCGCTCGCCGCGCTCTCGATGTCCTTCATCGCGCGCGTCTGCTCGATCGAGGAGCGCGCGTTCTGGAGCGCGTGCTTGCGCGCGCCGTCCATCGCCCGTCCGATCTCGCTCGCACCCTTCGCCTGCTCCGCGATGCCGGTCACCGTGCGCTGCGTCGCGCTCGAGATCTCCTGGACGCTGGCCGCCATCGCGGCGATGCTGCGCGATTGTTCCGCCATCGCGGTGGTGGTGCGCGCCGTCGTCGCCCGCATCTGCACCGCGGTGCGTGCGAGCTGCTGCGCTCCCGCCGCCTGTTCGCCGGTCGATCGGCTGAGCTTCTCGACGTTCGACGCGAGCTGCCCGTTGGTCTTGACCAGCTCGCGCAGTGCGCGTGCCTGTTCGGCCGTCGCGTCGCGCGTCTGCTTCGCCATCGCCCGCATCTCGTTGGCGCCCTTCGCGAGCGCGTTCGTCGACTGCATCTGCTCCGCGCTCGCCCGGGCGACCGCCTTGCTCTCGGTCTCGAGGCGGCTCGTGGTGCTCGACACCACCTGGACGGCGCGGGTCTGCTCCTCGACGGTACCCGCGATGTTCCGGACCGCGCCGTCGAGCTGCTCGACGCCCTCGAGGATCGTCGCCAGCCCGCCGCGCGCGTCCTCCGACAGTTGCGCGCCCTCGTCTGCCACGCGCAGACCTTCGACGCTCGCCGCGACGGCTTCGCGGGCGGCTCCCTGAAGGCCGCGCACGAGCTTCGCGACGTCGCTCGCCGCGGTCGCAGCGCGTTCCGCGAGCGCGCGGATCTCGTCGGCGATCACCGCGAAGCCGCGCCCCTGATCGCCGGCGCGCGCCGCCTCGATGCTGGCGTTGAGCGACAGCAGGTTCGTGCGATCGGCGATCACGTTGATCGTCTGCACGATGTCGCCGATCTCCTCGGCGCGCTTGCCCATGTCCTTCATCACGCCGGCGCCATCCGTCATCGTCTTGCGGATCTTGGTCAGCCCCTCGATCGTCCGACCGACGGTGACCCCGCCCGAGCGCGCGGATGCCGCGACCCGCTCTGCCGTCGCGCGCGACCCTTCGACGACGCCGGTGATTCGCTTGACGGCGGTCTCGAGCTGCGCGGTCGCGACCGCGTTCTGCGCCGCCACGTTCGTCAGCTCCTGTGCCGACTGCGACATCGCCGCGGCCGAACGCGCACTCTGCTCGATGTTGGCCGCGTTGTTCTCGACCACCGCCGCGTTCTTGTCGGCGGTCGCGGCGACCTCCTCGACCGAGGCCGCGACCTCCGCGAGCGCCGAGGCCGACTCGGTGGTCTGCTCCTCGAGCTGCTGCGCGAGCTCGGCGACGCCGCGGAACGATCGCGCCATCTCCTCGGCGGTCGCCGACGTCTGCTCGATCGCGCTCGCGTTCTCGGTGGCATCGGAGGTCACCTGCTCGAGCGCGCTGCTGATCCCCTTGAGCCCACCGGCCAGCTCGGCCACGCGCTCGCCGACCTGGCGCGAATCGGTGGAGAGCCGCGACGCTCCCGCGGACATCTGCTCGATCGTGACGGCGACCTCCTCGATCGCCGCCGCCGTCTCCTGACCGCGCGATGCGACGTCGCCGATCGACCGCACGGTCTCGGTGGCACCGGACAGCAACCGATCACCGGCGGTCGACAGCTCGCGCGCGCTCGCGGCCATGCCGCGCACCGAACGCGCGGCGTCCTCGATGGTCGACGCGGTCGCCTCGCTGGCCTTCGCCAGCGCCTCGGTATCCTTGCGTACCGTCTCGACCGAGCCCGTCAGCTGGACCAACCCGGCCCCGGCACCGCCGAGACTGGTCAGCAGATCCTGGGTGCTGGCGGTGACCGTGCCCTGCGTGCGTGACAGCTGCTCCGCCGTGGTGGCGAGCTCGTCGACGCTGGCCGTGATGCCTTCGATCGAGGCGCGCACCTGCGAGGCCGCGCTCGCCTGATCGGCGCCGCCCGAGGCCAGCCGCACCGCGGCTTCCTCGATGTCCCTGGTGCGGCCCTCCGCCTGGCGAAGAGAGCGCGCGATCTCGACGACG
Source organism: Pseudomonadota bacterium (assembly GCA_023430775.1). GTDB lineage: Bacteria > Myxococcota_A > Polyangia > Haliangiales > Haliangiaceae > JABFXX01. The sequence continues at coordinate 4,461 of JAEYYY010000303.1, forward strand.
CGCCGGCCGGTCATTCCAATGGTGGCGTTACCCATGAATCAACTCCTTCCCGATCACGCGGGGAACATCGACAAGCAGGAACATGCGTTTCTCGCGCGTCGCGACGGCGCGAACGAAGCCACTCGACTGGCGCTCGATCAGCTCGGGGGTCTTCTCGAACGAGCCCGGATCGAGCTGGATCACCTCGCGGGCGGCATCGACGAGCAGCGCCGCGACGCGCTCGCCGGCGTTCACCACGACGATCCGGTGATCGATCGTGCGATCGATCGGCGGCAAGCCGAAGCGCATCCGCAGATCGACGACCGGCACCACCCGGCCGCGCACCTGGACGAGGCCCGCGACGTAGGCGGGGGCACCGGGAACGTGGGTGGCCTGGTCGAACGATTCGAGGTGCAGGACCTCGGTCGCCGGGATGGCGTAGTCGGCATCGCCGACCCGGAACGTGATGTGGAGCGCGGTCATGACACCTCGGGGCGGGACAGGTTCGTGCCGAGCTCGTTGAGATCGAGCACCAGCGTCGGGCGGCCATCGCCGAGATCGGTCGCGCCGGAGATGCCGGGCGCGCGGGCGAGCGGATCGAGGATCGGCCGGACGACCACCTCGTAGCGGCCGATCGTGCGATCGACCGCGAACGCGAGCAGGTCACCGGCGCGCCGGATCAGTAGCGCCTTGTTCGGCGTGCTCCCCGGCAGCGACAGCACGTCGCCGAGCGACACCACCGAGACCACCCGGCCGCGGCGCTGGATCAGCGTCGCGTTGTGGGTGGCCTGCGGTGCGGCGGGCATCACCGCCTCGCCGAGCTCGATGATCTCCTCGATCGCGGCGACGGGCGCGACGAACGTCTGCGGACCGCACTGGAAGGCCAGGCCATCGATCAGCGCGATCGTCAGCGGCACCGTCAGCGTGAACGTCGTCCCCTGCCCGATCGCGGTCTCGATCGCGAGCTCGCCACCGAGCTCCGTGGCGATCCGCTGCACGACATCCATGCCGACGCCGCGCCCGCTCGTTCGGGTGACCACGTCGCGCGTCGAGAAGCCCGGTGCGCAGAGCACGCCGAGCAGGTCGTGATCGTCGGCGATCGGCTTGCCGGCGCGCTGCGCGAGCGCGTCGCGGTCGATGCCGCGCCCGTCATCGGCGATCGCGATCGACAGCCGCGAACCGGGGAGCTCGCGCGCCACCACGCGAACCGTGCCGGCCGCCGGCTTGTCCTTGGCCTCGCGCTCCGCCGTTGGCTCGATGCCGTGATCGACCGCGTTGCGGACGAGGTGAACGATCGCGGGCAGCAACCGATCGGCGACCGCCTTGTCGAGCTCGCTGCCGGCGGTGTCGAGCTCGAGGCGCACCTCGCTGCCACCGCCGCGACTCGCACTGCGCGCGATCAGCGACAGCGGTTCGAGCACCTCGGTCATTCGCACCAGCCGGGCGCGCAGGATCGCCTTGCGCAGATCGCGAAGCTGGCGCGCCTGGATCTCGGCGATCTCGCGCAGCGCGCGCACCGGCGTGCCCTGCGCGGCGAGGCGCGCGATCTCGTGCTCGAGGCGGAACCGCGACACGATCAGCGCCGACAGCTGATCCTGGAGCTCGTCGAGTCGTTCGAGCTCGACGCGAACGACCGCGCGCTGGAACGACGGCTCCTCGAGGTCGTCGTCGACAACAGCCGGTGGCGGCGCCTCGGGTGCGGCGATCGCTGTCACCCGGCCGATCGCGCCATCGAGCTCGAGCTTCGCGGCATCGACGTTCGCGAGCACCAGCAGATCGAACGTGACGCCAGCGCCGTCGGGGAGCGCACGCGGCGCCACCTTCAGGATCTCGCCGAGCTCCGACAGCCGCGAGCGCACGACCGCGATGGTGATGCCGCGCGCGGCCTTGTCCTCGCTGGGCGTGAACTCGATCGACCACGCGCGCTGGCCGGAGCGCAGCGCCTCGAACAGGTGCGCGCGCTCGCCGGGAGTCAGCCGGTCATCCCACTCGGAGGCGATCGGTGGCGTCGCGCTCGGAGCCTCGCTGATCGCATCCTCCGCGGACAGCGCGTCGAGCAGATCGTCGGGAGCCGGCGCCGGGGTTCTGCGCTCGGCAACGGCACGCACGCGCTCGTCGAGCGCGCGAATGCCGTGCAGGCAGGCGTCGATGCCGGAGCGTCGCAACCGTCCACCTGCGCGGTCGGCAGCGCGGACCAGCGTCTCGAGGGCATGCGCGATCTCGACGATCGGCTCGATGCCGATCATCCCGGCGAGCCCCTTGATCGTGTGCAGCGCGCGGAACAGCTCGCGCACCGCGCGCGGCCGGGTCGCGCCTTCCTTGTGACCGGTCTCGATCTCGAGGAGCGATGACCGGGCAATGGCGAGCAGCTCGTTGGATTCGAGGGTGAATCCACCGACGAACTCGGCCATGTCGACGCGTTCGCTCATCGGCTCACGCGGGCAGCAGGCGCTTCACTTCTTCGAGGATCTGCTGCGGCGCGAACGGCTTCGGCAGGAAGCTCGAGGCGCCTGCTTCGAGCACGCGCGACTTGCTCTGATCGTCACCGCGCGTGGTGACGACCAGGATCGGAAGCGTCTTCAAACGATCTTGCGAGCGCACGAACTCGATGACCTCGACGCCACCGACATCCGGCATGTTGAGGTCGAGGACGACCAGATCGAAGCCCGCAAGCGCCAACCGCTCGATCGCCTCGAGCCCCGTACCCGCGAATTCGAACGACACCGGTCCCAGCGGCCGAAGGCACGCTGCGACCATGTCGCGCATCAATTTGCTGTCATCGACCACCAGGAGGCGCTTCATGGCGGGATGGCGCAAAGCACGAGGAGTGCCGGACCGCCACAGCCAACCAGTGCCCTATCGTGTCGTGATCGCTCGCTCTAACTCCTGTGGGACCCGTGCTGACGTGACACGATCGCTCGACCGAGCGAGCGCGCACGGCTCGTTCGTCACGGATCAGAAGTTCTTGGCCAGCTCGGGACGCGGCGGATTGGTATCGCAACCGGCCGGGACCGTCCGCTCGCCAGAGGTCTGACCCGGCTTGACCATGAAGAAGCTGGGGTGGTTCGGGATCCGGATGCCCGGGCCGAACTCGCGCGCGGTCTCTGCGGGCAGCACGCCGTTCACCACGTTGCAGACGCGGCGGTCGCGCTCCGCCAGCAGCTGGTCGCGCGGCGCCTCCTCGCCGAAGTCGATGTAGGCCTGGAGCAGCGCGCCGAAGCCCGCCGCATCGGTCTCGCAGATGTTCGCGGCGCCCTCGCGGCAGGTCGTCGACACGCTGCCGGCCGCGATCTGCTCCTGGAGCTTGGCGATGGTCGAGTCCGACGCGAGGTCCATCACCACGAACTTGCCGTTCGGGATGCCGCGCGTGCTCATGCCGCCGTGCTTCATGATCTCTTCGTAGAGCACCTTGATGGCGTCGCGATTGCGGCCCGTCAGGGCAGGCGGGTTGGTCTTGAATGCATCGTTGGCGGTGCGCCACAGGTTGCAGCGGAACTCGGAGAGCGCCGGGCGCTTCCAGTCGAGCGCGCGGACCGCGAGGATGTGGTTCGGCGACAGCACGCCCTGGAGCTGCTGCTCGAACGTGACGTCGGCGACGCTGCGCACCGGCACCATGAACACCTGGGTGTCGCCGCTGGCGATCGTCAGCCGCATGATGTCGTTGTTGAACCACGGGAAGCTCCAGGTCGACTGGATGCCGCGATACGCGTTCTTGATGCCGCCGGCGACGACGGCCTCGATCGCGATCTCGCCGGTCTGCAGCTCGGAGACGTAGTTGACCTGCTCGTCGCAGAAGATCGGCCGGATCAGGCCCATCGCCTCGTCGAGCTTGGCGGGGCGGAACAGCTGCTTCGCGCGCGCCGGCGTCACCTTGAGCGCGTTGGCGTCGCGGATCACCTTCTCGAGCCGCGACGCAGCGCCGACGCGCTCGACGCCGTACTTGGTCCACAGCGGCTTGCCGCTCAGCGAGGCGGGAACGACGAAGCTCTCGGAGACGCTGCTCGCACCGGCATCCCAGTGCGTCCACGCCTTGGTCAGCTCGTTCATGATCGGCAGCATCGGCATGCCGGTCGCGTCGACGTCGCGCGGCGTGCGATGGCACTCCTCGCAGCGCTTCGGCGACACCTCGATCTGCAGGTTGCCGTCGCCATCGGGCGTGGTCGCGTAGAACGAGTACTTCGACGTCCCGGGATCCCACGCGAACATCTCGAGATCCTCGAGCGCGAGATCGCCGTCCTCGCCGGGCATGCCGAGCGTGGCGACGAACGCGTTGGTCGACTTGTCGGCGTCGCCCGAGCACAGCGTCGACACCAGCCGCGGGAACACCTTGCCGACGTCGCCGGAGATCAGGTCATCCGACAGCGCGTAGTTGATCAGCGAATTCGGATCGCAGCCCTGCACCTTGGCGAGGCCGGTGAGCAGCTTCGCGTAGAACAGCGGGTCGGCGGCGGGCTCGACGCTGCCGGCCTTGTCGGCGTGATAGACGCCCTGCGAATCGATCACGCCGGCCTCTGCGAGCGAGCGCAGGTAGCTCGCGATCGGATCCTGGCGGTTCTCGAGCTGCTTCAGGAACGGCAGCCCGTCGCACTTGCCGGCCTCGCACTGGCCATCGCCTTGCGGTTCTTCGACCTCGGTGCAGCCGGCGGCGGCTGCGCCGAGCATGGCGATCGACACGGCGAGGAGGCTGTTCGCGTTCATCCCCGGGTGTCCAGCACGGGCCGTGCCTGGATAAACACCCGGGCGGCCGCGAAAAGCTGTCGTGATCCGGGCGAGTTCGCGATCGCGTTTGCAGTGGCAAGTCGATTAGCCGGCAGTCCTCGGGCTCTCCCGAACACTCGACTTGCCGGTCAGGCGGGTGGCGATCCCGCGAGCAGCTTTGTCAGGTTGCCTGCCGCGGCGGCCGCGCACCGCTTGATCCGGTCGCGGGTCGCGGCCACGCCGGCGTCGTCGCGAAACGCGGCGAGCCCACCGAGCGGGTTGAGCCGGCAGCTCTTGCTCCACGCGGTCAGCGCCGGGAGCGCGGCGCGCGCGCGGTCGCCGAGGAGGGTCGCGAGATACGCGCTCGCGTAGTCGGCGTTGTCCTCCCAGTACGGGATCGGCGTGCACAGCCGGTTCTTGTCGTCGTCGCTGTCGACGATCGCCTCGATCACGCCGAGCGTCGCGAACTGGAAGCAGGCGAAGCCCCAGAAGATCGGCTGGATGGTGACGCGGCCGGGCTCGAAGATCGGCCGCAACGGTGGGCGCACCAGCGCGCGAGCGGCGCAGTGAACGTGCAGCGTCCTGTCGTCGGTCGGCACGCGGCCATGGTCGAGGACGATGGCGTCGCGCGAGATCGCGCGGACGTGCCCGAGCCGGACCACGTCCTCGATCCCGCGCAGCATCGCGAGCTCGGCTTCGCTGACCACCGCGCCGCGAAACATCGTCGGTGCGACGCGCGGATCGAGGCGGAAGAAGATGCCCTCCGACTCGAGCCGGTCGAATAGCGCAGCGAGCGACGGCGCCTCCGCGCACGCCTCGAGCTGCATCGCGATGCCGCGATAGAGCTCCGGCAGCATCGTCAGCGGTTGCTGGAACCGGCGATTCATCCACCACGCGTCGCGCGGGCGGATCCAGCGGATCGCCGACGGCGCCACGCCCTGCTCGAGCAGCCACACGCAGGTGTCGAGGGCGGTCTTGCCGCCGCCGATGATGACGAAGCGATCCGGGCGATCGGCGAGCCGCGCGAGCTGGCTCGGCGTCACCCACCGCACGCCCTCGTCGACGCGGAACGGCGGCGGGCTGGTCGCCGGGATCGAGCCCTCGAGGTACGTGGTGTCGACGATCTTCTTGCGCGGACGGACCTCGCGCGCCTCGCCGGTCAGCCGCGAGACGACACGTCCCTCGACGTAGTCGGTGCTCGGCAAGAACGTCACCCGGCCGGTCGGCAGGAAGTGACGGTGCATGACGCGCTCGAAGTACGCGCGCAGCTCGGCCGCGCCCGCCAGCTCGTAGAAGCCGGCGTTGGTGCCCACGGTATCGATCGCGTCCTGGCCGAGCGGGACCGACGCGACGCCATAGAACGTCGACGGTTGATGCAGGCGGACGAACGGATACGCGTCGACCCAGTGACCGCCCGGCTCCGGACGGCGCTCGACGATCGTCACGGTCGCGTCCGAGTGCGCGAGCAAGGCGTCGGTGAACGCCATGCCCGCCGCCCCGGCGCCGACGACGAGGTAATCGGTCACGCCGACCGCGCGGGTCTCAGACCTTCGGACCGCCGGCCTTCACTTCGGCCGACGCACCGGACTCGTACTTCTTGAAGTTCTCGCGGAACAGCTGCGCGACCTTCTTGGCCTTCTCGTCGTACGCGGCCTTGTCGGCCCACGTGTTGCGCGGGATCAGCATCTCGGCCGGCACCTCGGGGCAGCTCTGCGGCACCGCGAAGCCGAAGATCGGATCCTCGACGGTGGGCGCGTTGGCGAGCGCACCGGAGTGGATCGCGTCGATGATCGCGCGCGTGTACTTGAGCTTGATGCGCGAGCCGACGCCGTACGCACCACCGGACCAGCCGGTGTTGACGAGCCAGGTCTGCGCGCCGTGCTTCTTCAGCTTCTCGGCGAGCAGCTCGGCGTACTTGGTGGGGTGCCAGACGAGGAACGGACCACCGAAGCACGGCGAGAACGTCGGCTCCGGATCCTTCACGCCGACCTCGGTGCCGGCGACCTTCGCGGTGTAGCCCGAGATGTAGTGGAACATCGCCTGGCCCGGGGTCAGCTTGCTGACCGGCGGCAGCACGCCGAACGCGTCGGCGGTGAGGAAGATGACGTTCTTCGGGTGACCGGCGACCGCGGGGAGCTTCGCGTTCGGGATGGTGTCGAGGATGTAGCTGCCGCGCGTGTTCTCGGTGATCGACACGTTGTCGTAGTCGACCAGGTGCGTCTTCTGCTCGTAGACGACGTTCTCGAGCACGCTGCCGAAGGCGAGCGCGTTCCAGATGTCGGGCTCCTGCTCCTTCGAGAGCTTGATCACCTTCGCGTAGCAGCCGCCCTCGATGTTGAACACGCCCTGATCGGTCCACGCGTGCTCGTCGTCGCCGATCAGCAGCCGCTTCGGATCGGCGGACAGCGTGGTCTTGCCGGTGCCGGAGAGACCGAACAGGATCGAGGTGTCGCTACCGTCGCGCGCCTGCGTGGCGGAGCAGTGCATCGACAGCACGCCCTGCTTCGGCATCAGGTAGTTCATGATCGTGAACACGCCCTTCTTCATCTCGCCGGCGTACTCGGTGCCGAGGATGATGAATTCGCGCTTGCCGAACGACAGGTCGATCGACGTCGACGACGTCATGCCTGCCGTGTGCTTGTTCGCGGGGAAGCCACCGGCGTTGTAGATCACGTAGTCGGGCTCGCCGAAGCTCGCGAGCTCCGCCTCGGTGGGGCGGATCAGCATGTTGTGCATGAACAGCGCGTGGTACGCGCGGGTCGCGATCACGCGGATCTTGAGGCGGTACTTCGGATCCCAGCCGGCGAAGGCGTCGATCACGTAGAGCCGCTCCTTGGTGTTCAAGAAGTCGATCGCGCGCTCGCGGTTGATCAGGAAGCTCTGCGGGTCGAGCTTGATGTTGACGTTGCCCCACCACACGTCGTCGCGCGTCTCGGGCTCGTCGACGATGCGCTTGTCGGTGGGGCTGCGTCCGGTCTTCTTGCCGGAGTACGCGATCAGCGCGCCGGTGGAGGAGATCGTGGATCCCTTCTCGTACTTGAGCGCGGCCTCGTAGAGGAACGCGGGCGAGGCGTTGCGGTGGATCTCGGCGACGGTGATTCCTTGTTTATCGAGCGAGAAAGTCATTCGGAGCTCCGGTTTGATGGCGCGTGTATACCACCAGCGACTGCTTAGGGGTTCTCGGCTCCGGCGGAGGGCGCGCAGACCGCCCAGTCCGAAGCCGCGTCGGTGTCCTGGCCATTCGGCTTACGACACACCGCGTTGGCAAACGGCGAGAGATCGCCGACGCCGATGTCCTCGAGATCGACCGCGGCGGCGAAGCCCGGGAGCTCGACGCCGGTGAGACCGCCCTCGTACGACACGGCGTCGATCAGGACGTGATTGACCTTGTCGATCAGCACGACCGCGTCGGGTTCGCCGTTCTGCAACGCATCGCTCGAGAACCCGGGGTTGAACATCACCGCCCCCGGTGCCGCCGTGACATCGGCGCCCGCGATCACCAGGTAGCCGCCCGCCGGGAGCGACGCGACCGGTGCGTCGGCGAGGTCGATCGTGTCGTAGACCTGCTTGTTGCTGCCGTTGATCAGCAGCACCTGGAAGTTCGCGAGCGGAATCGCCGCGGCCGACGGGTTGAAGATCTCGATGAACTCCGTCGTGTCGGTGGAAGGCTGGTCGTAATCGACCTCGTTGATCACCAGGTGGTTCGCACCGGTCGACAGCGTGATCGTGGCGTCGCTGGTGGTGCCGAGATAGCTCGCGCGCACGACCACGGTGTCACCCGAGACGTGCGTGAACGTGAACGCGCGCGTGGTCTTGTCGACGTTGACCGATAGCGTCGCCGGCACGGTGCCCTGCCCCGAGACGATCGACAGCGAGACGTCGGCCGTGCTGGCGAGTGCGGGGAAGTCGAGCGAGACGGACATGGCGACGGTGCCGCCCTGCGCGACCGCGGCCGTGGCCGGAGCGATGGTCACCGTCGTCGGTTGTTCGGCCGCACCGAGCACGCGGACGTCGGCGGTCAGGTTCTGCATGCCGATCGTCGCCATGATCGTCGCCGGATCGGCGTTCGCCGCGACCGCGGTGACCGGGACGACGATGCTGGTCGAGCCCGCCGGGATGTTGATCGTCGCGGGCACCGAAGCAACGCCCGTTGCATCCGACAGCAGCGTGACGGTGGTACCGCCCGCCGGCGCGGGGCCGGTGAGCTCGATCGTCAGGGCATCTGGAATCGTGGCACCCGGCGCGGAGCCGACGCGCTTGAACGTCAGCGCGGGACCGAACGACTTGAGGCCGGCGGCACCGGGCGGCAGGTCGGCCGCGCTGCGCGGCTCGATCTTCGAGACGCTGTTGCGGAAGTTGAGGATGCCGGTCACCGACGCGAACGCCTGACCGGGAACGGGCAGCGGCACCGGCGCGAACAGCAGATCGTCGGCGACCAGATCGTTCGGCGACGTGTTGAGCGTGAACTCACCGAACATCGCGTTGTTCGCGCTCACCGTCGCGCCGGGGAGCGTGATCAGCACGCCTTCGAGCTTGGCCGCGCGCGTGCCGCCGGTGCGAACCTCGGCGTACGTCGCGGTCACCGGCGCGGGCGCGGGCTCGGCCGCTGCCGGCGACACCGTGATCGCGGTGACGCTATCGATCTCCAGCTGACCGTTGAAGTTGGCAGCCTTGCCGTCGATCGCGACGCGCTTGCCGACGCTCACCGAGTCGAGCAGCGCGCTCGGCGAGTTGGTGAACACGAACATGCCGGAGAAATCGGAGCTGATGAAGCCCGGATCACCGGGGACGATCTGGACGAAGAAGCCGTTGCTGCCCTTGCCGGTGACCAGCGCGTTGTCGACGTGCACCGTGGTGCCGGTCGGCGTGGTGCCGTTCTTGATCGAGTAGATCGAGACCGGGCAGCCCGCCGCGCCGGGGTTGGGGTCCTCGGGACAAACGTCGCAGACATCGCCCTTGCCATCGGAGTCGCCGTCGGCCTGATCGGCGTTGGCGTCGTCGGGACAGTTGTCGGTCGCGTTCGGCACGCCGTCGAGATCGCGATCGTTCGGATCGACGTTGTTCGCGCACTGGTTGGTGTCGGCATCGAGCGGGCACGGATCGCAGGCGTCGCCGACGCCATCGCTGTCGGCGTCGGGCTGCTCGCCGTTGTCCATCGGGCGCACCGGGTTGAACACGCCGGCGCAGTTGTCGGAGGCATCCTCGATGCCGTCGCCGTCGCTGTCGGTCGCGCTGGTGTCGCCGGAGAACACCGTCGAGCCGGCGACCGCCTGGGGACGCGTCGGCTTGCAGCTCGGCTCGTCGGGCGGATCCTCGCAGGTGAACGCGCGATAGGCCGGCACGTCCTCGCCACCGGGCACGTCGACGAGCGCCGCGGCCTCGAGCTGGGCGAAGGTCATCCCGACCTCGCTCATCAAGCACAGCTTCTTGTTGGTGCCGCAGACGTCGAGCGCATCGCAGCTCGCGGCCTCGGTGGACAGCCCGGAGACCAGGGCGTCATCGCCGTACAGCACCTTGCCGCCGCGCATCACCATCGCGACGTCCTTGTTCTCGGCCTCGACGACCGCGCCGTACGTCTTTCCGTGGGCGGCGAAGATCGAGATGTCGGCGACCTTGCCGGCGGCGAGCGTGCCGATCTTGTCGTCGCTGGCGGTCACCGCCGCCGCGCTCGAGGTCACCATGCGCCAGAGCTGCTCGTCGGTGAAGAACCCGCCGAAGTAGGTCTCGTTGAGCGACGCGGCGCACTTGAGCTCGCGCAGCATGTTCATCGAGCCGCTCGGCATCCAGTCGGTGCCGAGGGCGATCTCGACGCCGAGCCGCGATGCCGTGGTGACGCGTGCGGTGTCGCCGTAGAGCGAGATGTTCGAGCGCGGCGACCAGATCAGCGCCGTGCCCTTCATCGACATCTGCGCGTAGTCCTGTGCGTTGAGGCCGATCGCGTGGATGATCGCCGTCTTCTGCAGCAGCAGGTCGTTCGATACGCCCGGCGTCATCGTGTCGTACGTGGTCGACGACTGGCAGAGGAACTCGTTGTGCGCGGTGGCGTTGATGCCCTCCGAGATGTGCGGCTCGTAGGCGTCGGTGTTCATCACCGCCGTCGAGTTGGCCGCGGTCGGCGTGCCGCCGTAGTTGCAATCGCCCGTGCGCTTGACGCCGCTGTTGAAGTCGTCGAGCGGAAAGGTGTCGAACTCGACCGGCGGTTGCGCGAGGCCGCCCTGCAGCTCACCCGACTTGTCGAGGTTGCGGAGCAGCCCCTTCGCCGCGCCTTCGCCGACGATCGACGTCGCGCCGCCCATGATGAAGCGAAGCTCGCCCCACGCGATGTGGTTCGCGCCGGCGGTGCCCGACTTGCGGATGCGCGGGCGACCGGTATCGCCCTCGCGCCACTGCTGGCGATCCTCGTACCGGACCGAGGTGTCGTTGTTGTAGATCGGCTTGGAGCCGTACGGATACGAGTTCGAGAACTGCGTGTGGTCGTGCGAGTTGATGAGACCCGGCGAGATCGCGCCGTCGGGGCAGCTCACCACCGTCTCGCCGCCGGTGCCGCAATCGCAACCGACGCACGTGATCTGCTCGCCTTCGACGAGCACCTGACCGCCGCGATAGATCGTGCTCGGCGTCAGCACCACACCTTTGAACAGCTTCTTGTCGCTGCCCGGCGTGACGTCGCAGGTGTTCGTGGTGGCTGGCAACTCCTCGCAGACGACTTCGACGACAGGCGGACCATCAGGCGGTCCCGCATCCGGCGGGATCGCCGGATCCGAGTCGTCACACCCTTTACATCCAACACTACAGATCAGGGCGAGTACGATCAGACGGCGCATGAGGGCGCGGAAACTACCACGCAGCCTCGGAGAACCAGCCGGAAAACACGGGCGGGGTAAGCCCTGTCACGGCGGGCGATCGGCACCGAGCGACGGTACGTCCCCGGCTCGGTAAGCCGGCACACGCCCGCTACGTCAGTCCAGGGGGTGCTCGAGGCTGTCGGCGACGAAGCCCATCACCTCCTCGAGCATCTGGCCGAAATCTTCGTAGAACTGCTGATCGACCGCGTTGTCCTTCGCGTCGTACATGACGACCGGGTACTCGCCGGCGGCGTTCTCGCGGGACACGTCGAGGCAGAACCACTCCTGATACTGGGCGCCGAGCCCGACCACGACGAGATGCTCGGCGAGCTTGCGCTCCTGGCGCGCGGTCAGCGTGCGCTGCACGACGTCCTGCTCGGGCTGCTCCATCACGCCCATGAAGTCGTGAACGATGCCGAGGTGCGGCGGGATCGCGAGGCCGCCGAAGGTGCGAAGGAAGGTGCGGTACGACGGGGGGAACGTGACGCCGAGTGCTTCCTCGGCGGCGGTGATCTGGGCCTCGCTGACGGGCCCCGCGATCTGGACCGGGTTCTCGTGCTCCGTCAGACGACGGCGCACACGTTCCACGAGCTCGATGGTGTCTGAGTTCATGGCTCTGACTTCGATCATGCACGAGATCGATCGCGCCAAGAAGATCGCGATGCGTGTTCTCTGTCGCGGATGATCGCGACGGATTTCCGCGTTGACATTGCGCGGAGAATTATCCCGGTCGCGGCAACGCGGCGGGAAATGTCAGCGCGTCGGTCGCTGCGAGCTCCATATCCGTGTCGGTGATCTGCATCGCCGCCTGCATGACACCGATGAACGGGATCACGCGCCAGCTCGGCACCGTCGCGGGGAGCTCGGCGACGAGCGTGTAGACGCACATCCAGTAGCGATCGACCGGATCGTTGAGCCCGCGCGCGACGTTCTGCAGCTCGCCGAACACCTGCGCGCCCGGATCGCGCGGCCGGCGGAACGCGCGATAGAGCTCGGCATCGAGCTCGTCCCTGGTCAGCGCGAGATCGGGGATCGCAGCGAAGAAGTCGCGAACGCGAAAGCGCTGCTCGTCGTTGGCGATGCCGCGAGCGAGGGCGCGCAGGGCGAACACCTCGCACGCCGGGCCGATCAGGCCGCGGATCCGCAGGTAGCGATCGTCGAGATAGTTGGTCACCCAGCCGGCGCGCGCCGAATCGACGATGCGCTGCGATTCGTTCGGCGAGATCCGCAGCGCGATCCGCAGCGCCTCGAGAAACGTCAGCTCGTGATCGTCGAGCACCTGATCGGCGGCCGCGACCTCGGCGGCCATCGCGAACGCGGTGAGGCGATGGATGCGCGCCGGCAAGCCTTTCGCGATCGCCGGCGCGCGACCGACGGCGCCGCCCGCGAACTTGATCGCGTCGTTCGACAGCTCGACGAGCGTCTTCGCCGGGCCCTGACCGATGCCGTGGAACAGCGGGTGCTGGGCGATCTGGCGTTCGATCACCGTGCGCTCGCGGTCGTCGACCACGCCGTCGGCGCTCATCGCACCGATCATCGCCTCGATCAGGAACCGCCGCGGATCGTTCGGGCGCAGGCCGCCTCCCAGGAGATCCTTGACGGTGCGCTCGGCCATCGAGTGGCCAGTCTAATGGAACGCGGCGTCGATCGCGATCACGCTCGCGAGCGATCCGAACCCGACCGCCGCCGCGATCGCGAGCTGCCGCGAGGTCAGCATCACCCCGGGAGAGCTGCGCGCGCGGCGGGCGCCGAACGCGATCGATGCGGCAACGAGCAAGGCGAGCACGGGCATGAACGGCGGCTCGCGATGACGCGCGGCGAGGCGCTTCAGCTCGGCCGCACGCCGTGCGGGATCGATCGCGGTGCCGCGCCGCTGCATCTCGCGTTGCCACGCGGCCACCTCGCGCTCGGCACGCCGGTCACCCTCGCGC
>JAEYYY010000331.1 GCA_023430775.1 Pseudomonadota bacterium
GCGGATCGAAGAAGTGATTCGCGCCGTGCTTGGCCGGGATATCGGCGAGCGCGGCGCCGGCGGCGAGCCACGCGAGCGCGGACTGGCGGCCGCGCGCATCGGGCACCGAGCCGTGCGTGGGCGACAGCAGCTTGAGCGCCGAGCTGAGCGCGGGTGCGTCGGCCGGCGGGATCGTCAGCGCCTCGAACAGGCCGCCGGTGAAGCCGAGCGAGACGAGACGCTTGTGAAGGCGCGACTTGAGCGCCGCTTGCTCGGCGAGCCCGGCGTGCGTGGTCTGTGGCTCCCACGCGTCGGCCCGACCCGGAAGAGCAAGGGCAACGGCGAGGGCAGGGGCGAGGAGTTTCTTCACGGCCCCGTACCTCCGACGCTGACTGGCAGCAGCGTCTTGATCTTGTCGTGGGTGATGCGGCCGAGCGCGACCGCGTCGTCGGCGGACGTGCACTGGCTCGCACCGCAGGTGATCAGCACGACGATGCCGCGCGGCGCGTCGAGGTAGCCGACGCCCTTGATCTCGTTGCCCGCCTGATCCTTCTCGATCGCGATGAACGAGCGCGATGCGATGTCATCCTTCTCGTTGAGGTTCGGCAGCTGGCTCGACAGCGCTTCGTACTGCTCCTGCGCCTTGCCGGGATCGAGCTTCCACATGCGGATCGCGATGTCCCAGGTCTCCGGGCGACCGAGCGCCTTGAAGTGCTGCGACGAGTAGCTCGCGGTGTCGGGCTCGTCCTGGAGCGGACCGGTCTCGAACTGACCGTCGTACTTCGTCCGCTTCTTGATATCGGCCTCGGTCAGCAGCTGTGCGGCGACGATGTACGCGCCATCGGTGCCGCGACCCGGACGGAGGTCATCGCCCGACGGACGCTTGCCATCGAGCTCGGCGCTCGCATCGGCGACCTCCCACTGGGTGAGCGCAGCCACCGCGGTGCCGCCACCGACGAACCGCAGGTGCCGCGCGTGCGAGAGCTCGGTGCGCCAGCGCTCGAGCAGCACCTGGTTCGCGTTCTGGGCGAAGTCCATCCGCAACCCGAGGTCGGTGAATCGCCGATCCGAGCGGTACGCGATGTAGCCGCGCTTGTAGATCAGGAGCGTGAACTCGGTGACGCGCACGCCGCGCGGCAGATCGCCGAGCTCGGGCACCTTGTAATAGCCGGCGGCGTCGGTGGAGCCGACGAAGTCCTTCGCGCCGGCGGGCTCGGGAAGAGCGGTGCCGCGCTCGAGCGTCCACGTCGCGTAGACCAGCGCGCCGGCAACCGGCAGCTTGGTGGTGGAGTCGACCACGCGGCCGTTGAACGGACCGTTAAGCGATCCGGGCTCGGCGGCATCCGGCCGCACGCGGTACGGCGCCGTTCGCACCGCGGACTCCGCACAGGCGGCGAGAGCGAGAACGATCGCGATGCGAAGGAGCGAGATAACCACGGAGCCGGCCGGTCTTAGCAAGGCACGCAGCGCGTTGCAAACCGGCACGGAGCCATTCCCGGAACTGGATCTTGCTGAGACACTGAGCCCGGGTTCAACCATCAGGGGTCCGATGCGCTGTTCGATGTGTGGCCACGATAGCCCGCCGGGGTCGGCGTTCTGCCTCAACTGTGGCAGCTCGCTCGCTCCGGCTTTCGGGCAGACTCCCGCACCCGCAGCGGGGTTGCCCACGGTGTGTGGTGTGTGTCGCGGCGAGAACCCGCCCGGGATGAAGTTCTGCCGCAGCTGTGGCTCGGCCCTCGCGGGCGGCGTGCCGTCGAACGTTCCGGTGGCAGCCACGATCATGTCGGACCAGCCCCACGCCGAAGTGCAGGCGATGATCGCGAAGGCCAAGCAGCAGCAGGGCATGCCTCCGGCAGGGCCGATCGGTGGCGGCATGCCTCCGCCGGGACCGATCGGTGGCGGCATGCCTCCGGCGGGGCCGATCGGTGGCGGCATGCCTCCAGCGGGGCCGATGGGCGGCATGCCTCCGGCCGGTCCGGTGGGAGGTGCGCCACGCGGTCCGTCGGGTGCGATGCCCGCCGGTGCGTTTCCGCAGCCGGGCGCGTTCCCGCCGCCGGGCGGCAACAACTTCACGCCGCCGACGCTCGCGCCCGAGGCGGTGTCGCGCCCGCCGACGCCGGCGCGGCCGTCGAGCAACCAACCGCTGCCGGGCACGGTGACGTGTCCGCGCTGTGGCACCGCGACGCCGGCGAGCTTCTCGTTCTGCCAGCAGTGCGGCCTCAACCTGCAGGAGCAGGGGAAAGCGCCGTCGGGATCGCAGCCCGCCGCGCGTGCGCCATCGGCAGGCGTCGACGCGCAGGGCGCCACGATCGCCGCCGACGTGCGCGCACCGAACATGCAGCCGCGCGCGCAGCCGGCGGCCGCGACCGGCCCGGCGTGGGGCACCGCGGTGCTCGTCAATCGCGATGGCTCCGACGGCCAGCGCTACCCGCTCGCGGGCGAGTACCTGATCGTCGGCCGGATGGGCGCCGACATCGAGTTCTCCGAGGATCGCTTCCTGGCGCGCCAGCACGCGCGGTTCGAGCGCGGCAACGACGGCAGCGTCAAGGTCGTGCCGATGGATCTGCTGAACGGGGTGTTCCGCAAGGCCGACGCACCGGTCGATCTCGTCGACGGCACCACGGTCCTCGTCGGTCGCGAGGTGCTTCGGTTCGAGCGCGTCGAGGGCGAGGAGTCGAAGGTGCAGCCGCTGGTGCGCCACGGCGTCGCGCTGTTCGGCTCGCCACCGCGCGAGCCGTGGGGTCGGTTGATGGCGGTGATCCCGTCGGGCGGCTATCGCGACGTCCGGCATCTCTCCGAGAAGGAGATCGTGCTCGGCCGCGAGGAGGGCGATATCGTGTTCCGCGATGACGCGTTCATGTCGCGCCGTCATGCGGCGGTGACGTGGGATGGCAAGAAGGCCCAGATCACCGATCTCGGCAGCTCCAACGGCACCTTCGTGCGGCTCGCCGGTCCCACCACGATCAAGCATGGCGATCACGTGCGCATGGGCGATCAGCTGCTGCGGATCGAGCTCGGCAAGTGACGTGACCGACGAGCCGCTGCCGCGCGACGAACGGATCAAGAAGCCGCTGGCGATCGAGCTGGCCGGCGCGACCGACATCGGTGCGGTACGCGAGCACAACGAGGACTCGTTCCTCGTCGGTGATCTCGATGCCACCAAGCTCGTCGACCTCGGCGAGCCGTGGCGCTCCGAGGGTGCACGCGGTCCGTTGCTCGTCGTCTGCGACGGCATGGGCGGCGTCGAGGGCGGCGAGGTCGCGTCGGATCTCGCCGCGCAGGTGATGTGGCGCGAGATGCAGTCGACGCCTGCGACCAAGGATCCGGAGGTGTTCGCGCGGCTGATGCGGCGCGCGGTGCGGATCGCGAACCACGACGTCCATCAGATGGCGAAGCGCGAGCCCGGCCTGCGCGGCATGGGCACCACGCTGTCGGCGGCCGGCGTGATCGGCGATCGCCTGATCGTCGCCACCGTCGGTGATTCGCGCGCGTACGTCCTGCGCAACAACGAGCTCGTCCAGGTGACGCGCGATCAATCGCTGCACTCGGCGCTGCTCGCCGCCGGCCACGACGAGCACGACGCCGCCAACGCCGGCGGTGCGATCCTGCAGGCACTCGGCGTCGCCGACGACGTCGAGCCGTCGCTGTCGATCATCGAGCTGCGCGCCGGCGATCGCGTGCTGCTGTGCAGCGACGGCCTGCACGGGCTGGTCGGCGATCCCGCACTCGCGCTGCTGCTGTCGACGCCTCACACCGTCGCCGAGTCGGTGAAGCTGCTGGTCGCGGCGGCGCGCGCCGCGGGCGGCACCGACAACATCACGGCGATCGTCTGCGAGCTCGGCGGCGAGCGGCTCTTGCCACCGGCCGACGCCGAGGACCTGCCGAAGTTTCGCGAGTTCGATCCGCAGCGCGAGGGCGATCCGGCGCTGACGTCGACGTCGTACGTCGCGCGCCGGCTGGCGGCACGGATCGGCATCCCCACCGCGTCGATCCCACCGACCATCCCGGTCACCGGTCAGCACCCGGCGCTGCGCTCGCAGATCAACATCCGCGTGCCCAAGAGCGTGGCGGTCGAGGTCGACGGTCCGGCACGGCGCCGGCTGGCCGGTTCGATGTCCTGGGTGCCGTACATCGTCTTCGCAGTGGTCGCCTGCATGGCCGCTTGGTGGCTCGGCGGGCGGTGAGCGCTGTACCATTGCGGCGTGCGGGTCGTCATCGACCACGTCGCCGGTAGCCGGCGCGGGCAACGGCAGGAATTTCCGGCGCCCGGAGACGGGGGGACCGGCGACGCGATCCATCGCGTGCGTTTCGGGCGGCACCCGGAGTGCGAGGTGTCGTTCGATCCGCACCGCGACATCGATGCGAGCTCGCGCCACGCCGAGCTGCGGAGCGTCGATGCCGGCTGGGTCCTGGTCGATCTGGGCAGCTCCAACGGCACGTTCGCGGAGGGGCATCGGATCACCGAGACCCAGGTCGCGCGCGCCACCCCGGTCAACATCGAGTTCGGTCCCGGCGGTCCGCGGGTCCGGTTGTTCGTGGGTGACGACGCCGAGATCGAGGCGCTGCCGCCGGCTCCCCTCGAGGTCAAGAAGCCTGCCTGGCTCGCCCCGGCGATCGGCGCAGTCGCGATCGGGATCCTGATCCTCGTCGTGGCAGTCGCGCGGTGCTAGGAGGCGTCGATCATCCTCAGTTCGCGGGAGTTTTTCGGGATTGTTGCGTGCGCACCCTCCCGACTTCTGCGAAAATCCGCGTGGGATGAACTGCCCTTCGTGCAACACACCGCTCGAGCCAAATGCTCGGTTCTGCGGCGTGTGCGGCTACCGGCTACAGGTCAAGCAGGCCCAGCCGGCGCCGGGAGCGGGGGCGGTCAAACCTGCTGGTCAAGTCGCTGGACGGCCAGTCACACCGGCGAGTGGTGCACCTCAGGCGAAAGCACCGCCGGGCAGCGCGCCCAAGCCGGGGCCGAAACCCGGTCCCGCAGGGCCGCGCGGTCGGCCCAAGGGCGACGAGATCTACATCAACCAGGTCCTGAACAATCGCTTCAAGGTCGAATCGAAGATCGGCGAGGGTGGGTTCGGTGCGGTGTATCGCGGCGTCCAGCTCGCGACCGGACGCAAGGTCGCGCTCAAGCTGCTCCACCCGGAGATGACGAAGGACGACAACCTCGTCGCACGCTTCCGGCGCGAGGGCATGGTGCTCTGCAACCTGCGCGACGCGCACACGATCACCACGTACGATTTCGATCAGACGCCAGACGGCACGCTGTACATCGCGATGGAGCTGCTCGAGGGCAAATCGCTCCACCAGCTGTTCCACGAGCAAGCGCCGCTCGACTGGAAGCGGATGTTCAAGATCCTGACGGAGATGTGCAGCTCGCTCGCCGAGGCGCACGCGCAGGGCATCGTCCATCGCGATCTCAAGCCCGAGAACGTCTATCTCGAGAGCCGGCCGGGCAATCCCGAGTTCGTCAAGATCCTCGATTTCGGCATCGCCAAGGTGATGCGCGGCGACACCATCGATCCGCAGTCGCCGCAGCTGACGGCCACCGGGCAGACGCTCGGCACGCTCGAGTACATGTCGCCCGAGCAGCTGATGGGCAAGGCGCTCGACGGGCGCTCGGATGTCTACGCGCTCGGCGTCGTGTCGTACGAGATGATCACGGGGCGGCTGCCGTTCCCCGATGCCAAGGGGCCCGCCGGTCTGATCACCGCGCAGCTCAAGCAGACGCCGGTGCCGCCGTCGCAAGCGAACCCGAAGGTGTCGCTGCCGCCCGCCGCGGATCGCGTGATCCTGAAGTGCCTCGAGAAGGACAAGAACAACCGCTATCCCGATGTGTCGGCGCTGTCGGCCGCGCTCACCGAGGTGCTGTCGTCGTCGAGCGACGTGTTCGCGGCGCAGAAGTCGAACCCCGCGCACCATCGCCACGCTCCGCCGGAGATGCTCGAGACGCGCCGCGGTGATCCGCCACCGATGCAGCCGCCCGCGATGCCGCAAGGCCAAGGGCAGCCGCAGCACCAGTCGCTCAATCCGCAGCCGTCGCCGCATTCGCACCCGGGACATGCGCCGCACGGCTCGCCGCAGATGGTGAGCTCCGGCGAGCAGCAGCAGCGCCACTTCCCGCGAGGTCCCACGCCGCCCGGCGATTCCACGCCGCTGCCGCCGCAGCAGTCGTTCCCGCAGATGCCGATGCACATGCAGGGCAGCTCGCCTCATCACGCGCCGCTGCAGGCTCCCAATCCGTACGTCAGCCAGGGCCAGCCCAACTACCCGCAGGCCGCATCGCACACGGCGCTCGTCGGCAACAAGCCGGCGTCGTCGAAGAGGTGGGTGTGGTTCGTGCTCGCGTTGCTGGTGCTCGGTGCATCGGCGGGCGCGATCCTCGCGATGTACATCTGATCGATCAACGGCGGAGCGCCGCGCGCGCTCGCTCTTCGCCCTTCGGATCATCGGCGCCGCCGTCGATCCACATCTGGAACGCGCTGCGTGCGTGCGCGGTGTCCCCGAGCGCTTCGGCGACGAAGGCCTCGAGCTCGATCGCTTCGGGCAGCGCCGGTGCTCGCGCACGCGCACGCGCGACGGCCTCCGCGGCACGCTCGTTGTCGCCGTCGGCGAGCGCCTGGCGGGCGATGCGCAGCTCGGCGCGAGCCGCGATCAACGTCGGCGTGCGATCCGGGTCGGCCTGCGGATCGGGCGCGATGTCGGCCGGAGGCGCAGGGCGATCGCCTTCGCGGCGCAGCTCGTGGCGAAGATCGAACGCCCGGAACCGTCCGTTCGCGCGCGGGTCGGCGATCCAGAGCTCGAGCGTGGTCGGATCGATGATCGCGGCGTGGATCGCGCGACCGTTGTCGATCGCGCCGCGATGACCGGGTGCGCGCGGCGTGTCGTCGAGGCCGCGGGTGTCGCGAAGGATCGAGGCCATCGCCGACACCTCCGCGAGCGGGTTCTTCACCAGCTTCGCGGCGCGCTCGGCACGCGGGACCGAAGGCAGCATGCGGCGCGCGCGATCGTTCTCCGGATCGCTGGCGAGCGCGTTGGTGGTGAGCAGATCGCCGATCGCGGGTGACTTCGGGTTGCGCTCGACGATCGCCTTGCTCGGCGTGCGCTCGACGATCACCCAGTTGCCGGAACCGCCATCGATGACGACGAACACCGCGGCACCGAGCGTCGGCGTCGACTCGACGAGCTTGATCGCCTCGTCGATCGTCTTCGCCTGTTCGAGGACGGCGCGGGCGAGCTGCGCGACCGGTCGCGCGGAGCGGGTCGCGCGGACATCGCCGGTGCGGGTCGGGTGCACCATCACGGCGAGGCCGTGGGCGTTGACCCCGGTGACCACGCCGACGGCGGTCGGCCAGCCCACGGCGGCCCACGAGTAGCGACCCTCGGGGTGTGCGATCGTGAGCATCGGCGTCGCCGCTTCGCCGCCGTCGTCGAGCCCGGGCAGCGCGAACGTGCGACCGATCCACACCCGCTCCAGCGACTTCTCCTGGCGGCCGATCACGGTCAGGCTCTCGGCGATGCCGTGTTGCTCGGCCTCGGCGGTGCGCGGCGAAGGGACGCCGATATCGAGCACGGCCTGGACGCGCACCAGATCGTCGTAGGCGAGGTCGGTCCCGCTGGCGACGGCACCCCGCGTCAAGCCCGCCACCATCCGGCGATCGACATCGATCAGCGCGTCGTCGACGAACCGCCACCGCCAGGCCAGCCGCATGCCGTGGGTCGACCCGCCGAGCAATCCGCTGGTCCCGACGGTGCCCTCGATCGATGGGGTCGACGCTGCGACCACCGCGGGGAGCAGCGGCGCGAGCAGCCGGCCGTGGGCCGCACCGATCCCGTGGGCATCGCCGGTGGTCCTGAGCACGGGGATCCCGCCGCTGTACGCCAGCGACGACGAGCCGAACACGAGGGCGGGTGGGGCGCCGGGAGCAGCCTGGACCTGAGAGATCGCGCCGTGGACGTCACCGCCCGGCATGTCGTAGGCGACGGATCTCCGGTAGATGAACCAGGCGACGACGATGGCGACCCCCAGCATGGCGACCGCGATCACACCCGCGCGCCATGGACGTGGTGCGCCGGTGCGGCGGCCTCCAATGACCAGGTCGGGCATCGCGGGGGTAGTAGCCGAGCCCCGCGACGCGTGCACCCCCTGGTCACGAAGTTTTGCGCGTTGACCGATCTAGGGGGCGTTGCTAGCCTCGTCGAATCAGGGCCAGTCGATGTCCGGATTTACTCCATCGACGACGGTACTCGCAACGGCGCGCGAGACCACGACTGCCGAGCCGTTGTTGATCGCCGTCATCGGTTTGCTCGCGCTCGTGATCATCGGCCTCGCCGCACTCGCGCTCGTGCTGCGCCGCCGCGCGCGCACGCAGATCATCCGGCAGCCCGAACAGCCCCAGCC
>JAEYYY010000363.1 GCA_023430775.1 Pseudomonadota bacterium
ATCGTTGTCCGGATCGGGGCAGCCGTTGTCGTCCTCGAAGCCGTCCTTGTCCTCCGGCTCCATCTTGCACTGGTCATCCGCATCGGCGACGCCGTCGCCGTCGTTGTCCAGATCGGGGCAGCCGTTCTCGTCCTCGAAGCCGTCCTTGTCCTCGGCCTCGGTCGGGCACTTGTCGGCGTCGCCGAGGATGCCGTCCTTGTCCGGATCGTCGTCGACCGGCGGCGGCGGCTTCTTCTCGGGAGCCTTGCGGCCGAACTCCTTGTAGATCGAGAGCAGCAGCTCGAAGTCGGTGGTGAAACCGTCCGAGCCGGCCGCCATCGGATCGTCCGCGTCCTCGTTCGAGGCGGGCGGGAACAGGATGCGGCCGTCGATCCGGAGACCCCAGCCGTTATCGACGCGGTACTTGGCGCCGACACCGACGTAGAGCGCCGCATCGGTGTCCTTGACGATCGAGTTGACGCCGGCGTTGGCGCCGTCGGTCTTGATGATCTGCGTGCCGCCACCACCGACGAACACGAACGGGATCACCTTCGCTTCGTCGTCCTTGGCGCGGAACTGCGCCACGACCTGTGCGCGGTACGTGATGTTCCAGACGTCGTAGACCAGCTGCCGAGCTTCGCTCGGGATGATGCCGAGCTCGCCCTCGACGCCGATCATCGGGCCGAAGAACACGCCGATGCGCGCGCCGAACAGAGCCGAGTTGCGCTCGGACGGTGCGCCGGCGACGTCGTTGACGCCGAGCTCGTTGGTCTCGCTGAAGACGTGGACGCCGGCGGTACCGCCGACCTCGACGTTCGCCTGGGCGGTGGTCACCAGCCCGGCAGTCAGAGCTGCAGCCAATGCAGCAAAGCGATTCAAAGACATGGAATCCCTTTCCTCGTTGGGTGCGGTTTTATCGCTTTCCGAAACGTGATTGCCAGTGGTTGCGACAACTTCTGACCATGAGACACGGTGGGACGATCACCTGCCGGTCAGCGTGCTTGCGGCAGGGTCTTGCGGGCGGCATGGCGCTCGGCCATCGCGGCGACCGCATCGACCCACGGTCGGGTGGCGTTGAGCGACGGCACCAGCGTCAGCTCCTCGCCGCCCGCGGCGCGCCATTGCTCCTTCGCGCGGATCCCGATCTCCTCGACGGTCTCGAGGCAATCCGCCACGAACGCGGGGCACAGGACGGCCAGCTTCTTGATCCCCTTCTTCGGCAGCTCGTCGAGCAGGTGATCGGTGTACGGCTGGATCCACGGCGTGCGCCCGAGCCGCGACTGGAAGCACACGGTGTACCTGTCGGTCGCCAGCGCGAGCCGGCTCGCCAGCGCGCGGGCGGTGTGGAACGACTGCGCGCGATAGCAATTCGGGTTGGCGAGCGTGTCGCAACAGGTCTCGCTCTTGAAGCAGTGGGCGGCGGTCGTGTCGGTCTTCTCGATCTGACGAACCGGCAGGGGGTGGAACGAGAACAGCACGTGATCCGGCCTGGTCTCGGCGAGCACCGGCCGGGCGACCTCTTCGAACGCGGTCAGAAATCCGGGGTCATCGAAGAACGCCGGGACGAAGTCGAGCGCCGGCACGTTCCATCTCTGCTGGGCGAGCTCCATCACGCGGGCGACCGCGGTGCCGGTCGACGACGACGCGTACTGCGGGAACAGCGGGAGCACGACGATGCGATCGACCTTCGCCTGCTCGAGCGCGGTCAGCCCGTCGGCGATCGACGGCTTGCCGTAGCGCATCGCCAGCTCGACCTGCCAGCCGTCGCCGAGCCGCGCCGCGACGCCTTTGACCAGATCCTGCGAGTGATAGAGGAGGGGCGAGCCGCGCTCCGCATCCCAGATCGAGCGATACGCCTCGGCGCTCTTGCTCGGCCGGCGCGGCAGGATCACCAGATGGAGCAGGGCCGCCCGGCCGACCGCGTTGATATCGAGGACGCGGGGGTCGCCGAGAAACTCGCGGAGGTACCGGCGGACGGCCGGCGTGGTGGGCTCGTCCGGCGTACCGAGGTTGATGAGCAGGAGGCCGTGACGTGACAAGGGCGCATGCCTTCCTGGCGGGTGTGGGATCGAAAGTCAAGGCACCGACCACGCGGGAGCTCGGCAATTCCAGAAGCGGCTGAAAAGGCCCGGATCACCCCGGTGATTCGTGGGGCCACTAACAGAAATCCGGGAGTACGTGGATCGCGCTAATAATGAATCATCCCGAAGGCTTGAAAGATGACCAGGGCTTCCTGTTTGACCTCTTTCGCGAGGACTGCATGATGCCGGGGTCATGGCTGGGACCCCGGGAACGCCATTGCCCAAGAAGCTTGGGATCAAGTCAGGCCACAAGGTCTGCTTGCTCAATGCACCGGGCAGCGTCCAGCGCCGCCTGACGCAGGGCGATGAGGGTGACATCCGGTTCACCCACGACCTGCGGTTGCCGCCGGTCGACGTCGTCCTGCTGTTCGTGGAGAGCGTCGCCGACCTCGAGCGGCGGTTCGCCGATATCACGGCGCGCCTCCACCCCGAGGGAGGATTCTGGGTCGCGTTCCGTACCCACCGCGGCGACATCACCGATGACGTGGTCCGTCGCATCGCGCTGGCCGCGGGCATGGTGGCGAACAAGGCCTGCGAGATCGACGCGAGCTGGTCGGGCATGCGCCTGGTGCTGCGCGACGAGATCCGCGCCGCGATGATGTATCGCGCCGAGCCTCCGGTGATCTCGCGCCGGCTGCGCCGGCCCACGGCACCTCGCGTCCTCGCGCATCGCGTGATGCGGTCGAGTGGCGCCGGCTCGTCGCTGCGCCGCGCTCGCGCTCGCTCGACGAAGTAGGTCGTGGAGGTCGGGCTCTGCGATCGCTGTCGCCATCAGCGCGTGGTGGCGACCTTCGCGCGAGACTCGCGGACAACACGTTCGCAGTTCTCGCTGTGCGAACGCTCGAAGACCGACGATCGGTTCCCGAAGTATCCGCGGCTGCCGGTGATCGCGTGCACCGGCTTCGAGCCACGTGATCCGTGACAACACCGCTCGGGTTTTTTCTGCCGGTAAGCCGACTCGCGAAGCGCGCTGGGATAATGTGCGCGCATGCATCGCCTACTGTTTCTCGCTACCGGCGTGCTCGCCGGCTGCGGGACGATCGAGTGCGACGACGAGACCTATACGTGTACCGGCGGCGACAACAACATGGACGACCGGCCGCTCACGCTCGAGTACGTCCAGGTCACCGTGCTGCGCCCGAGCTGTGCCAACGCCCAGTGCCACTCGGCGTTCTCGTACACCTCTCAGTACCGGTTCGACACCATCGAGCACACCCAGCAGAGCCTGGTCAACGAGATCAACGGCATCCTGGTCGTCCCGGGTGATGCCGACGCGTCGTTCCTGTTCCAGGTGCTGACGCGGCCGACGCAGGACGACGGCACCGCACCCCGCATGCCGTACGACGCGCCGCTGCCAACCGCGGACATCGCGCTCGTCAAGGGCTGGATCAATGCAGGCGCAGACGGGCTGGTCGTTCCATGAAGACCCTCGTCATCGTTGTTGCCCTGATCGTCAGCGCCGGCGCCGCGCACGCGTATCCGCAGTTCCAGATGTCGCGCGATCAGACGTGTACCGGCTGCCACCTGTCGCCGGCCGGCGGCGGGCTGCTCAACGAGAACGGCTACACGGTCGCCGAGGGCATCTCGCAGTTCGGGCACAAGCCCGAGTTCATGTACGGCAAGGTCCTCGAGGAGGGTGGCTCCTTCATCCTCGGCGGTGACGTCCGCCTCGCCGGCGGCTTCCTCAAGTACGGCGGTGCCGAGGACACCGCGGTCTACGCGTTCCCGATGCAGATCGAGGTCTACGGCCGCGTCAAGCTCGGCGGCGGCGTCGCGATCCAGGCCGACCTCGGGTTTCGTCCCGACGAGGACACCAACGAGGCGCTGACCACCGTGTGGTCGCGCGAGCACTACCTGCAGTGGCAGTCGAAGGAGGACGAGAACTACGGCTCGTTCGTTCGCGTCGGTCGCTTCCTGCCGGTGTTCGGCCTGCGGTTCGCCGAGCACCCGCTCTACACCCGCCGGTTCGGCGGCACCCAGCTCTACACCGACACCTACGCTGCCTCGTTCTCGCAGGTCGAGGAGAAGTACGAGGCGCACGTCACCGCGTTCATGGAAGACCTGTTGATCGATCCGGTCGAGCACGCGAACGGCGCCGCGGCGTATGGCGAGTACCGGGTGTCACCGACGCTGTCGTTCGGCGGCGGCGTGATGTTCAAGAGCTTCACCAACGGCAAGTTCTTCCTGTCCGACGATCTCGACTACGACTCGAAGGAGTTCCGGATCGCGGCGACCAACAAGCTCTACCTCGAGGGTCCGGACATCCTGCTGTCGACCGAGATCCAGTTCGTCAATCAGCTCGTCGGCAAGGACCCGCGCTCGCCCGATAGCCGGGTCGGCGGCGCGCCGAAGGGGATCGTCGGCAACCTGATCGCGACCAAGATGCTCGGCAGCTTCTTGATGCTCGACCTCGGCATCGGTCACTTCGATTCGAACCTGCGGATCAAGAACCTCGATCGCGACTGCATCGATCTGAACTTCCACTGGTTCACCACGTCGCACCTCGAGTTCGTGCTCAACGCCCGCTACGAGCTGATCGGCTTCGGCGCCGGTGGCGAGCCCGGCGCCTACGCGCTGATCCAGGCGCATTATCGGCTGTGATGACGTACGACGTCGTCATCGCCGGCGGTGGGCCGGCGGGACTCTCGGCAGCCCTCGCGCTCGGCCGCGCGCGCAAACGCGTGCTGCTCTGCGATGCCGGGCCGCGCCGCAACGCCGCCGCCGACCAGATCCACAACTTCGTGACGCGTGATGGCACGCCGCCCCGCGAGTTCCGCGCGGTCGCGCGCGAGCAGCTCGCGATCTATGCCAGCGTCGAGATCCGCGATGCCGGTGTTCGCTCGATCGCCGGATCGCGCGGCGCCTTCCAGATCGCGATCGAAGCGGAGACCGTCACGGCCCGCCGCGTGATCCTGTGCACCGGCATGGTCGACGACATGGTCGCGATCGACGGCTACGCGAAGCTGTGGGGACACTCGATCGTCCAGTGTCCCTACTGTCACGGCTGGGAAGCGCGTGATCGTCGCTGGGGCTTCTTGATCCTGCCGCCCGACAAGGATCACTACGCGATGTTCGCGCTGCAGCTTCGTAGCTGGACGCGCGACGTCACCGTGTTCACCAACGATGCCTTCGCGATCGGTGAGACCGAGCGTGGCCAGCTCCAGGCCGCCGGGATCCGGATCGAGACGTCGGCGATCCAGCGCCTCGACGGCACGGATGAAGCACTGACGAACGTGGTGCTGGCGAGCGGCGCGACCGTCGGTTGCGATCTGCTGTTCGCGCATCCGCCGCAGCGCCAGGTCCAGCTCGTTCGCGAGCTCGGCGTCGCGCTCGATGACCACGGCTACGTCCAGGTCGACGCCGCCACGCGAGCGACCTCGATCCCCGGCATCTACGCGGCGGGTGATCTGGCGACTCGCGCGCAGAGCGCGATCTTCGCGGCATCCGCCGGGACGCAAGCCGCGAGCATGATCAACGCCGAGCTGTCGATGGAGCTCGCGCTCGCCGGCGCGCTGTGATCGAGCTCGTGTAAGGATCTTGTCGGGGCGGGCATGAAGCCCGCGGCCGCGTGGTTGCCGGTGCCATGAAGCGCAGAGCAACCTCGATGCTGTTCGCGGTCGCCACCGGTGGGCCGATCGCCGCGATCGCCGGACCGGCGAGCCCGACCTCGACGCCCACCGTCGCGGTGGCACCCCCGGTCCAACCCCGCACGCTCCAGACCGGAGCACCGGCATGCGGCAACGTGCTGTGGAAGATGTCCTACTTCCCGGATCCTGCGTGCCAGCAGCAGGCGGACGCTGCGCGCACGATCATCACCCAGGTCGCGGCGATCATCGAACAGGCTCGGGAAATCGGCCGAGCTGTCGCGGCGTTCGACGGATCTGGAGATCGCGCGCTAACGGTCGCGGAGGCTCGTCGTCCTGGCCCTTGAAAAGGAGATCCAGGCGATGTCGAAACGAACCGTCACTCCATTGTTCGCGCTCGCCGTCGGGCTGAGCACCCCGGCGATGGCGAACCCCACCGCGGTGAAGCCGCGCACGCTGCCGAGTGGTGCACCCGCGTGTGGCAACGCGCAGACCAAGGGCCCGCGCCGGCCGTGCACCGCAACCACGGAGTCGCCGTCGCGAGCGCAGCCGGTGACCGCCGGTGTGGTCCCGGTGACGGTGCGCCCGGTGACGGTGCGCCCGGTGACGGTCCCCCCGACGATCGATCCCGCGGCGGCGGCGCACGGCTTCCGGGTGATCGCGAAGGCGATGGTGCTGCTCGGACTGCGCGCGCCATCCGAGGAGCAGCTGCCCGAAGCCGAACCGCGGTGCATGAAGAACGGCTCGCCGGCGTGCGGCAATGTTGCGAGGCGCACGCCCTCGCGGAGCGAGTGAAGCATCATGTTCGAACTGTCCTGGCGCGGTGGCGCGACCGCCTCGCGGTTGCACAAGCGGCGGCCCGGCGGCGACGAGCTGCCGTGGGGCACGATCGATCTCGCGGGCTACCCGGACCTGCACGGCATCGAGGCGCGCAAGATCTGGAGCAACGGCGTGTTCACCGAGTACGCCAGCGCGGCCGCGTTCTCGGCGCTGACCACCGCGATGCTGCGCTGTGGTGCACCGGTCGACCTCGTCGCGATGGCGGCCGACATCGTCGTCGACGAGCTGTTTCACGTCGAGCTGTCGTCGCGGCTGACCATGGAGCTCGGCGGCGCGGTGCCGCTCGACTTCGATCTCGACCACATCGCGCCGATCACCACGCCGGGCTGCTCGCCGCTGATGCGCGCGGCCGAGATCGCGGTGACCACGTCGTGCGTCTCCGAGTCGCTGTCGGTGCCGGCGATGGCGCGCTCGCGGGTGCTCGCCGACGAGCCGCTGGTGCGCGCGGTGCTCGATCGGCTGCTGGTCGACGAGGGCCCGCATGCCCGCTGCGGCTTCTGGTTTCTGGAGTGGGCGCAGGACGACTTCACCGACGCCGACCGCGCCCACCTCGCGCGGCTCGCCGAGGACACCATCGAGGTCTACACGCCGCTGTGGAAGGAGCCGGACTGCGAGACCTGTCCGTTGCCGCGCGGGCTCGGCGGTCACGACGTCGCGGGCAAGCAGGCGCTGCGCGCCGCGGTCGAGACGTCGATCGCGAAGCCGCTCGCCCGCCACGGGATCGTGCTCGATCCGGCGCGCGTCGCGCTGCTGGTCGCGTGACCTGCAGAAGGCGGGCGGCGATGCCGAGGTCGAGTGGCGCGCCGTGATACGAATCGATCATGGACGATCGGGTGCGTCGCGCCCTGTGCTTCGTGGTCGCCTTCGTGATCGCTCCCCGCGCCGCCGCGGCCGAGGACCCGGATCAAGGCGGTGAAGTGGCGGACGACCAGGCGGCGGCACCGGCCGCGGCCTCGGCCGTCAAGGCGGCACCGCCGCCCAGCGAGCCTGGCGTCGCCGGCGCGGATCCGGCGCTGCCGCCGGTCGGCACCGGTTCGAAGTTCACGTGGACGCCGTTCGGCTTCCTGCGCCTCCAGTACAAGGCGATCCAGAACGATCCCAACGTCGAGTTCGTCGGCCGCGACGATGGCTTCGAGCTCCAGAACGCGCGCATCGGCGTTCGCGGCACGCTCGGCGACTCGGCCGCGTTCGTGGTGTCGTTCGACGGCGCGGTCGACGAGCGCGAGCAGATCAACGTCCCCGAGGGCAAGCTGCGCGTCGGCCTGCGCGACGCCTACGGCGACTACTTCCTCAGCCGCACGCGCGAGACCGACGGCCGCATCAAGGGCGAGTTTCTGGTCCGCGCCGGCTTCTTCCAGACCTGGGCCGAGCCGCAGACCCAGATCGTCGACGTCACCCGCGAGTTCGTCGACCGGCCGATCGAGAGCCGCGGCATCCGCGCCACCGAGGGTTTCCAGACCCAGGGCCTGACGCCCGGGCGATCGCTCGGCGCCGCGATCCGGCTGCAGCCGCAGATCGGGTTGCCGGCGGTCAACGGCGGCTTCGAGCTCGCGATCCAGAACGGCGCCGACGAGTTCTCGTCGAACAACGACAACGACAAGCCGGCGGTGTCGCTCTCCGGCCTGCTGCGGTTCGCCAACGACGGCCACCTCGTGGTCGCCGGTCGCTACAACCCGCGCACCGTCGGCGAGCTGCCGTTTCGCCAGGACGAGACCGATCTGTCGGGCTCGGCCGGCTTCCGCGTGCCC
Organism: Pseudomonadota bacterium; assembly: GCA_023430775.1. GTDB lineage: Bacteria > Myxococcota_A > Polyangia > Haliangiales > Haliangiaceae > JABFXX01. The sequence continues at coordinate 8,233 of JAEYYY010000363.1, forward strand.
GCCGGTCCGGTCGCCGTCGGCGGTGGCGTGGTGTTCATCCGCACGTCGTTCGGGACCACGGGTGGCCCGGTGCAGAATGCGTTCGGCGCGCACGCGCAGCTGACGTTTCGCACCGGCAGCGAGCAGCTCCCGCTGACGCTCGGCTACCGGTTCGGCATCCTCGATCCCTCGAGCCTGTTCGTCACCGATCGTGTGATGGAGCACACCGTCGGCGGCGTCGTCGGCGTGCCACGCTACCGCATGCGCGTGCAGCTCCAGCTCACCCACGTGATCGAGCAAGCGGCGCGCGAGCTATCGAACTCGCGCGCGCAGCTCGCGCTGGAGCTGTCGCTGTGAGGTGGCTCGTCGTCGTCGCGTTGATCGGTTGTACCGGCAGCGCGAAGCCACACTCGCGAGCGGAGCGGATCGGCGCGCTCGGCGACACCATCGGCGGACCGCACGCGATCGGTCAGATCGGGGACTTCCTCCTCGAGAACGATCAGATCCGGCTGATCATCTCCGACACCGGCGTCACCACGGATCCGGCGACCACCACGCTCGGCCGCGTCAACACCACGTACGGCGGCTCGCTCGTCGACGCCGATCTGCGGCGGGTCGGCGGCAGCGATGCCAGGGGCAACGATCAGCTCGCCGAGCTGTTGCCCGGCTTCGTGTTCACGGTGGTCAATCCGAGCGACGTCTGCATCCCGACCAAGCAGGGGAGCTGTCCGACGGCGCAGGACATCGCCGCCGGCGTGCCGCTCGCCGATGGCTCGGACGGTGCCGCCGCGGAGGTGCTGGTCGAGGGCACCGGCGGCGATCTGTTGCAGATGGTCGCGCTGCTCAACACCGGGCTGCTGTTCCCCGCCAACCTCGAGTTCCGCGTCATCTACCGGCTACAGCCCGGCAAGAAGTACGTCGAGATCGAGACCATCGTGAAGAACGTGTCGAGCGGCGCGCATCCGCTGCCGTTCCTCCAGCCGCAGGAGATCAAGGATCTCGGCTTCGACGTGCCCGGCGTCGAGAACCTCGAGCTCAGCGTGCCGATGGGCATGCTGCCGCTGTTCGGCGGCGAGCAGGAGCTGTTCACGCCGGGACAGGCGGGCTTCAACGTCAAGTACGCGATCGAGGACACCTACAAGATCGCCGGTGGCTTTCCCGCGTTTCCCGGCATGACCGCCGACTTCGTCGCGACCAAGGGCGAGGGCGTGTCCTACGCGCTGACGGTTCCGAGCTCGCCGAACAACTACGTCAACAAGTACGCGAGCGGTTATCCGGGGCAGGACATCACCGAGTACTCGGTGCTCATCCCGTTCACCTACGCGGGCGTCGCCGGCGTGTACATGTACGATCCGCCATCGCAGCTGCTCGCCGGCGAGGAGTTCTCGTTCCTCGCGTACTTCGTGATCGGCGATGGCGACGTCGCGTCGACCACCGACGTGATCTACGAGCTGCGCGGTCAGCCCACGGGCACGTTCGGCGGTCGCGTCGTCGACGAGCGGTCGAGCGCGGGCATCGCGCGCGCCAGCGTGTTCATCCTCGACGACCAGGGGCGGCCGGTGAACCAGATCGAGACCGACGACAACGGCGCGTTCCTCGCGAGGCTGCCGCCGGGCACGTACAAGTACCTCGCCGTCACCGACGATCGCGTGCTCGACGAGCCGCGCACGATGACCATCGTGGCGAACGAGCAGCCGTTCCCGAACGCGAACGGCCTGATCCAGATGAAGCCGCCGGCGACGCTGGTGGTGGCGGCGATCGACGAGCTCGGCCGCCACGCGCCGTCGAAGATCCAGCTGATCGGCCGCAAGACACCGCCGGCGCCGTTCGCCGATCCGCGCACCTACCTCTACGACCTGCGGTTCAACGAGCGGCTGCGGCCGACCGCGTTCGACGGCAGCGACAAGTACATCGAGGGCGCGTGGTGGACCAAGGATGGCCGGTTGCAGCTGCGCGTCCGCCCCGGCGTCTACGACGTCGTGGTGTCGCGCGGGCCCGAGTACGAGGTGACCACCAAGCAGGTCGATCTGCGCGCCGGCCAGTTCGTCACCGAGCAGCTCGTGCTGACCCGCGCGTACGACAGCGTCGGCTGGGTGTCGGGCGACTTCCATCTCCACGCGTTGCCGTCGACCGACTCCGGGTTGCCGATCGAACAGCGCGTGATCTCGTGCGCCGCCGAGGGCCTCGAGGTCGCGGTCGCCACCGATCACAACTACGTCACCGACTACGCGCCGGTGATCGCGTCGAGCGGCCTCGATCCGTGGCTGCTCGGCTTGCCCGGCCTCGAGCTGACGACGTTCGAGATGGGTCACTTCAACGCGTATCCGCTCGCGATCGACAAGGGCTCGACGCGCGGGGGCGAGTTCCGGTGGGCGAACCAGCCGCCGCAGGTCCTGTTCGACACCATGCGCGGTCTCGGCGTCGATCCGCCGTCGACGATCGTCCAGGTCAACCACCCGCGCCAGCAGGTGCTCGGCTACTTCGCGCAGTTCTTTGTCGACGAGGCCACCGCCGAACCGTTCCTGCCGACCGGCATCCTCGGCGTGTTCGCGCCGTACGGTGACGAGTTCGCCGCGGAGAACTACAGCGCCGACTTCGACGCGCTCGAGCTGATCACCGGCCGCCGGATCGAGGACGTCCACACGTTCCGTGCACCGAGCCCGCTGCCGCCGGGACCGTTCCCGGATCCGCAGCCGGTGCCGGGGGAGGTCGTGGTGGGCACCGACGGCCGGCCGAAGTTTCCGGGCACCGTCGAGACCTGGTTCACGATGCTCGATCGCGGCGCGCGCCCGACCGGCATGGGCACCTCGGATACGCACGGCCTGCTCGGTCACGAGCCCGGCTACGCGCGCACGCTGCTGTTCGTCGGCGAGGGCAAGGACACGCCGGGCGGCTACAGCCGCGAGGATGTCGTGCGCGCCGTTCGCGAGCATCGCGCGATCACGACCAACGGACCGTTCGTCGAGATCCGGACGGGCACCGCGCGCATCGGCGATACGGTCACCGGCTCGTCCCACTCGATCGACATCACGGTGCGCGCGCCGGCGTGGGCGAAGCCCGACACGCTGATCGTGTACTCGAACTCGCAGGTGCTCCGGACGTTCCAGATCCCGGCCGGCGAGGCGCAGGACTTCACGGCGTCGATCACGGTGTCGCCGTCGCGAGACGCGTGGGTCGTCGCCGAGGTCACCGGCAAGGCGAACATGTTCCCGGTGCTGTCGGCCACCGAGTTCCCGCCGCTCGACGCCACGGTGATCATCCAGGCGCTCAGCGTCGGGCTCGATCTGTCGACCTTGCCGATCGCGTCGTCGCTCAAGCCGGAGCGGGTGCACGCGTCGACGCCGTACGCGATCACCAACCCGATCTGGATCGACGTCGACGGCAACGGCTGGACGCCGCCGAAGGCGCCGCTGAAGCGCAAGCCGAGCAAGCCGCAGCGCACCGGCGCGTTGCCCGACGTGAGAGCTCAGTTCGACGCGCTGCCGGAGGTCTCCGAATGAGGAGCCTCCTGCTGGCTAGCGCGCTAGCCACCTCGCTGGCGGGTCCGCTTGCCGAGGCGCATACGTTCCCGCCGGTCCGTACGGTGGTCGTCCAGGTCGAGCCGTGCGAGGTGGTGCTTCTGGTGGGCTATCGCCCCGGTACCGGCGAGGCCAGTGACGCGATGCTTCTTCGCGCGGTCAATCAACCGAAGTCGCAAGGTCTCGACACATTGCGCGCGATGCTCGGCTCGCAGGCGCTCGAGCCGCTGTCGCTCACCGTCGACGGCAAACCCCTCGTGCCCACGGCAGTCCGCACCAAGATCGGCGTCGAGCCCGGCGGTGCGCGGCCGATGATCGTGCTGCTGGTGACTTACGCGTTGCCGGCCGGCAAGCGGCTCGCGCTCGCTTCGCGGGAGCCGCGTACGACGCGGATATCGTGGACAGATCGCGCGAGCTCGCGCATCGACCTCGCGAGATCGTCCGCGCAGGGCAAGTGGTTCGACGGCGTGGCCAGCTTCTTGCTGCCACTGGCTGGACGATGCGAACCAAGCCCGTCTTTCTCGCCGCCCAGTTCGCCATCCTCGGCTCGCTTGGCTCGCTGATCGCCTGCGATACGCCGTACGAGGATCTGCCCGCGATCGATCCGAACGCGCCGCGCGTCCACATCACGTCGCCCGAGCGCGGGACGTTCGCCGGTGCGGTGGGCACGGTCGAGGTCAAGGGCACCGCGAGCGATGACTCGCAGGTGCTCTCGGTCGAGGTCAACGGCGTCACCGCCAGCGTGCAGGCCGACGGTACGTGGGCCGCGACGGTGCCGGTCACCGCGGGCACCAACATCCTCCACGCGGTCGCCAAGGATGCGCAGGGCAACGTCGGCAAGGAGTCGCGCGCCGTGGTCGCCGGCCCGACGCAGCGCCTCGATCGCATCATCGAGCAATCGATCACCGCCACGATCTCCGCGCAGACCTTCGAGGCGCTCGGCCGCGGCGCGAGCAAGTTCGCCGCCGACTCCGATCTCACGTCGCTCGTCCAGCCGATCAACCCGATCGTCGACTCGGGCACCACCAACGGTCAGCCCGACTGCCTGTACGCGCAGGCGCGCGTCACCTATGTCGACCTCGGTCCGACGACCGACATCCGGCTGATCCCGGTCAACGGCGGGCTGATCCTCGACGCCAACCTCGACAACGTGCGGGTCGACGGCCACGCGCAGTGGGCGGTGTCCTGCCTCGACGGCTCGCGCAACGTGTCGATGACCGCGCAGCGGATCCACATCGGCGGCATGCTGACCGCCGGCCAGGACTTCTTCGGCAACATCGTCTTCACGTTCGCCAACCCCGACATCCAGATGACGGGCTTCAACGTCGACATGGGCGGCGTGCCGCAGACCATCATCGACATGCTCGACCTCGATACCCGCCTCGGTCCGGTGATCGCGTGGGCGACCGAGAAGTTCGTCGTGCCGATGCTCAACGAATCGCTCGAGGGCCTCAACCAGACCAAGACGCTCGACGTGTTCGGCCGCCAGGTCGACGTCACCGTGATGCCGACCCGGATCGACTTCGATCTATCGGGTGCGGCGGTCGTGCTCGACACCGAGCTACGCGCGCAGGGCGACTCCGGCGAGTTCGTCTATGTCGACAACACACTCCCCGCGATGGACAAGAGCCACGGCTTCCAGCTCGCGATCGCCGACGACGCGGCGAACCAGCTCCTGACCTCGCTGTGGTCCGCCAAGGCCTACGACATCAGCTTCGATCTCTCGACCGGTCCCTACGGCGAGATCGGCAAGCTCTACGAGTCAGTCGAGCTGACCACCAAGGTGCCGGCGTGGCTCGATGCTTCGAGCGGCAAGCTCGAGCTCGTGATCGGTGACCTGATGGCGACGTTCAAGAACGGCGGCGCGGTGGTCACCCAGGTCGCGGTCAACGCCCGGGTCGAGCTGTCGGTGGTGGCCGATCCCGAGACCGGCGCGCTGCGCCTCGACGTCGGCAAGCCCGACGCGTACGTCGACATCCTCGACGACCAGATCGACGGTGCGAACTCGCTGTCGAACGCGCAGTTCGAGGCCATCACGTCGTTCGCGCTGTCCCGCGTGGTGGCGGTCGGCTCCGGCGCGGTCGGGGCGATCCCGCTGCCCTCGGCCGGCGGCGTGTCGGTCCAGAACGTCTCGGTGACCCAGCAGGCCGGCTACCTCGTCGTCGACGGCGAAGTCCAGTAACGCACGTGGTCGTACCCGTGCACGTCTCGCGTGCACGTGCTCGTGCACGTCCTCCCACGACGCCAACACCAGCGTATCGGCGGCTTGACCTTGGGGATCTTGCGCCCCGCAGATCTCCGCCCGGCTCCCAGATGGCAAGTCCGACATCCCGCGCTACGCGATCCCGACGGACCTGCCACAGCTGGTGGCGCCCGAGATCATCGTCTCGCTCGACGGTCTGACCGTGCACCTGTTCGACCGCGAGACCGGCTTCCAGGCGGTCTACCCGACGGGCGTCGGCGTCAAGAAC
>JAEYYY010000658.1 GCA_023430775.1 Pseudomonadota bacterium
GCGGTACTTCATCTCGATCTGGAAGCTGTAGCCGTTCGAGGTGATCGAGGGCAGGTCGATCGCCTCGAGGGTCTTGCGGCGCCAGCAGATGAAGCCGGCGGTCAGATCCTGGATGTCGACGCCGAGCACCGCGCGCGCATAGATGCCGCCGCCGCGCGAGATGATCTTGCGCGACAGCCCCCAGTTCTCGGTGCCGCCACCCGGGATGTAGCGCGAGCCGATCACGCCATCCGCACCGTCCTCGGCGAGCGCCAGCATCGTCGGCAGGTACTTGGGATCGTGGCTGCCGTCGGCATCCATCTCGAACAGGTAGTCGTAGCCGCGGGCGAGGCCCCAGGTGAAACCCTCGACGTACGCGGTGCCGAGGCCGAGCTTGCCCGCGCGGTGCATGACGTGGATGCGAGGCTCCGCCCTGGCCATCTCGTCGAGGAGCTGGCCGGTGCCGTCGGGCGAGTTGTCGTCGACGAACAGCAGCTCCGTGCCGGGCAAGGCAGCGAGAAACTTCGTGGCGATGTCGGCCACGTTATCGCGTTCGTTGTAGGTGGGAACGACGATCAGCGAGGACATCGGGGGCGCACGATAGCGACCCGACGGGTGCGCTGCAACGCGCTATGCTCGCGACAGTGCGATCGCGTCGCGTCTGGGTCTACGTGCTGTCGGTGGCGGCGCTGCTGGTGCCTGCCGGCGGCATCGCGTACCTCGGCGCCGTGTCCTACCGCGACGAGCGCGGTGCGGTCGATAGCGAGTTCGAGCGCCAGCGCCAGGGCGCGCGCGAGATCGCCGGGCGGATCGAGCGCGCGATCGACGAGGCCCTCGACGAGGTCGAGCGCGTGGTGACGATCGGCGAGCGCGATCACACGGCCGACCGCGCGGAGCCGACCGCGGCCCTCGCGAAGTACTGGTTCTGGATCGACAACACGCAGAAGCTCCGCGTGCCGCGCGCCGCACCGGGCACCATCGAGCTCGGCGAGTCGCTCGACCGCGGCGTCGGCTGTGCGAGCGGCCGGCTCGAGGATTGCGAGCGCGAGCTCCGCACGCGGACCAAGCGCGCGGCGCTGTTGCGCGGCGCGCGCGGCGCCGAGGCGAACGCGAACTGGGTCGAGGCGCGCCGGCTCTATCAGGGCGCGGCCTTCGAGGATACCGAGCCCGAGGCGCTGCTCGGCCTCGCGCGCGTCCATGCGCGGCTCAAGGATCCGGTGCGCGCGAACCAGGCGCTCACCGATCTCGAGACCAAGTACGGCGATCGCACCTTCAAGGGCGTGTCGGTCAAGCTGGTGGTCGCGACGCTGCGCGCCGAGGCCGCCGGCCCCGATGCGTTGCTCGCCGTCGCCGAAGCGGTGCTCGCCGGCCGGTTCGGTCTCGATCCGGTGCTCCGCCTCGGCGTGCTGGCGCGGTTGCGCAGCAAGCTCGAGCGCGGGCTCACCGACGAACAGCTGCGCCGGCGCGCCGAGCTCGACGAGCGCGTCGCCACGATCCGCAACGCGGCGCGCGCGGCAGCGGGGCTCGCCGACGAGGTGTTCGAGCTCGCGCGCACCGCGACGGTGGCGTGGCGCGGCCGACCCGCGGTGCGCGAGCCGCAGCGCACGCTGGTCTATCGCCGGCGCGCCGATGGTGGCGTGATCGGCATCGCCGTCGACGCGCCGATGCTCGAGAGCGTGGTCGAGCGCAATGGCGATGGCATGACGCCCAACACCCGGCCGCTCGTGCTCCTCGCGGCGGCCTCGCCGGGCCCCGAGCTGCGCACGATCGTGCAGGTGCCATTCGGCGCGCAGCTGCCTCACCTGTCGGTCGCCGTCGTCAATCCGATCACCGATCCGAGCCCGCTCGACGAGGTGATCCGCGAGCGCTCGCAGCGCCACGTGATCTACACGTCGGCGCTCGCGGTGCTACTGGGGTTCGGCTTGCTCGCGACCATCCGCGGTGCCGCGCGCGCTCGCGAGCTCGCGCAGCTCAAGAGCGACTTCGTGTCGACGGTGTCGCACGAGCTCAAGACCCCGCTAACCTCGATCCGGATGTTCGCCGAGATGCTGGAGCAGGGTGTCGCCAAGGGCGATGTCGCGAAGATGGCGCGCTACCACGGCGTGATCGTCCAGGAGAGCCAGCGGCTCGGACTGCTGATCGCGAACCTGCTCGACTACGCGCAGATCGAGCGCGGCACCCGGCGCTACACGCCGACCCGGCAGGGGATCGGCGAGCTCGCCCGCCATGCGGTGACCACGTTCGAGACCCTCCGCGATCCGGAGCACGGAGCGAGCAACGCCGTCGAGGTCGTGGTGTCTCCAGAAGCCGTGGAAGCCAAGGTGGATACCGACCGCGACGTGGTGGTGCAGGCGGTGCTGAACCTGATCAACAACGCGGCGAAGTACGGCGGTGCCGACAAGGCGATCACGGTCGAGGTCGGCGCCGATCCGAGCTGGGCCGCGATCTCGGTGCGCGATCGCGGACCGGGAATTCCGCCGGCCGAGCAGGCGCGGATCTTCCGCGAGTTCTATCGCGCGCCCGATGCGTATCGCTCCGGTGTCGAGGGCACCGGGCTCGGCCTCGCGCTGGTCAAGCAGCACGTCGAGGCGCTCGGTGGTGTGGTGGCCGTCGAGTCCGTGGTCGGCAAGGGCTCGACGTTCACCATCAAGCTGCCTCGGTTGCCCGAGCACGAGGAGGTCGCATGACGCGCATCCTGGTGGTCGAGGACGATCCGTCGATCCGCATGGGCCTCGAGGACACGCTGACGGCGAAGGGCTACGAGGTCGAGGCCGTCGGTCGCGGTGCCGACGGCGCGGACAAGGCGATCAGCGGGCGCTACGACCTGGTCGTGCTCGACGTCATGCTCCCCGACATCGACGGCTTCGAGGTGTGTCGCCGGATCCGCGGCAGCAAGACCGGATCGCGGACCGTGCCGGTGATCATCCTGTCGGCGCGCGGCGCAGAGCTCGATCGCGTGCGCGGGCTCGAGCTCGGCG
>JAEYYY010000389.1 GCA_023430775.1 Pseudomonadota bacterium
AGCCGGAACACCAGATCCGCGTACTCGAGGAACACCAGGGGGTGGATCGTGATCTGCGTCGGGAACCCACGATCGAACATCACGTGATACGTCACGTTGATCGATCCGTCGGAGTTCTGGTGACGCGGCAAGAAGCGAATCAGGTCACGAGCCCAGCGTTCTTCGTTTCCCTGCCCGAGCTCCGACAAGCGCTCGGAGTGCGCCGACCACTGATGATCGCGTCTGCGAATCGCGTCCGCTATCGAGAGCCGAATGTATTCGGCATGCTCGGGGTCTGATGACTCGACGAGTTCAGCGTACTGAAGGCGCAGATCGTCATCCTCGGGACGTTCGCAGATCGCCTGAAACACGGCTTCGATTGTCATTGGGCTTCCTTCTTGCTGGCCTCGGTTGATCGCTGGAGACCGATCGTGTGCCAGAGCCGTGCGGCGATCTGCAGGTACTTCTCGACCCGATCCTGCTTCGGGCCGGGCGCCTTCGACGACACGCCTGCCGACGTGGTCGGTCGCGGACCTTTCGACTGGTACTCGCCCATTGGGCCGCCGCTATCGCGGCCGGCGCCTACGGTTGCGTCCTAATTTTCTAAACGGACGGAATCCCGCTCCTAATGGCGGCGCAGGAGCTCGCCGAGCGTGTCACGGACCTGCGGGTTGGTCTCGATCTCGTGGTGCTGACGCAGGATCGGGATGACGTCCGCGTTGTCCATCTGCTGGAGCGCCTCGTGGGCGGCTTCGCGTAGGCCGCCGGCTTCCTGGCGGAGCACCATGACGAGGAACTCGCCGGCCTACCGGCTGGATCTTCCCGATCGATTGCAGCGCGGCACCGCGCACGCGGGGGTCATTGGACTCGCGGTAGATGCGCGCGAGCGGGTTGAAGGCGTGCGGGAAGTGGAGGCCGCCGATCGCGGTCAGCGCGGCCTCGCGGACCTGCGCGTCCGGATCGGTGAGCGCCTTGCGGACGATCACGAACGAGCGCTTGAAGTAGAGGAAGCGCAGCGCGCGGACGGCGGCGCGGCGGATCGAAGGATCCGGCGCGGCGTAGAGCTTCTCGAGCGGCGACAGCGCGGCGTAGGACTGCAGCTCGCCGAGGAGGTCGGCGACGTGGACCAGCGTCTCCGACTCGTTGGCGGCGTTGCGCGCCTGGGCGTCGGCGAGCGTGAGGAGGACGACGAGCGCGCGGCGGCGGATGCCGTTGGGATAGCGGAGGTCACCGACGATCGAGGCGGCGACCGCGAACGGATCGCCATCCATCTCCCACTCGAGGAGATCGACGAACCAGATGTCGGCGTAGGCGTGCTGCTGCTTGAGGTAGTCGGGAAGGCCGGGGAGCTCGACCGGCGGCGAGGCGAGGCCCTTGTAGCGCTGCGCGATGGTGGAGAACCGCTTCTTCGCGCGATCGGGGAGCTCGAGGCCGGCGAGCTTCTCGAAGCACTCGCGGACGGCGGGGTAGTCACCGACGGCAGAGTGCTGCGAGGCGGCGGCGAGCAGCGCGTTCTCGGTCATCTGGACGGGGACGCCGGTCTCGACGAACTTGTCGGCGCAGCGCATCCAGGTGAGCGCGGACTTGTGCTGGTAGTGGCGGTCGTACGGCAGGCCGGCGCGCGCCGCGAACGCCGCGGCTTCCTGGTAGAGCGTGGCGGCGGCGTGGAGCTCGCCGCGCTCGAGCGCGAGCTTGATGAAGTCCTCGTAGTACTGGAGGACGTAGAACTTGAGGTTGTCGTCGCGGAGGACGCGGATGCAGTTGACGTAGCCCTCGGCGAGGTTCTCGAACTGGGCCGACTCCTTGCCGAGCTTGAGCAGGATCTGGAAGCAGTCGAACGCGCGCTCGAGCTCGCCGACCTGCTCGAAGTCGTCGGCGACCTGCTCGAGCTTGCGCTGCGATTCGATCAGCGCGCGGCGAGCCTCGGTGGAGCCGGCGTCGACGCGGACGGCGGCGAGGCCGTAGTTGAAGTGGACGAGCGCCTGCTCGTAGGGGCGCTGGACGAGCCCCGGGTGGTGGATCATCGCCTTCCACGATGCGGTGGCCTCGGTGAGTTGCTTGGCCTTCTCGAACGCGACCGCGGCGTGGACGGGGAGCTTCGCGCGCTGGTAGAGCTGCGCCGCTTCGGTCCACTTCTTCTCGATCTCGGCGAGCCGGGCGCGCAAGGCGATGTGCTCGTCGCCGGCGAGCTGGCTGCGCGCCAGGTCGAAGTAGTGGAGATAGAGGTAGACGAACGCGGCCTCGCGCGGGCGTTTTAGATGCTGGTAGATCTCGCCCAGACGGCGCAACCAGTCGTCGTACTCGTAGTTGATGACGTGGGTCTGGCCGATCAGCTCGCGGTAGTGGCGCTCGGCTTCGGCCCAGCGGCCCTGCTGGACCATCGCCTCCGCTTGATCGGCGGTCGATTCGATCGAGTTGAAGGTGCGGCGAGCCATTATCGATCCGTGTTCGTCCGCGCGCTGGACGCTGGATAGGGCATTAGCAAGACACGAGCACGAGCACGAGCACGACGACGCGAGTGGATCATCGGGTCCCCGGCTTCGAGGGGGGCGCTTCGCTCGCGCGCTTCATCCGCAGGCTCTCTCCTGCACCGCCCTGCTTGGGAATGCGCAGGCTCTCCGCGGCCTGCATCGGTGGCTGCTTGCGAGGCGTGTTGCGCGCGGCATCGCCGACGATGTCGAGCGCGCGGCGCTGGCGCTCGGCGCGGCTGGTCAGCGCGTCGCCGCTGACGATCTGCGAGCGATCGAGCTGACCGACGAACTCGGGCAGCTGATCGCTCGACGGCAGCACGACGACGCCATAGAGGAACGCCTGCTGCTTGAGCGACGTCATCAGCTCGGGCTCGATGTGACACTGGCCGTGGGTGATCGTGTAGAGCACGACGCGCCGCTTCTGCTCGCGGCGCAGGCGAGTGACCTCGACGAGGAGCTGGCGGAACACCTTGCCGTAGTTGCGGCCGCGCTCCGACCTGAAGCTCAGGAGATACGGGACCGGGACCTGGCCGGAGCGCCCGATCTTGATCGTCTCGTGGAGGCGCGAGTCGAAGAACCGCACCCAGATCTCGTCGCCCTCGAGCGTCAGCTTCTTGATCAGCGCGAGTGCGAGGCCGCGCGCGAACACCTGGCGCTGGCCGCGCATCGAGGCGGAGCAGTCGATCAGCAGGTACTGGAGGCGGCGCTCGTCCTCGCGCTGCTTCTCGCGGCCGTAGTAGAGCAGCTCGCTGTCGACCACCTTCTGCTCGAAGATCTCGCGGTCGTACGCGAGCTCGGAGAGCACGAGTGAATCGATGTTGCCCTTGCGCTCGATCGACGCGTAGCCATCGACGGCGAACGTCTGCGCGCCGGTGGTGCGCCGGGTCTCGAGGACCGATGGCAGCAGGTCGAGCGAGAAGTTGGCGACGTCGTTGGCCTCGGGCGAGCCGAGCGCGGCGAACAGATCGACGAGATCGATCGCACCGCCGAGTGCCTCGCTGCCGGAGGCGCTGTCTTCCTTGAACAGACCGAGCAGGCGCACGGTATCGAGATCGATCAACTCGACCTGCGTGTAGACGTGCATCGACTGCGTGACCAGGTGCTCGACGAAGGCCCACAGGCCGCGCGGGTCGAAGTCCTTGAAGTGGTCGGCGAAGTCGACCTCGCCGAGGATGCCGAGATCGAGCGGCAGCGGCTCGGCACCGGCGCTCTTGCTGCGATCGCGCCAGCGGTTGTAGGTGTCGCCGAGGATGCGCGACAGCAGCACGGCGACCATCTCGTCGCGCA
>JAEYYY010000716.1 GCA_023430775.1 Pseudomonadota bacterium
ATCCGGTAGCGATCCGCGAACACCGTGCCGCGCCGCGATGCGAGCGCGTTGAGTGCGCGCGCGGCGGCGACCTGGAAGCCCTGCATGCCGCGGGCGAGCGCGACGCGATCCTCGGCCTCGACCACCAGCTCGATGCCGTGATCGTCGTGATCGCGGCGGCCGGTGACCTGATGCTCGAGGATCCGGAAGTCAGCGCGATCGCGGGCGCCGGCGACTCGCCGGATCGCACCGCTCGCGCGCTCGCTGCGTAGATCGCCGACGGCGCGCACCACGCGCGCGACCACGATCACCGGTTCGCCGACGGCGAGGTGAGCGCGGCGCTTGTGCGGCTCGCTCGCGCGGGCGCCGCGTGGTGGTCGGCCGGCGCCGGAGCGCGCGCCGCCCCAGCTCGCGCGTGCGGTGGCTCGAGGTCTCGGGACGCGTGATCGATTCGAGGCGCGGATGGCGATGCGCATGTGTAGGTGAAGATCGTACCAGACTTGATTTCGCCGAGATCTCTCCCGAACAAAGTTTTAGTGATAGTTGCGGCGACCCATTGCCACGTCGATCACGGTGAGCGCATGGTGAGCTCAACTGGACATGCACGACGCGTCCAGCGAGGGGGAAAACAGGAAATGGACACCGAACCCGCGCAAGCGCCGCTCACGCTCGAGCCGATCCGCTTCGATCCGCACACGTTCGCGATGGCGTGGAACGGAGCGTCAACCGATGGCGACGTCCCGGAGTCGAGCCGCATCGAGCTCGACCGTCCCGGTGGGCGTCGACGTCGCCGGACGCGGCCGCGCAGCCAGACGATCGCGATGAAGCGCGTGGCTCGCGCGGAGCGAGCCGCGCTCGCCGAGCTCTATCCGGTCGAGGATGTCGCCAGCGTGCCGCGCCCCACCACGCGCGCCGAGTGCCGGCAGCATGCGGGGCCGTGCCCGTGGGTGGCCTGCAAGCACCACCTCTATCTCGACATCAATCCGCTCACCGGCTCGATCAAGATCAACTTCCCGGACCTCGAGCCGTGGGAGCTCCAGCACACCTGCGCGCTCGACGTCGCGGAGCAGGGTGCGCTGACGCTCGAGCAGGTCGGCGAGATCACGAACCTGACGCGCGAGCGAGTGCGCCAGCTCGAGGCCGTCGGCCTGAGCAAGCTCGGGATGGTCGCGAAGCGATTCGGGCTTCGCTAGCTCATCCGGGGCGGAGGACGAGGACCGGCAGCCGGGTCGCGCGCAGCAGCTTGTCTGCGACCGAGCCGACCAGCGCGCGGGTGATGCCCGAGCGACCGTGCGAGCAGATGCAGATCACGTCGACGCCGAGCCGGGCCGCGGTCTGCGCCGCCGTCTTCGCCGGATCGTCGCCGCGCACGACGTGCGCCTGGACCTTCTGCCTGGCACCCTGCGGCGCCAGCGCGAGCAGCGTCCTGGTGATCTCGGCGACGTCGACCTGAGCGTCCTCGTCGACGATGTGGACGATGTGGATCTCGGCATCGGGCTCGCAGGCGGCGAACGCGTACGGCACCGCGCGGTTGCTGAACTGCGAGAGATCGGTGGCGACCAGCGCGCCGCGGAGCAGCGGCACGGTGATCGTGGGGACCTCGGCCTGCGGCGGCACGCAGACGACCGATTGCGTGGCCTCGTCGACGATCACCGACGACACCGAGCCCAGCCGGCCGAGCCCGGTCTTCTGGCCGGTGCCGATCACGATCGCGTCGACCTTCTCCTCGGTGGCGAGCTCGACGAGGTGATCGCCGATCCGGCCGAGGCCGCGGCGCGCGCGCGGGGTCACCGAGCCGGCCGATGTCTGCGGGACCGGGCCGAAGCGGCGCAGCAAATCGCGCTCCATCAGCTTCTCGATCCGCTGATCGCGATCGACCATGCTCTTGCGATCGAGGCCGTAATACTCGCAGGCGTCGTCCGGGTAGTAGATCGCGCCGAGCACGACATCGATCTTGCCGAGCGTGCGCATGCGATGCGTCCACTGGATGCCGAGGTCGCACACGGCGGAGTCGTCGACGCCGAGCATCATCTTGAGCGCGGCTCCGCCGCTGGCGTAGCGCAGCCACGGCGCGGGATCGCGGACGACGATCACCGGCACGTCGGTGCGCGAGATGATCGAGCTCGCGGTGCTGCCGAGGCCGCCCTTGCCGCGCGACCGCGCCGCGATCACGATCAGATCGCTGCTCTCGGTGTCGGCGAAGCGCACCAGCGTGGCATCGGTGGGCCCGGAGACCAGCTCGGTCCGGATCGGGAGGTTGGCGCCGGCCCTGATCTTGGCCTGCGCATCGAGCGTGGGACGCAGCGACGACAGCGTGGCATCGCCGGCGTCGTCATCGGCGACGTGGACGAGGACGATCTCCTTGTCGCCGCGCAGCTTGCCGAGCGCGAGGGCGACGTCGAGGGCTCCACCGCTGGCTTCGGAGAGATCGGTACCGCAGATGATCGACATGATGTTTACGAGAGGTAGGCGAAGCGGCGGATCAGCTCGAGGAGCCGAGTGCGGAGCTCGTCGTCGATATCGACGAACCGGATACCCATTCCGGGGTGCAGGTTATCCGGCGCACCCGGCCGGTACGGGTTCACCCAGATCACCTCGCCCTCGCACTCGATCTTTTCCTGACCCTGGTGGTCGGCGAAGCGAAGGTTGAGCAGCGTTCCCGGCTGCTCGGGGGTGGTGGTGCGGACGAAGATGCCGGTGGCGCTGATGTCCGTGATGTACGCGAACAGATAGTTGTCCTCGCTCGCGTAGTCGACCTCGAGATCGACGAACACGCGCGGCGCCTGCCGGCGATCCGCATCGCTCAGCACCCGCTCCGCGCCGTCCAGC
The DNA here is from genome assembly GCA_023430775.1 of Pseudomonadota bacterium. Lineage (GTDB taxonomy): Bacteria > Myxococcota_A > Polyangia > Haliangiales > Haliangiaceae > JABFXX01. The sequence goes on from JAEYYY010000716.1 coordinate 2,809, forward strand.
TGGACCTTCTGTGCCACGAGGGGCGTCATAGCCCGGTCCTTGCTCCAGGGTCAATCGAGGAGAAGCGACGCGATCTTCACGCGATCCGTTGTATCTCGCATGTCACCCGGCGCCGCGCTGACGGTCATGTTGCGGAAGTTCGGAGCGCTGCCCGTGAAGAACCCGATCCACAGATCGTACTTCCCCGGAGGGTAGCCACCGCCGCCGGTCTTCATCGGATGGCGATCGATGATGAAGTCGCCGGGCTGCCAGGTCGAGGTCGGGCACCGATCCTTGATCGGCTTGTGGTCGCCATCGCGCAGCCGCAGCGGGCCATCGAAGTGGAGCAGCATCGTCCACGCCCCACCGACCGGTGCGAGCACCTTCCAGTACGTCACCACCTCGAAGTTGTCGCCGCGCTCGAGCTTGCCGGGAATGTCCCAGCCGAGCAACTCGAGCTTGTTGTCGAACACGATGCGCGCCTTCGGCTTGGTCTTGATGTTGGCCGGCAGCTTGTGCGCGATCGTCTCCCGCAGCGGATTCTTGTCGGTGGTGCCGTCGACCCGGTTCGATAGCAGGAGGTTGCGCAGGTTGCGATCCTCGAGCACGAAGTACGGCGCATCGCCCATCTCGCGATGCAGCGTGCACAGCTCGCCCTGCGGTGCGATCGCGAACACGCGCGTCGGCTGCTTGAGCGCCTTGACGATCGCATCGCGCGATGCCGCCGGCTCGGGCGTCACCGCGGTGTAGTGCGATGGTGCGAAGCCGAGATCTCCCATCACGTGGAGCGGCTCGCCATCCTTGCGCAGGCTGTCGTAGGTGGCGAGCAGCTCCTTCGACGACAGGTGATACGCGAGCGTGGGTTGCCAGACGAAGCTCCAGAACGCGGCGAGCGTCACCGTGGCGGCGAGGCTGGCGGCGAACGCGATGTTCGCGGCCTTGCGCAGCGTGCGCGCGAGCCTGGTCTGCGCGTCGTTCCACAGCACCAGCGTCAGCACGAAGCCGAGCGCGGCGAGCACGCCGAGGACCAGCACCCACAGGCGCAGCGGCAGCACCGCCCGTGCTTCCTTCGGATACGTGATGATCTCGGCGCCCGACAGCAGCGACGTCAGCTTGTCGGTGAACGACTGCAGATCCTTGCCGAGGTCGAGCACGGCGAGCCCGACGAACAGCGCGATCAGCATCGCGCCACCCGGCATGCCGGACTCCGCCGGCTCCGCGGTGGGCAGGACGGTTCCGGACGGCACGCCGGTGACCGGCGGCGACGTGCGCTTCTGGCTCCGCCGCGACAGCACGTCGTCGAGCCAGATGCCCGTCGCGATCGCGAGGGCAGGGAAGCCGGACCACATCACGTTGCCGACCCGGCGCTGCCACGCCTCGGCGGCGATCCACGAGGCCGCCGCCCACGCGAGCGTCAGCGCGCCCGCGAGCTTCTTGTTCGGATCGGACGATCGCAAGAGGCCGAACATCGCGATCGGCCCGACGATGCCCCACGGGAACGTGCCGTACGCGATCTGCTCGAACGTGCTGTCGAAGATGAAGCGGATGTCGTCCTCGGCGCGCCAGATCGCCCCGAGCGCCGACGACCAGCAGCCCTCCGCGACGATCGCCTTGCCGAACATCTGGCGCGCCGGCGGCGGTGTCAGCCCGGGATACGGCTCGACCCAGTAGTACATCTGGTAGGCGAGGATGCCGACGAGCACGATCGCGGCGAGCGTCGCGACGAGCGCGGCGACGTGACCTGAGTCGATGCGGCCCCGCACCGCCGACGCCACGAACGGCACGCCGAGCGAGCCCGCGGCAGCGAACGCTCCGATCGGCACCAGCAAGCCGAGCAGCGCGCCGCCCCCGTAGAACGCGATCGGGAGGCCCGCGATCAAGGCGACCACCGAGCAGCCGAGATCGAGCGCGAGGTGGTCGCGGTTCGGACGCGCCAGCCCGAACAGCGCGAACAGGATCAGCGTCGATCCGCACGCCGTGCCGATGTCCGACGTGATCATCCGCGACTGCAGCACCATCACCGGCATCGCGAGCAGCACGCACGACGCGATCACGCCGGCGCGCGCGCCGCCCCCGCGCATCGCGATCCCCGCGGCGGCGAGCGCGGTCACCAGGCCGAAAAGCGCGAACGGCAGGCGCCTCCCGCCATCGTCGTCGCCGAACGTGTCGCGGCCCATCTCGATCGCGCTGTCGCGCAGCGAGCGGGCGGCGGCGTCCTTCGGCGGCACCCGCACGCAGTCCTCGTCATCGGTGGGCTTGCCGGACTTGGTGACCGGCGGTGGCTTGGGCGTGACATCCAGCGGCGGCGCGACGCGATCGGCGAGCTGGCGCTCGCTCGGTTCCCACAGGCCGGGCTCGCCGAGGCACGGCAGCAGCACGGTCGCGGCGAGCAGGAAGCAGGCGACCAGCGCGATCGGCCATCTACCGATCAGCTGGCCGAGCCCGGTCACGGCACGCTTGCGCGGGAACGTCACCGGCTGAACGTACCCTCGACTTGCGCTCGAGCGTTAGTGCAAGCGACGATCGGTTCGTGGCCGCCCGGGTAGACGAGCTGGGACGCCTGCACCGCAAGATCCCGGTGCGGCGCTACCGCAGCCTTGTCGGCCACTGGATGAGCCGGTGGTTCCGGGCGCCGCGGCCCGCGACCGCCGAGCCGGTCCCCGAGCTCGAGCCCGGCCAGCTGGTGATCACGTTCGGCGGCCACGCGTCGGTGCTCGCGCGCTATCACGGGCTCGCGATCGCGTTCGATCCGATGCTCGGTCGCTGGGTCGGCGGCGTCCGCCGTGCCGTCGAGCCGGGCCTCACCGCCGGCGACTTCAACGAGGTCGGGCTGATCCTGATCTCGCATCGCCACGCCGATCATCTTCACCTGCCGACGCTGCGCAGGTT
>JAEYYY010000723.1 GCA_023430775.1 Pseudomonadota bacterium
CGTTCTTCTCGATCTCGGGCTCCGACTTCGTCGAGATGTTCGTCGGCGTCGGCGCCTCGCGCGTTCGCGACCTGTTCGAGCAGGGCAAGAAGAACGCGCCGTGCATCATCTTCATCGACGAGATCGATGCCGTCGGTCGCCACCGCGGCGCCGGCCTCGGCGGCGGTCACGATGAACGCGAGCAGACGCTCAACCAGCTGCTCGTCGAGATGGATGGCTTCGAGTCCAACGACGGCGTGATCATCATCGCCGCCACCAACCGCCCCGACGTGCTCGACCCGGCGCTGTTGCGCCCCGGTCGCTTCGATCGCCGCATCGTCGTCCCGCGCCCCGATCTGCGCGGCCGCATGGGCATCCTCGCCGTCCACACCCGCAAGGTTCCGCTCGCTCCGGCGGGCGGTCCCAACGGCGGCGTCGATCTCGAAGTGCTCGCACGCGGCACGCCCGGCTTCTCCGGCGCCGATCTCGAGTTCCTCGTCAACGAAGCGGCGCTGATCGCCGCCCGTCGCGACAAGGACAAGGTCGAGATGGAAGACTTCGAGGAAGCCAAGGACAAGGTGCTGATGGGCGCCGAGCGGCGCTCGATGATCATCTCCGAGAAGGAGAAGCGCACCACGGCCGTCCACGAGGCCGGTCACGCGCTGGTCGCGCGCTTCATCGCCGGTCCCGGTGGCGAGGATGCCGACCCGGTCCACAAGGTCACGATCATCCCGCGCGGTCGCGCGCTGGGAGTCACCCAGCAGCTGCCGCCCGAGGATCGCCTCAACATGACGCGCGAGTTCGCGCAGAACCAGATCTCGATCCTGATGGGCGGCCGCGTCGCCGAGGAGATCGTGTTCGGCGTCAAGACCACCGGTGCCGGCAACGATATCGAGCGCGCCACCGAGCTCGCTCGCTCCATGGTCACCGAGTGGGGCATGAGCGAGGAGTTCGGTCCGCTCAACTTCTCGAGCGGCAAGCAGGAGGTCTTCCTCGGCCGTGACTTCTCGAGTGGCTCGTCGCTGTCGGAAGACACCGCGCGCCGGATCGACGGCGAGATTCGCCGCATCGTCACCCAGCAGTACGATATCGCCACCAAGATCCTGACCGAGCACCGCAAGGAGCTCGAGCTGATCAGCGAGGCGCTGCTCGAGTACGAGACGCTCGATGGCGACGACATCGATACGCTGCTGCGCGGCGGCAAGATCGATCGCCCGGTGTCACCGATCGTGCAGAAGCGCAAGGAAGCCGCGGCGGAGAAGGAAGAGGCGCACAAGCGTCCGCTGCTGCCGCCGATCGGCGCGAAGAAAGACCCGTCGCCCGAACCGGCCTGAGCCGTTCCGGCAGTGTTCGCGAGGCCCGCTCAGGCGGGCTTCTTCGTTTTCGGGCTGGAAGAGAACGGGCGCAGGTCGACGCGAGCGCAGGCCGAAGCGGGCCGACGAGCACCTCCCTGAACGTATACTCGCCGCGTGCTCGGGGGCTCGGCGCCATGACGGTTCGGATTCGGGTGGTCGGCCCCGCGGAGTGGCGTGACTGGCGCGAGCTCCGGCTGCGCGCTCTGGCGGAGAGCCCCGACTCGTTCGGCGAGACGCTCGAGGGAGCGCGGCAACGCGAGGAGGCGGTGTGGGTCGCGTCGACCGCGGTCGATCCGACGCGCGTGGTGCTGTTCGCCGAGTTCGCCGACGAGCCGATCGGGATGGCGGTCGGCCGGATCTCGCCCGAGGACGCGCGGCTCGCGCACCTCTACGCGATGTGGGTGGCGCCCGAGGGCCGGCGGGTCGGCGCGGGCCGAGCGCTGGTCGATGGCGTGATGCGGTGGGCGCGGCTGGCTGGGGCAGCGACGCTGAATTTGCGCGTCACCGTGCGGGCACCGGCGGCGCAGGCGCTGTATCGCGCGATGGGGTTTCGCGAGACCGGGCAGACCGAGCCGCTTCGCCCGGGCTCGGAGGTCGAGAGCCGCGTCATGGTGGCGCAGCTCGGGCCGCTGGTGATGGGCGTGGTCAACACCACGCCCGACTCGTTCTCGGATGGCGGGCAGTTCCTCGACCCCGAGGCCGCGATCGCGCACGGGCTCGCGCTGCTGCGGGCCGGCGCGGACCTGGTCGACGTCGGCGGCGAGGCCACCAACCCGAGGGCCACCCCGATCGACGCGGCAGAGGAGCTGCGCCGGATCGAGCCCGTGGTCCGCGCGCTCGCCGCCACCGGCGCCGCGGTCTCCGTCGACACCACGAAGGCCGTGGTCGCCCGGGCCGCGGCCGGCTGGGGCGCCTCGATCATCAACGACGTGTCGGGTGGCCTGTTCGACCCCGAGATGGCCGGCGTCCTCGGAGAGTTTCCCGGTACCTACATCGCCGGGCACCTCCGCGGTAACAGCCTCGCGGAGGTGTTCGCTGCCGAGGGCGGCGTGTCGTGGCGCGAGGTGGCAGCGGAGCTGGCCGAGCGACTCGCGGCACTGCCGGCGTCGATCCGCGGCCGCGTCTGGGTCGACCCCGGCGTCGGTTTCGGTAAGGGAGCCGACCCTGAGGGCAACCTGTCATTGCTCCGGCACGCCGGCGATCTGGGACGCGCGGTCGGTTGCCCGGTCGTCGTCGGTCCGAGCCGCAAGCGATTCCTCAAGAAGCTCGTCGCGCGCTCGCCGACGGCAGGAGAGGTCACCCTCGAGCAGCTCGATGCTGCGTCGGTCGAAGCGAGTCTCGGCGCCGTGCGCTCGGGAGCACACGTGGTCCGAGTCCACAACGTTGCATTGCTCCGGGCGGCTCTCGCGGTGTACACCAGAATGTAGAGCGCAGCGTCGACGGTCCGGCGAGGCGCATCTGCAGGCCGAACCATGACCGCGTCGCTCCAGGAATTCATCAGCGGACTCACCGTCCAGACGGTCGTCACCACGATCGTCGACGTCGCGCTGGTCTATTACCTGATCTACCGCCTGCTGCTGACGATCCGCGGCACCCGCGCGGCGCAGATGGTCGTCGGCATCGTGCTGATCGGCGCGGCGTTCTTCGTCGCCGAGCGGGTCGAGCTGTCGACGGTGTCGTGGCTGCTCGACAACTTCATCTCGTACTTCATCATCCTGATCATCGTCGTGTTCCAGCAGGACATCCGGCGCGCGCTCGGGCGCATCGGGCAGGGCGTGATTCCCTTCGGCCGCAAGCAGGAGACCACGCACACCGTCGACGAGGTGGTCGCCGCGTGCGCGCAGCTCGCACGCGCGAAGATGGGCGCGATCGTGGTGTTCGAGCGCGACGCCGCCCTCGAGGAGTTCGTCGACGACGCCACCCGGATCGACGCGGCGCTCAACCGCCAGCTGCTGGTCAGCCTGTTCGTGCCGGCGCGCGATAACGAGCTGCACGACGGCGCCGTCGTGATCGGCAAGAACCACCGCATCGATCTCGCCCGCGCCCTGCTGCCGCTGTCGCGCGCCACCGACCTCGGTCCCGAGTTCGGCACCCGCCACCGCGCCGCCCTGGGCATCACCGAGGACACCGATGCGGTGGCCGTCGTCGTCTCCGAGGAGCGCGGCGAGATCTCGCTGTGCTTCAAGGGCTCGATCGCGCGCGACCTCGAGCCGGTGATGTTGCGC
>JAEYYY010000402.1 GCA_023430775.1 Pseudomonadota bacterium
ACATGGGGGCCGGGCGGGCAAGCGCCCCGCCGCGCTGTTGGGTCGTGGCGATTCGCCGTTTCGGGGTGCGACGCGTGCGACAGCGCCATTCGCTGCATCCAGGCGGCGGCTCGCTGCACGAAACCCGCGCGCGGCCGAACCAGCCGAGTAGAGTCGAGCGACATGGATGCGAGCCCCACCGTCGGCGCGCTACCGCCGTGGTTGCGGCGCGCCCTCGTGCTGTCGGCGCTGTGGGCGATCCCCGGGCTGATCCAGGCGGCCACGCAGTACGCGGTCTACTCGCTCAAGGGCGACAACAGCGTGTCGCTGATCGCGACGATCATCTGGCGTGCCCCCGAGTGGCAAGTGTGGGCGCTCGCGACGCCGTTGATCGTGTGGTGCGGGCGGCGCTGGCCGATCACGCAGCGGCCGCTGACCGCGCTGCCCGTCCACCTCGTCCTCGCGACCGTGGTGATGAGCGTCGACATCGCGGTCTACTTCGAGCTCGGCAGGGTGTTCACGACCGACGATCCGTGGTTCGCCGACCCGCTCGTCGACGTGCTGCCCGTGATGCTGCTCAAGATGGCGTTCTTCGAGCTGCTGGTCTACGGCGGCGTGCTGGTCGCCGATCAGGCGATCGCCTATCAGCGGCGCTATCGCGAGGCGGCGGTGGTGAAGAGTCAGCTCGAGGCGCGGCTCGTCGAGGCTCAGCTCGACACGCTCAAGCAGCAGCTGCATCCGCACTTCCTGTTCAACACCATCAACGCGATCAGCGTGCTGATGCGCAAGGGCGAGACCGCATCGGCGATCCGCATGCTCAACGGGCTCGGCGATCTGCTGCGGCGGTCGCTGACCAGCTTGAAGGTCGGCATGGTGTCGCTCGAGGAGGAGCTCGACTTCATCTCGCGCTATCTCGAGATCGAGACCACGCGGTTTCCGGATCGCCTGCGGGTGACGATGGAGATCGCCGACGATGCGAAGCGCGCCGCGATCCCGAGCATGCTGCTGCAGCCGATCGTCGAGAACGCGATCGAGCACGGCATCGCGCCGAAGGTCGATGGTGGGCGGATCCTGATCACCGCGAAGCGAGCCGGCAACCGCGTGCGCATCGAGGTGAGCGACGACGGTGTCGGTCTCGAGCAGTCGGCGCGTGCGGGGCACGGCGTCGGGCTGTCGAACGTGCGCAAGCGGCTCGAGCAGATGTATCCCGGTCGCCACGTGTTCCAGCTCGATCGCGGCGAGCCGGGCGCGGTCGCGATCGTGGAGCTGCCCTACGCGGAGTGTGAAGGATGACGATGAGAGCGATGATCGTCGACGACGAACCGCTGGCGCGCGATGGCCTGCGCATGCTGCTGGCCGAGCACTCCGATATCGAGCTGGTGGGCGAGGCGGGCAACGGCAGCGAAGCGCTCGCATTGGTCGAACAGGTGCACCCCGATCTGATGCTGGTCGACGTCCAGATGCCGGGCATGACCGGCCTCGAGCTGGCCGCGGCGCTGCCGCGCGATTGCGCGCCGACGATCGTGTTCGTCACCGCGCACGACGACTTCGCGCTGCAGGCGTTCGATGTTCACGCGCTCGACTACATCCTGAAGCCGATCGATGACCAGCGGTTCGCCCAGGCGATCCGGCGTGCGCGGCTCCAGCACGAGCTCGGTGGCCGGCTGCGCGAGCCCGAGCGGCCGACGCGCCTCGCGATCCGCGATGGCGACTCGACGGTGTTCCTGCCGATCGACGACATCGACTGGGTCGAGGCCGCCGACTACTACGTCGAGATCCACGCGGGCGAGCGCTCGTTCCTGATGCGCGAGACCATGCAGCGCTTGCAGGCACAGCTCGACGAGCGGTTCGTGCGCATCCATCGCTCGCGGCTGGTCAATCGCGATCGCATCCGCTCGCTGCGCACCGAGAGTCGCGGCGAGATGGTCGTCGTCACCACGAGTGGCGTGTCGCTCAAGGTCGCGCGCTCGTGTCGGGCGAAGCTCGAGACGCGCAAGCGCTGACGCACGAGTCGCAGCTGTCGCAGATCACCGTTCACTGCATCGGGGTCGCCGCTGGCTGCCGCACACTGGGCGGGCATCACGCGCGTATGGAAGATGCCGACCAAGGAGAGAACACCATGCGCATCATCCGTCTGTCTCTGATCGCCGGCCTCTTGGCCATGCCGCTTGTCGCCACCGCCGAACGCAACAACACCGACGCCACCGCGAAGGTGGCGGAGACGTTGCCGCTCGACACCATCATCAAGAAGCACCTCGCGGCGCTCGGCGGCGAGACGCTGCTGCGCAAGGGCACGTCGTTGTCGTTCAAGGTGACCGGCGAGAAGATGGGCAAGAAGTTCACCAAGACCGTTTATCAGGCGAAGCCGAACAAGCTGCGCGTCGATGTCGTGTCCGACGAGGGCAACTTCTCGAAGGGCTTCGACGGCAAGGTCGCGTGGGTGAAGAAGGGCACCGAGAAGGCGGTCGCGATGACCGCCGAAGAGACCAGGATGACGGCGGCCCACGCCGACTTCGAGGAGCCGCTGCTCGACTACGCGAAGAAGGGGACCAAGGTGAAGGTCGTCGGCAAGGCCGATCTCAAGGGTGCCGAGGCCTACGACCTCGAGGTCACGCTGAAGAACGGCGAGGTCGAGCACCACTTCCTCGACGCCACCAGCTTCCTGCTCGTCAAGAAGACCTGGATGGGCAAGGACAAGGACGGCAAGACGGTGCCGATGACGGTCGCGTTCGGCGACTACAAGAAGGTCCAGGGTCGCGCGGTCAACCACTCGGTGACGTGGACCGGCGATGACGGCAAGGACAGCAAGAGCGAGGTCTCGGCGGTCGTGTTCGACAAGCCGGTCGACGCGAAGCTGTTCGCGATGCCGAAGTGAGCGTCGGCTGTCGGGTTCGCGCCTTCGAGCTCCGGGTACGCCCTCGCGAGTCCGATCGGCAGGAAGGCGTCTGAATCGGGCGCGGGCCATTCGTCGTCGGAATCGGTACGCGAAGCCGCAAA
>JAEYYY010000408.1 GCA_023430775.1 Pseudomonadota bacterium
CCACCGCACCGACCGTGCCCTTCAGCGTCTCGGCCAGGCGACGGCGCGCGCGCTCCGTGATCAGCGAGCCCGCGGGCGCCGCCGCGATGCCGCGCTCGCTCGCGAAGCGCAGCGCCGCCGGACCGACGAGCAGCACGTGCTCACCTGCCTCGAGCACCTCGCGCGCGAGCGCGATCGCCATCCCGAGCTCCGGCACCGCGCCGACCGCACCGACACGCTGGGTCGCGCCATCCATCACCGCCGCATCGGTCTCGACCGCGCCGTCGCGGGTCAGCGCCGAGCCGTGACCGGCATTGAATTCCGGATCGTCCTCGAGCACGCGCACCGCCGCGACCACCGCATCGAGCGCCGAGCCACCAGCCTCGAGGATGGCGTGCCCGCGCGCCGCCGCCTCGCGAACACCGGCGCGCAAGCGCGGGTGACGCTCGGGCGCCACCACACCCGCGCCGCCGTGGCAGACGATCACTTCGCGTCCGCAGCGCAACGAAAGCCGACGATGACGTGGCGGACGTCGCGCTTGCGGGCGTGCTGCGACGCGCCTCGCCCGACGCCCGCGTAGTCATCCCACGCCGAGCCCTTGACGATCATCTTGCCGTCGGGTGCCGGCGTGCTCGTCCACTGGAACACGTTGCCCGCGAGCTCGAACACGCCGTACGGGCTCGCGCCTTCGGGATGGCTGCCGACCGGCGTGGTGTCGCCCGGCCCTGCCACCGCGCTGTTGAGCTTGCTCGCCTCGAACGCGTTGCCCCACGGATATGCGAGGCCCTGGTCGCCGCGCGCGGCCTTCTCGAGCTCGGCGGCGGTGGGCAACCGGCGGCCGCGCCACGCGCAGTAGCGCGCCGCCTCGTCGTACGTCACCAGCACGACCGGATGATCTTCCCGACCGTGGGGAGGCCGGCCGTCTCTCCATACGAAGCGCGCGACCTGCGTCGCGTAGTCCTGCTGGAAGCCTTGCGCCTTCCACGCGGCCTCGTCGATCGCGGGCTCCGGCACGGCACCGGTGGCGACCAGCTCGGCGTACGCGGCCTGCGTCACCGGCATCAGATCGATCGCGAAGGCGGGCAGCGTCTCGCTGTGGCGATCGGCCTCCTTGCCGAACCAGTCGTGCTCGCGCGCGCCGTCGTGGTTGGCGGTGTGGAGATAATCGTCGTAGGCGCCCTGGCGCTCCTCGGGCGTCGAGCCGGCGATGAACCTGCCGGCGGGGATCGTGATCATGTGCGCGTCGGCCGCGGCAGACAGCGGCGCCTTCACGCGATCCGGACCGACCGGCGCCACGGCCGAGCCACCACATGCGGTCATCGCGAGGAGCTCGAGCGCCTTCATGGTGGTTCTGCCGCTTGCTCGTCGATCGCGGCGGCGACGATGCGTGCGAGCTCCGGAAGGTACTCTGGATCCGAGCGCAGCGTGGCGATGTCGAGCCGCTCGCTACGAATCGCCGGCGACAGCCGCACGCTGGCGACGGCGCGATCGCGCAGGATCCTCGCGCGCGGCGGGTTCTCCTGGAGATCGATGTGGATCACCGACGAGAACACCGGCTTGCCCCGATCGCCGCGCAGCACGGAAGTCGCGAACAGGAACCGACCGTCGCGCGACCACACCGGCCCGCTCTCGTCGGTGATCGGCAACACGACCACGCGGCTCGCCGGCAGCTCGTCGCCGGTGGTGCGCCACGCGCCGCGCTCGATCTTCCACAGCTCCGCCTGCGGCATCTCGCGATGGAGCGCCGGTCGCACGAAGATCAGCGTCGCGCCATCGGGCGAGATCGCCGGCGAGGTATCGGCCGGGCCGGCGGTCAGCTTGCGGATCGTGCCATCGACCGCGCGCTCCTCGAGGTGACTCGCGACCTCGAGGCCTTCCTTCTGCTCGATCGCCGCGTAGACGATCGTGCCGTCGGTACCGATCGCCGGCATCACCTCGTGGGTGTCGCCGCGCGTCAGCTGGGTCAGCGCACCGCCGCTGCCGCGATCGATCGCGAGCTGCCACAGATCGAAGTCGCCGCCGTCGCGGGTCGACGCGAACACCACCGCGCGGCCATCGCGGGTCCAGATCGGGTGCTGATCGATCCCGGCCTCGTCGGTCAGCCGGCGCGGCGTCGCGTTCGGCCCGGTGAGCGGCGCGATCCACAGGCTGGTGCCGGCGGTGCGGCCACGCGTCGAGGCGAACACCATCCAGCGACCGTCGGGCGAGATCGCGGGATTGCCATCGCGGACGTTCTCGGCCGGCTCGATCAGCTCGAACCGGCGGTCACCGCGCTCGTCGATCGCGATCAGCCGCAGCCCACGCGGACCGACCTCGGCCGCGACGATCGCGATCGAGTAGGTCTTCTGCGGCGGCGCGGGTCGCGACAGCGAACATCCGGCCAGGCACGCGGCAACCAGCAGTCTCACGCCGGGACCTTAGCGTCCGGCGCTGCTTCGCACTACTGCTTCGGCGCTTCGGGCGCGGCGGGAGCCGGATCGGCGGCCGGAGCAGGCGCCGCCGGGGCCGGAGCAGGCGCCGGCTTCGCAGCGCTCTCCTTCTTCGTCAGGTTCGACATGTTCATCGACTTGCTGATGTCCTTGACGTCCGGAGCCACGCCGAGCGCGATGCCGACGATCACGATGAACACGCCGACCGCGCTCGACAGCGCGATCGCCCAGGCCTTGCTCTGCGAGCCGGCCGACCGCTGGTCGAACGACGTGAAGGACGCCTCCTGCTGCTGCGGCCACGACGTGATCGTGTTGCGCTTCGGCATGATGGCGCCGATGGCCATCATCAAGCCCAGCACGAGGAGGACAAGTCCGCCGACGCTCATGACGATCAATGCGATGACGGCGCCTAGTGAAGCCATAACCAAATCCTCCGGTCTGCCTGGTGTCGAATCAGAGTTCGATCGACTGGTCGATCATTAGATGGAAACGAGGTCCGCTGCAATGTCGCGACTTTCTCCGTGTCTGAATCCAGCAAGTGTTGAAGACGGCCACGGACAGGCCACGAGCGGCGGTATGACACCCGGTCGTTCGATCGGTTCCACGTTTTTCTCGCGGTTCTGCGTGGCCTTCGGGCTCGCTGTAATTTCAGTCGGTTGCGGTTCCCGAGGCGAGGCCGACAGCGCCGCCCCCACACCCCGAGCCGCCGATCCCGCACCGCAGATCTCGCGCGCCCCGGAAGTTCACGGCGAGACCTGCCTCGGGGTCGCGGACAAGGGCATCTGGGGCGACCTCGACGACCGGGTCCAGATCGCGCTGCCGGCGAAGCTGTCCAAGGATCGCGTCTCGGCGAAGGTCGACGCCGCGAACAAGCTGCTCGTCCTCTCGATCGACGGCTTCCCACGCAAGAGCTATCCGCTCGGCGGTCCGGCGAAGCTCGCGGTCGGCTCGCGCACGCTCGAGCTACGGCCCGGCGATGCCAAGGAGCTCGCGCCGCTGCTGGTCGCCGATCGGATGATCGACGCCACCGCGCCGAAGAACCGCGATCGCGATGGCGATGGCATCCCCGATCCGCTCGACGTGTTCATCGGCGCGAAGAAGACCGTGCTCAACGGCGCCGCGTACACCGAGGGCTGGACCGACATCCACCAGTACCCGGGCGGCGACGTGCCGCGAAACCAGGGCGTCTGCACCGATGTCGTCGTCCGCGCCGTGCGCAATGCCGGCATCGATCTCCAGAAGGAGGTCCACGAGGACCTCAAGCGCGCGCGCGCGGCGTATCCCAAGCGCGCCGGCAGCTGGCAGATCGATCAGCGCCGCGTCCTGACGCTCCTCCCCTACTTCCAGCGCCACTGGCAGAAGCGCTCCGCGAAGCTCGACGATCCGAGCGATCCGCTGCGCCCCGGCGACGTCATCTTCATGGACACGTTTCCGAAGCGCTCGGGCCCCGATCACATCGGCATCATCTCCGACACCATCGGCGAGTCCGGCCTGCCGCTCGTGATCAACAACTGGACCGTCGGCTACTCCACGTCCGAGATGGATCTGCTGTCGTTCGTGCCGGTGACGCATCGCTACCGCTTGCCCGAGTGATCCGAGAAACACGTGACGCCTCGCCGGCGACACTCGCCATCGGGAGTCAGCGGCTTGGGCTGGCGCACGCCGTGCTACCTTCGAAAGCTCGATGAGGGGCGCAGCGCTGATCGCGCGGATCGCGATCTTGTTCGCGATGCTGGTCGCCTCGCGCGCGTGGGCCGAGGAGCGCGTCGTCATCGATCAGGTGGTGCTCGAGCCGGCGGCGATTGGCGGCCAGCGGCTACGGATCTATGTCTCCGCGATGTCGCTGCAGGGCCAGACGCTCGATCTCGCCGAGCTCGGGGGCATCAAGGTCTCGGCCAACGGCAGCAGGCTCGACGCGCCACTGGTGGTCGGCACCTACGCGCCGACCCAGACGGATACGGCGATCGTCCTCATCCTCCAGGTGTCGTCGGAGCTCACCGACGTGCTCCCGGTGATCACCGAGGCGCTCGACACCAACTTCCTCGCCGAGGCCGGCGAGAAGAGCCCGACGCAGGTCGCGCTGCTCACCTACGGTGATTCGATCTCTCCCGGCAAGCTCGGCACGCTGCGCGCCGCGCGCGGTCGGATCGGCACGGTCCTGAGCGACGGCAGCGTCGGCGAGCCGGCGCTCCTCGATGCCATCGAGCGCGCGCTCGTGCTGCTGAAGAAGGCGAAGACTGCGCCCGAGGGCAAGCCGCTGCGCAAGATGATCGTGATCGTCGGCGACGGCCGCGACGCGACCAACGATCGCGATCGCGTGATCCGCGTCGGCCTGCGTGCGGCCAAGGATGGCGTGCGCATCCACTCGATGGCGTTCAGCCCGAAGGACGTCCGCCGGCCGCTGCTGCTCCTCGGCGAGCTGTCGAAGCGATCGCTCGGCACGTTCCGGTGGGTGCGCGGCGCGAAGACGGATTCGTGGACGCCGGCATTCCAGCAGCTCGCGAGCGAGCTGACGCGCCAGAGCGTGATCACCGTGTTCCCGCCCACCGACGAGGACCTGTCCGGGCGCAAGATCAAGGTCGAGCTGGTCGGCCGCGGTGACGTCAGCTACCTCAACGAGGGCAAGGCACCGGAGGTCGGCTGCGCCGGTCAACCCTGCGAGGCCGGCACCTACTGCGCCGCCGACAGGTGCATCACGCCGAAGGCGCCGGACAGGCGCGGCGTGCTCGGCTGGATCTTGCTGATCGGCGGCATCGTCGTCGGCGCGCTGGTCGTGCTCGGCCTGATCGGCTTCGTGATGACGAAGCGCCAGGAGCTGTCGAGTCAGGTCGGCACCGCCGAGACGCCGGCGAACATGCACGGCGTGCCGCAGGTTCCGCAGTCGCGGCCGCCGAAGACGCTGGCGATGTCGTCGTCGCCACCGGTCGATGTCCCCGGCATCCCGTCCGCCGGGGCGGCGCGCCTCTACATCATGAGCGGGCCGTACGCGGGTCGCGAGCTGCCGCTCAAGCACGGCTTCTTCATCGGCAAGGCAGCAGGTTGCGACCTCTTGCTCGACGATGGTTTCACGTCGGGCCATCACGCACAGTTCGTGATCGACGGCGCGGGGAAGATCACGCTGTTCGACTACGGGTCGACCAACGGCACCTTCATCGATGGACAAAAGATCACGTCCGCCGTCCTCGAGCACGGGTGCACCATCAAGATCGGCTCGACGGAGATCCGGTTTTTGGCACACTAGGAGACCACATGGGTAAGTACCGCCCCTCAGGCCAGGTCATCATCGGAGGCACCGCGTTCGACACGGATGCCCCGATCGTGAACTTTCGCGAGGGGCCGCGGTGGGACGCCACGTCGCACTCGCTGATCCCGACCGAGACCGATCCGAACCCGTTCGCGAGGCCGGGCGCGAAGATGGTCGGCCCCGGCCAGTGGACCGCGTACGAGGCCGATCACAAGAACCCGACGTTCACCGCGCGCTGCCAGGGCCGCCCCGCTCTGCGCCACGACTGGAACAAGGGCATGAACGCGCCGTACGACAAGGCGAAGCAGGTGATCCGGCAGTTCATGATCCACCACGACGGCTGCGCGTCGGCCGACATGTGCTTCTCCGTCGCGCAGAACGAGCGCGGCCTGTCGGTGCACTTCCTGTGTGACAACGACGGCACGATCTACCAGACGCTCGATCTCGCGCTCGAGGGCTGGCACGGCAGCGAGCTCAACGCGGCCTCGATCGGCGTCGAGCTGTGCAACCGCGGCGACGCGGCGAAGGAGCCCACCTATTACTCGAAGCGCGGCCAGAGCCGCGACGTCAAGCCGTGCCGGGTCAACAACCACACGATCAAGTCGTACGACTTCACGAAGGCGCAGTACGATTCGATGAAGCGGCTCGCGCGCGCGCTCCTCCGCCTGCTGCCGAACCTGCCGGCGGAGTATCCGCAGTCGAGCCCCGGCGTGCAGACGTGGAACACCGTCGGCTACGCGGGCATGTCGCGATTCAGCGGCTATCTCGGCCACTACCACCTGACCGACAACAAGTGGGATCCGGGGCCGTTCGACTTCAAGGACTTCTGCCAGGGCATCCGCGGCGCGTTCTGCTTCCCGCTGTATCCGCGCGGCGCTCCCAAGAAGGACAAGAGCGGCGCACCGCAGATCCAGCCGCTCGTCCCCGACCAGGCGAGCGCGGTGAAGGAAGAAGCCGAGCTGCTCTACGCGCTGAACGAGGCCAAGGCCGACGGCGGCTTCTTCCCGGTCGGCCCGTGGGGTGAGTTCCGGCTATGGCACGGCGGCATCCACGCCGCCGCTTTGGAGGGAGCGAAGGTGTTCGCCCCGTTCCCCGGCCGTCTGGTCGCGGCGCGGATGGGGTCGCCGTCACCGATCGGCTCGACGAACTTCGTGCTGCTGCGTCACCAGATGACGCTGACCGATCGCAAGCTCGAGTTCTACTCGCTGTACATGCACCTCGCCGACGCGAGGAAGGGCGATGCGCCCGAGTGGCTGATCAAGGCGCGCGAGGCCAAGAAGGTCGACAAGCAAGGCGAGACCTGGTTGCTCGACGAGCCCGTCGAGGCCGGCGCCTGGATCGGCAACGTCGGCATGGCCGGCCCGGATCAGCTGGCGAAGGGCCAGGTCCACATCGAGCTGTTCTCGAGCTCGGACCTGTTCGAGGGCATGCCCGGCACGCCGTGGGAGACCGTCGACGGCACCTCGGGCGGTCGGTTCTGCGATGCGGCGCGCATCAACGATGTCATCGACACCAACAAGGACGGCCTGCTGTCGCGCGAGGAGCTCAAGTCGTTCTTCACCACCGGCGGCGGTCGCCAGATGTACTTCCTGGTCACCCGTCACGTCTCGGAGTGGACCGCGGACCCACCGTGGGCCGAGGCGCTGCGCCAGCCGAAGGACTTCCGCGACGTCAAGCCGAGCGTGATCGAGCAGCTCGTCGCCGATCAGATCACGCCGGGTCTGTGGTGGGACGATCGCGTCTCCACCCACGCCAAGCTGCCGCCCGACGGCGTCGTCTATCACTACCATCCGATCAGCTTCGTGCGCTGGCTCAACGAGGCGCTGATCGATGCCGCCGCGCAGGCCGGTCCGCGCGAGATCAAGGAAGCCGACGCGCGCGAGGTGCCTCCCGGCATCACCGACGATCGCAACGGCGGCAACATGCTGTCGAAGGACGCGCTGTCGACGGTCGACGAGTGCAACGAGAAGCTGACCCTCAAGGAGCTGGTGCAGGGGTACGATGCACCGGAGTGCGGCACGCCGTGACCGACAAGCGCGAGACCAAGGACCCGACGTGGCGCCCGCCGACGCGCCGCGCGTTCGTCCAGATGCTCGCCGCGGCCGCCGCGGCGCTGGCGATCCGCGATCGGAGCGAGAAGCCGAAGCCGATCTGGATCGGCCACTTCTAGCTAGCCGTTGTCCGATAACGCGACACCGGGAGTAGATCGTGTATCGTCGCCCCCATGAGCCGCCTGCTCGCTAGCTTGAGCATCTGCTTGGTCGCCTCGGCGACGGTGTCCGTGGTCGTCGCGCAGCCCGCCAAGGCGCCCGTCGCTCCGGCAAAGGATCCAGCACCTGCACCGGCCACCGGCTCGGGTTCTGGGAGCGCAGCGCCCGCCGCCCCCGAGGAGGAGCCGCCCAAGGACATCGAGGGTCGCGACGAGAACCCGGGCAACCCGATGGGCATCGGCACCGAGGAGCCACCGAAGGTGGTGGTGCCTGCCAAGACGGAGAAGCGATCGGGATATCCGATCGAGGAGTACCTGCGCCCGATCAACCTGCCGGCCAACATGTCGGAGGTCTCGATCGGCCCCCACGCGCAGGTCGGCGGCAACGGTGCCAAGTACGCCGGCGCCGATGCCCTGCGCGCGCGCTACGGCATCACCCGCGAGGTCCAGCTCGGCCTCACCTACGTGCTCGGCGGCATCTACGACGACCCGGCCACCCCCGAGGACAAGCAGGGCTTCCACAGCGGCAAGGCGGTCGGCCTCGACGTCACGGTGCTGCTCACCAACTACCTCGGCATCCGCGTCGGCGTGCCGGTGTACATCAAGCCGGTCGCGTTCTCGCTCGCGATCGGCGTGCCGCTGCGGTTCCAGCTCGGCGACAAGTTCACGGTCGGCGGCCTCGACGACTTCCTCAACATCAAGCTCAAGAACTTCGCGCCCACCTTCTATCAGGAGGTGCAGAACGCGGCGAACGCCGAGCTCGATCGCACCAATGCCAGGCGCTCGAAGGGCCAGCTGCGCGTCACCAGCTACGGCATCTATCAGTACCGGACCAAGACGGCGTTCATCGGTCGGCTCGGCTTCAACATGGAAGACTTCGCCTCGACGTCGACCCAGAGCGACGCGGCGGGCGGTGGCCTCACCTACTTCCTGCGTGCAGGTGTGCAGCACTCGCCGCGCAAGTTCCTCGACCTCGGGCTGTCGCTCGGCTTCGACGACCTCGCGGAGTACGGCTCGTTCGGTCCGGCTGGCTTCCTCGCGTTCCGGATCTGAGCTCGCTACCTCACTCGTAACCTTGAACAGGTGATCCGCATCTAGGGATTGCTACGGGTCTGCTTGACCCTTGAAGCGCTCTGGGGCGAGACTTCTAAGATGGGGTCTCGCTGTATCCATCTGTGGATACTCTGTAGCGTTCTGTTCGCGTTTGCGTGTGGTGGCAACGGTCCCGCGATTCCGGGACAGGAAGCCGGCCCGAACGAAGACGCGAAACTCGATGGTGGTGGTGGTGACGCGACGGATGCGGCGACCGACGCCGAAACCGACGCGACTCCGACGGACAGCATGACAGCGGACACACCGCCGTCGGACGCTGGCACCGACGCGGCAGGAGACGCGACCCTGCCCGATTCACCGCCCGGCGACGCCACGCCGCCCGACTCGCCGCCGCCCGATGCCGGTGTCGATGCGCCGCCGCCCGATGCACCACCGTCGTGTCCGGCGAACCAGCAGCTGTGCGGCGGGCTCTGCAAGGACACCAGCTCCGATCCGGACTTCTGCGGAGCGTCGTGCAGCGATTGCGGCACCGGAGTGTGCTCGGCGGGCAAGTGCTGCCCGAGCGGGCAGACGAACTGCAACGGCACCTGCGTCGATCTCGACGATGGTGGCGCCAACGGAACCAACTGCGGCGCGTGCGGCACCAACTGCAATGCCGGCAATGCGTGCTCGGCCGGCAAGTGCTGCCCGACCGGCGAGACCAACTGCAGCGGCACCTGTCGCGACACCGAGGACGATCCGTTCAACTGCGGTGGCTGCGGCATCATCTGTAGTGCCGGCAGCTCGTGCCTGTCGGGCCAGTGCTGCCCGCAGGGTCAGGTCAACTGCAACGGCGTCTGCGTCGATCTCGACGACGGTGGCCCCGGCAAGCAGAACTGCGGCACCTGCGGCACCACCTGCGGGGCGAGCGAGACCTGCGAGGACGGCAAGTGCTGCACGACCGGTCAGGACAACTGCAACGGCGTGTGCACCGACACCTCGAACAACGATCTCAACTGCGGCGCGTGCGGCAATCCATGTGGCCCCGGCGAGGTCTGCTCGGATTCGCAGTGCGTGCCGAACTGCGTCGCCGGCCAGACGCTGTGTAACGGCGCCTGCATCAACACGCTGAACGATCCGAACAACTGCGGTGGCTGCGGCACCACGTGCACCGGCGGCAAGACGTGCTCGAACAGCGCGTGCTCGTGTCCCGCGAACGCGCCCGACACCTGCGGCGGTCAGTGCGTCGACAAGGACAGCGATCCAAACAACTGCGGCGACTGCGGCACCAGCTGCGCCAACGGCAGCTCGTGCACGGACGGCAAGTGCTGTCCCGATGGCCAGACCAACTGCAACGGCACCTGCGTCGACACGCTGGCCGACGAGGACAACTGCGGCATCTGCGGCATCACCTGCGGCTCGGGCTCGACGTGCACCGCGGGTATCTGCGAGTGCGGCTTCAACCAGGAGAACTGCGATGGCGAGTGCGTCACCGTCGGTGTCGATCCGAACAACTGCGGTGCGTGCGGCAACTCGTGCGGCGTCGGCGAGGTCTGCGTCTCGAACGGCTGCATCGCGAGCTGTCCGAACCCGCTGACCGAGTGCCCGGTGGTCGGGGCGGTCGCCAACGAGTGCGTCAACCCCGATACCGACAACGACAACTGCGGTGGTTGCGGCAACAAGTGCGGCGCCGGCCTCGCGTGCTCCGAAGGCGTGTGCATCCCGCCGGTGGTGCTGGACCCGCCGCCCCCCGGCAAGTGCGACAACGGTGGCCCGCCGATCAACCCGTTCCCGGGTGGCGGTGGTGGCTGCACCGGTCAGGTCGCCGGTGTCACGTTCACGTTCGCGCTGTGCTCGTGCACCGACATCGACTCGACCAAGATCATCGTCACCGACGGCTTCGACAGCACGCAGGGGCCGTACGTCCCCGGCCAGAACGGCGCCGGCATCGGCGTCAACGTCGGCGAGATCAACAGCAACGACAAGATCACGGTCGGTGGTGACCTGTTCATCGCCGGCGCCAACGGTCTCGAGACCGTCGGCGACTTCCAGATCAACCAGCGGTTGTTCGTCGATGCCAAGGTCCACTTCGCCGACCTGATCACCGTCAACGAGGACTCGTTCATCGGCGGCGCGATCACGCGTCAGGGCGGCAACGTGACGTTCAAGACGCTCGACGTGCTGACCACGCCGAGCTGTACGAACCTGCCCGGCGGCGTCACCTTCGGATCGTGCGTGCCCGCGGCGGTCCAGGTCGATCCGCCATGCGACTGCAACTCGACGACCAACAACGGCAACATCGACGTCCGCTCGATCGTCACGTTCCACTCGAACCCGGCGAACAACGACAACGCCTCGATCGGTCTGTCGCAAGCGCTCCTCGACGCTCCGTCGGGTCCGATCCGTCTCGACCTGCCGTGCGGCAAGTACTACCTCAACTCGATCCAGGGCTCGGCACCGATCACGATCGTCGCGCACGGGCACGTCGGTCTGTTCATCGGCGGCTCGATCGCACCGAGCCAGGCGCTCAACTTCGACCTCGACCCGACGGCGACGCTCGACGTGTTCGTCGGCGGCGTCCAGAAGGCGACGAACGCGGGCCTGGTGGTCGGCAATCCGCTCTACCCGCGCCTGACGCGCTTCTTCATCGGCAGCGCGTCGACGTCGGGCAGTGGCTCGTGCTCGATCAACTCGGATTGCACCTCGGGTCGGTGCATCAACGGCACCTGCGCCAACGGCGGCGGCAACCTGAGCGACGCCTTCCAGTCGTCGGGCAACTCGTTCTTGAACGGGCTGTTCTATGCCGGCACCGGTCGCGTGTTCATCTCGAACCCGCTCGAGATGTTCGGCGCCGTGTTCGCGAAGGAGTTCGACGCCAGCGGCGAGACCCGCATCCACTTCGACCGCGCGGCCGTCGGCCTCGCCGAGGAGTGCAACGAGGTGCCGCCGACGACGTGCGACTCGTGCGAGGACTGCAACAACCAGGCGTGCGGCGTGCTCGGCTTCTGCACGTCGTGTCAGGCCGACAGCGATTGCTGCGAGCCGCTGCGGTGCGTGTCCGGAACCTGCGAGCTGGTGCCCTAGCGACCCGAGCCACTACCGGTCGCGCTGCCGGCGGAGCCACTGCCGGTAGCCGCCGAGCCGCTGCCGCTGCCAGTTCCCTGGCCCGGCGGCAGCTCCTCGGTGCTGACGCCTTCCTTGGTCAGCACCTCGAACTTGCGGACACCGACCAGCTGACCGCCGAGCGTGTACGTCGTGCACGCCCACTTGCCGGCCGGATCGGCGGGTAGCTTCGCCGGCGGAAACTCCGAGACGAAGACGACCGCGTCGCCGTCACACGGGATCTGCTTGGGCTCCTCGCGTGCGAGCTCGCGACCGTCGAACGTCCACGAGTGCACGACGCGCTCCTTGAGCCCGCCCGGCTCGCGCAGCATCGAACCGCAACGCAGCCCATCGAGCTGGTTCGCGCGCAGCGCGTGCTTGCTCGGCGGCAGGCACTCGTACTTGTTCGCGGGACCATGGCCGACCGCGGTCTCCGGCATCGCCAGCGGCGCGGGCGGGATCACGGTGCGGCCGATGTAGACGGCCCCGAACAGGCCAGCCGTCATCAGCACGGTGAACAGCGCGCCGGTCGGCGAGAACACCTGGCGCGCCGAGAACGTCAGCAGCGCGACCGAGATCGGAGTGGCGAGCGCGGCGAGGAACAGGCCGTTCAGGTGATCGAGGCCGACGACGAGCGGCAACACGACGTTGAGGACGCCGAACATCGCCAGCCCGTACATACCGGCAGCGAGCCAGCGGCGCTCCATGATCACGTTGTCGAACACCAGGTCCATCGTCGACACCACCGCGCAGACCAGCAGCAGCGGCGCGATCCACCAGTTGAACGACGACATCGACCAGGTCGCGCTCGACGCGTAGAGCGGCGTCAGGAAGAAGAACATCTGCTGGTAGAACTGCTTGATGACGTAGTTGGTGGCGACGCGAACGCCCTTGCGGGCGATGCCCTCGTTCTCGCGGCGATTCGTCGGGCCGACGATGAAGCGCAGCGCGACGAACATCAGCAGCCACGAGATGAACAAGGCCATCATGACCTTGTCGGCGTGGGCGAGGCCGGCGCGAGCGAACAGCATCACGCCGACGCCGAAGAACAGCGCGAAGAACGAGTGGAACCACCACACGCGCTTCAGGAAGCGCTTGATGCGACCGGGCGGTGGCGCGTCGGAAGGCTGCTCGGCGGCTGCGTGTCCCACGCCGATCTTCTAGCAGCTTCGGGCCGTGCCCGTGCACGTGCGCGTGCACCTGTCACGGGCTCGTGCATGCAGGACGGCCCGAGCAGCGACTGCCCGACGTGGCCCTATCGACAGGCGCGCTCGACACGATCGATCGATCGACAGGCGCGATCACACACTAGCCGCTCACGCCCGGACGTGAGTCGAACGCCCTCTCCTCTCGGGCCAGGATCCGATCGCGCCGAGTCCGCCCGAGGGAATCCGGCTCAGACGCACAGGTCTGGAACCGCGCGATGGGAAGCGTGCACGTGACACGAGCACGTGCACGTGACACGAGCACGTGTACGACCACGAGCTGTTTGTTAGCTCGCGCTCGCGATCAGCTCCTCGTGATGGCCCGCGCAGCGAGCGCCCTGACGTGAGCCCTATCCTCGAACGCCTTTTCCTCGTGCCAGGATTCGATCGCGCCGAGCCCGCCCAATTTCGATCGCGCCGAGTCCGCCCGAGGGAATCCGGCCTCAGACGCACAGGTCTGGAACCGCGCGATGGGAAGCGTGCACGTGACACGAGCTATTTGTTAGCTCGCGCTCGCGATCAGCTCGCGGAAGCGCTCGAGTGCGAGCTCGAGCTTGGCCATCGCGGGACCGAACGAGAACCGCAGATGGCGACGGAAGCGCGACGGCCTGCCACCGCGGCGCTTGCCCGGGTTGACGTCGAAGAACTCGCCGGGGACGGTGATCACGTTGCGCTCGAGCGCGGCGCGGAAGAACGACATGCCATCGCTGATCGACGCCGGCAGGTGCTGCGCGCTCGCCCACACGTAGAACGTGCCCTCGGGCGGCAGGTCGACGGTGAAGCCGAGGTCGCGTAGCCCGTTGAGGAGCTTGTTCCGCTTCTTCGAGAACTCGGCGTGGATCGCGCGGGTCTCGGCCATCGCCGCGGTCGGTGCGAGGAGCTCGACCGCCTTGCGCTGGAGCGGACGCGAGCCACCGCCGTCGAGGAACGAGCCGGCCGACGTGCAGCCCTCGATGATCTTCTTGGGCGCGACCGTCCAGGTGATGCGCCAGCCCGGATAGCGCCAGTTCTTGGTCAGGCCGTCGAGGATGACGACCGGATCGCGATCGACGTCGTCGACGTAGCGCGCGGCGGTCTCGATCATCCCGTTGGCCACGAGATCGGGGCGCCACACGTAGTGCGAGTAGAACTCGTCGAGGATCAGCGCGCAGTCGAGCTCGCGCGCGACGCCGACCCACTCGTCGAGCGTCTCGCCGCCGATCATCTTGCCGGTCGGGTTCGACGGGTTGGACAGCAGGATCGCGCTCATCCCGCGACCCATGATCTCGCGCCGCAGATCGGCGGCCGAGAACGCATAGCCGCGCTCGCCCTCGAGGAGGATCGGGATCGGCGAGAACAGGCGGAAGACGTCGAGCAGCTCCTCGTACGCGGTGTAGTCCGGCAGGAAGTGGCCGAGGTTGATGTGGCCGAGCGAGGCCGCGACGCGGGTCAGCGCGCTGCGCCCGCCGCCCGACACCGCGACGTTCTCGGCGCTGTACTTGCTGCCGCGGCCGCGGCGGAACAGCTCGTTGTAGTAGTTGGCGATCGCCTCGCGCAGCTCCCACAAGCCGGCGACCGGCGCGTACTCCTGATCGCCCGCCAGCACCGGCAGCTCGCTGATCCGCGGCGGCGAGCCCGGCAGCATCTCGGTCTCGGGCATGCCCTGGCCGAGGTTCGCCCAGTCGTCCGGGTTGGTGGCGTAGCCGCGCTTGCCCGCCTCGGTGGTCACGTAGATGACGCCGGTGCGCGGCACCTCGCGAAACGCCGCGAACGTCGGGGCATCGGCGACTGCCTGGGGACCGGTGCCCGTCTTGGGCCTGGGGAACTGCGCCATCGGCGGACCCTATCGTGGCGCTGACCGTGGGGCAAACAAGGGTGATGCCCGAGGTTTCCTGAGCTAGCCTCCCGTGCATGAGGGTGGATCCAGGTCGGTTCGACAAGGTGGCGGCACATCCGGACCATGCGAGTGCACCAGCACAACCGGTGCTGCCCGCCGATTCGGTGGTCGGCGTCGCGGCGGTCGCCGGTCCGCTGCTGATCTCGCTGTTCGGTGCGGTGTTCCTGCTGATCGCGATCTCGCTCCTGATCTCGATCCGCCCACCGCTGTGGTTCGCCGTGCTGTTCATCGGCGGCGGCGTGGTGTTCGTGATCAGCGGGCTGGTGTTCGCCCGCGGCGCGCTGACGGTGCGCGATGCGCCGATCGAGCGCGTCATCGCGGTGGTCGTCAAGGAGCGCACCGAGATCAGCTCGAACAAGGACTCGACCGACACCACGTACTACGCCACGCTGCAGACTCGCGACGGCGCGCGCGCCGAGTACCGCGTGTCTCGCGCGCTGGTCGGCCGGCTGGTGGTGGATGACATCGGCGTCGCATACGTCAAGGACGTGGCGCTCGACCTCGGGTTCACGAAGGTGCGCTGGAAGTCTCTCGTCGAGTTCATCCGGTTCGACGTCTGAGAGATCGACGAAGCCCGGATGTCCGCGGGCTGTGCTAGCGTGCCTGCGTGTCGGTCTGGGACAACGTCCACGATCAAGCGCGCGTGGTTGCCACGCTGCAGCGCGCGATCGAGCGCGACCGCGTCCCGCACGCCTATCTGTTCTCGGGGCCTCCGGGCGCCCCGCTGATCGACACCGCGCTGGCGCTCGCCGCGGCGCTCAACTGTTCAGCCCCGCGGTCGGAGTCGGGCGAGCCAGGCGCGCGCGGCTGCGGCAATTGCGAGTCGTGCACCAAGATCGCGGGCGGCATCCACCCCGACATCGTCACGCTGGTCCGCGAGGGCGCAGCCCAGATCGTGCCCATCGAGAGCGTGCGCAACCAGGTGATCGCGCGCATCGCCCTGCCCCCGCACGAGGCGCAGATCCGGGTGTTCGTCGTCGAGGAAGCCACGGCGATGGCACCGCCCGCCGCGAACGCGCTGCTCAAGACGCTCGAGGAGCCGCCGGCGCGCACGCTGTTCGTGCTGTGCACCACCGCGCCGGAGCAGCTGCTGCCGACCATCCGATCGCGCTGTCAGCGGATCCGGTTCGGCGGTGGCAGCGGCGTCGGCGATCTGGTCGCCAACGCTCCCGAGCGTGCCGAGCGCATCGCGGCGCTCGGCGAGCAGCTCGCCGGCGACCGCCACGATCCGATGCTGCCGTCGCGGATCGCCGAAGGCAAAGGCGATGCGGCCCCGGTGCTGGTCGCCGCCGCGCGGGTGCTCCACGCCCGTGCTCACGCCGCCGCTGCCGACGATCCCGATGCCGCGCGCCGGGCCTCCGCACGTGCCCAGGCGATCCTGTCGTGGCACACCGCGGTCGCCGTGCACAACGCCAACCCGCAGCTCGCGATCGATGCGCTGATCGCACAGCTCGCCGGTCTCCCGCCCGTTGCCCTGTCGCCGTCATGACGCCCGATGATGTTCCCGACGGGCCCGACGTCGACGGGCCGGATGACGGCCCCGATGACGGTCCCGACGAGGGAGGCTCCGCGGAAGCAGGTGGCGATCCGAACGCGCCCGCTGGCGAGCGCCGCAAGCGTCGCCGTCGCCGTCGCCGTCGCGGCGATCGCGAAGGAGCTCCGGGCGAGCAACGCACGGA
>JAEYYY010000862.1 GCA_023430775.1 Pseudomonadota bacterium
GCGCGAGCTCGAGGAGGAGCGCGAGGCCGCGCTCGCGCGCGCAGCCACCGATCACGCGAGCGCGCTCGAGCGCCTGACGGCCGAGCACGCCGCCACCGTCGATCTGCTGCGCGCGGAGCTCGCGAACGAGCGCACGGCACTCGCCACGGCGCGCGACAAGGCCGTCGCCGAGGTCGAGTCCGATCTCGCCGCCGCCCGCGCCGCCGCCGAGTCCGCACGCACCGCGCACGCCGAGGAGCTGGCGCAGCTCGCCGCCAAGCACGCGGCCGAGCTCGCCGAGCAAGCGAACCAGCACGCCACTGCGATGGCGGCGCGCGAGTCCGAGCTGCTCACCCAGCGCCAGGACGAAGCGATCGCGCACACCGCGGCGCTCGCCGAGCTCAAGGCCGAGCTCGATCGCCAGGCTGCCCAGCACGGCATCAAGCTCGACGGTGCGAAGAAGGAGCTCGACGACGTCCTCGCGCTTCACGAGCAAGCCAGGGCCCGCCTCCTCGAGGACCAGGAGAAGGCCGCCTCCGAGCAGGCCGCGGCCCACGCCGCCGAGCTCGCGGCGGTGGTCGCCGAGAAGCAAGCCGCGCTCGACGATCTCGCCAGAGCGCAGGCCGATCACAAGAAGGCCTTCGCCGATCAGGCCACCGCCCACGCGGCCGAGATCGCGCAGGTCAAGGACCTCGGCGATCGCGAGGTCGCCGAGCTCAAGGCGGTGCTCGTCCAGGCCAAGCGCCAGATGGAAGAGACGGTCGCGCGCCACAACGCAGAACGCGAAGCGGTCGCGGCCGAGCACCTCGCCGCCCTCGCCGAGGCCAAGGCCACGCACGAGCGTGCGCTCGCCGTCGCCAGTGGCGAGACCATCCGGGTCAAGGCGGTCGCCGATGCGGAACATCAGCGTGCGATGGCCGCGAAGGAGACCGAGGTCGAGAAGGAGCGCAAGGCACTCCAGACCGAGCACGCGCGCGTGGTCAAGGACCTCACCACGGAGCGCGACGAGCTCCAGCGTGGGCTGTCCGCCGCGCGCGACACCATCAAGCGCAGCGAGGGCGAGCTCGCCGCGGCGGTGCAGACGATCGCGGATCGCAACGCGGAGCTGCGCGGTCACGCGGCGGCGATCGCGGAGCGTGATTCTCGGCTGGCCGATCTACGCAAGGAGATCGAAGGGCTCGAGACGGAGAATGCGAGCTACCAGGATCAGGTGCTGCGCGCGTACCAGAAGATCAAGTCGGACGAGGCAATGGTGGCGAGGGCGAAGAAGGCGATGGCGATCGCGCTCACGGTGCTGGATGAAGATCCGAAGCCCAAGGCTGACGCCTGATGCCGACGCCACGACGTGTGCCCGAGGTTTCACCGCAAAGGACGCAGAGATTCCAAAGGTGAGCTCGGCAGGTTGAGGACGTGTGCCCCGGGTGGTTTGAACGCAAAGCCGCAAAGGGCGCGAAGCGATCGATCTGCTGGGCCGCACGGGGGATTGCGGATCCCACCGCTGTGATGATCGGATCAGTTCACCGTGCGTGTGCCTGACCGTGTTCCGTTCCGCGCTTGCCTCGCGTTCGATCAGTCCGGCACCTTCTTCGTGCGCTGCACGAAGCCGAACGCGATACCGAGCAGCACGATGGCACCGCCGAGCGCCGCGTAGAGCGGGGGCTGTTCGGCGAACACGGCCCAGGTGATCAACGAGCTGGCGATCGGCTCACCGAGAATCGCCAGCGCCACCAGGTGCGTCGGCGTCGTGCGCACCGCCGCGTTGAGCAGGCTGTGGCCGATCAGCGAGGCCACCAGGGCGGCGCCAGCACACGCGAGGTAGCTGTGTGACGGTAACGCCGTCAGGTCGGCTCCCAGCGCGACCGCGGTGATCGCCAGGCCGATGCCAGCGACGGCGTTGACGCAACCCAGGTACGGCAGCAGCGGAACCGACGAGCGCAGCTTGCGACCGACGACGAGATAGGCGGCGGCCGAGGCGGCGCCGATCAGCGCGAGCACGTCACCGATCAGCGCATCGCCGCCGGCGGACCAGTCGCCACCCGCGAGCACCGCGCAGCCGAGCGCCGCGATCGCGATCCCGACGACCTCGCGGCGCTGCACCCGGTCGCCGAGCAGCGTGCCGAACAAGGCGGCGAAGATCGGGTTGGTGCAGACCAGCGCGACCGAGGCGGCGGTCGAGGTGAAGGACAGCGACGCGATCCACGAACCGAAGTGGATGCCGAGGAGCAGGCCCGAGGAGATGATGAGGAGGCGATCGCGCGACGAGGTCGAGCGCAGCTTCGCGATCTCGCGGTGACCGGCGGCGAATAGCAGCAGCGATGCGAAGGTGACGCGTAGCGCGGCGATCGCGATCGGCGGCGCGGGTGCGGCCCAGCGGGCGAATGGCGCACCGGTGGAGACCGCGAGGATCGCGAGCGGCAGGGTCCAGCGACCGAGGAGGGTCACGTGGTCACAGCGGGACCGGCGCGACGGCGTCGACGTCGTCCGAGGCGCGCGGCTTCGGGATGACATCGATCATCACGATCGCGGTGAGCGTGCCGCCACTGGACGACACGCGCTTCTCGACATGAGTGACGACGGCGGAGGTGAAGCTGGTGGAGACGGTGAACCAGCGCTGCGCGGCGAGGCCCGCAGGGACGGACAGCGCGCGGGCGGCGAACATCGCGGCGACCGTGAACGCGAAGGTCAGGCCGCTCGGGACGTCGAGAATGATGGCGGCGACGCCGGCGCCGACGATCGCGAGCGCGAGCAGGCCGACGCCGACCAGCAGGCTGGTGCCGCACTGCCGGTGGTAGGCGAGCCTGGTCTCGCCGAAGCGGATGCGCGTGATCGCGTCGGTGGCGGCATCGCGGACGGAGGTCTCGAGATGCTCGTAGCTGGTGCCATCGTGCTCGAGATCGATCGTGAACATGCCGTGCGAGGTCTGGCCGCGAATGATCGTGAAGCCACGCTCGACGAGCACGCTCATCGTGGCGTGCTCGAGGCCGTGGATCACGCGCGTCGCGTGGTAGGTCGCGATCGCCTGCAGCTCCCTCGACACGATCAGCATGCCGCCGACGATGATCAGCGCCCCGAACTGCATCAGCACCAGGATCCACGCGAGGTACGGGAAGCCATCGGGATCGAGGATCCCGAGCACGGCCTGGACGACGAGCAGCGCCAGCCCGGTGAACCGCGCCATCCGCCACAGCGGGCTGTGCACGCGCTCGGGAGGCGCATCCGGTTTCAGCGGTCCCGAGATCGGCGTCAGCGGCCCGCTGCAGTTGGGGCACGGCTCGTTGCCGACGAGGCGCTTGTTGATCAGCAGATCGCAGGGCTCGCAGGTGAGCACGCGATAGCGGCCGTCGATCCAGTCGACCTCGCTGTTGCAGCGAGGGCACCAGGTGTAGTCGACGCCATCGCGCAGCACGATGCGACAGACTCGACACGCGAACGTGTACGGCCGACCGCGCGGGCGCATGCGACGTCCACCCGGCATCAGGCTCCGCATCGAACGGTGGTCACGGATCCAGCCTAGCAAGCCCGCCGGCTCGCCGGGAGGATCAGCGCCGGCGACGGCGGAGTAGCAGCGCGAGACCGACGAGGTACGGCGCGGCGGCGGGCGCCGACGAGCCCTGGCAGCAGCCCGCGGGCGGAGCTGCGTCGTCATCGAGGCCGGCATCGCCGCCGCTGTTGCCGGGTCCCGCG
>JAEYYY010000880.1 GCA_023430775.1 Pseudomonadota bacterium
CTTCTTCGCGAACGACGATGGCAAGCGCATCGCACTCGATGTCGAGCAGCTGTCGTCACGCACGCTTCGCCCGTCCGAGGCGGCGCCCGTCGAGCGCATCGATCCCGAGGATGGCACCTCCGCAGGCCTGCCTCGGTTTTCGATGCGCCTGATCGAGGCGCCGGCGGGCGGCGGCTATCTCGAGGCGGCGGGCTCGCGACTCCAACTCAGCGTCACGCAATTCGCGATGCTCACGACGCTGATCTCGCGGATGCGGGACGAGTCGAGCGTCGCGCCTCTGGTACGCGGCTTCGTGCCGTCGGGTCAGCTGATCGCGGATCTCCCGTGGGATTCGACCGCGCCCGACGAGAATCATCTGAAGCAGCTGGTGCGGCGGATCCGCAAGGCGCTCGACTCGATCCGGCTCGGTACGATCATCGAGTCACGCCGCGGCTTCGGTTATCGCCTGCGCGTCATCCCGATCGACGGGTAGTCGATGTCGCGCCAGCCGCGGAGGAACGCCAGCAGCGCGTAGCGCGCGCGCCGGATCGCGACGGTCGCGCGCGCGCCCAGAGTCGGGTGCTCGATGAAGCGCGCGAGCTCGACCATCATCCGCTGGTATGTCGTGCAGGCCTCGCCGTTCGACGCGTCGTTCGCGATCCCGAGCGCCTCCGCAGGACGATGGTGCTCGAGGCGTGCTTCGAGCACCGCGAGGATGACTTCGGACGGGAACGCTCGCCGGTTGGTCATGCGGCCACGGTGGCTCTCGAGGCGGGCCGTCGATAGGTACGCGCTGGGTACGTCAGCGGGTGATCGTCAGGCCGATTACACCCTGTACATACTGGTCGCTCCCGTCGGTGATCGCGGTCGCTTCGGCGCGGATCGCGAACGAGCCGGCGCCGACCTCGACACCGGCGCCGACCTCGCCGCCGAGACGCTCGGTGCCAGCGACCACGAGCCCGGCGCGCAGGATCGGTCGCAGCCGGCGAGCGAACGCGGTGCGCAGGCCGAGTCGCGCGGTCCCTTCGCGATCGCCCGAGAGCTTCGCGATCCCGAGGTACGGAGCGAGCCACGGACGCGCCGCGAGGTAGAGCTCGCCACCGACGATGGTGGTGTCGTCATCGCGCGCGGCGGTGGTGCCGGCATACGCGCCGAGGCCCCAGTGCCACGCGTCGCCGCTCGACCGCGAGCTCGGTTCGACCACGGTCACCACCTCGGTCGCGACGGTGACGCCATCGATCACGAAGGCGACGTGCCCGCGGCCGGCGGCGGGTGCGATCAGCTGGAGCTCGAGGCGATCTGGGTGACGTGTGAGGGACGTGATCTCGACACCGGGCCCCGCGATCGTCTGCACGCTCGCCGGGTCGACGTCGCCGAGCTGGATCTCGAAGGTCGCCGGCTCGCCGCGGGTCAGCTGGCTCGCCGGCCACCCGAACCGCGGCGCGGGGATCGCGAGCTCGAGCGTCGAGCGCCCGGTGGCGGACGCACAGGTGATGCGTGCCACGTCGGTGCCCGGCTGGCGGACGAGCACGACCGGCGAGCCCTCGACGACGGGAGGTGCGTCACCGCGCGCGCACCGCAACCCCCGCGCCGGCTCGAGCCGGGTGCCGGTGATCGCGGATGGGCGAGGCAGCTCGCCGGCCTGCACGAGCAAGGGTGCGCTCGGCGGACCCTCGAGCCCGTCCTTGTCGACGCTCGCGACGGTGACCAGGTAGCTGTCGGCCGGCAGGCCGGTGGCCTCGAGCCGCGTGATCGTGCCGGGGACCTCGGCCCGGGTCTCGGCCTCGAGCGGCGTCGCCGCGCGCGCGACCTCGATCCGGTACTTGACGGCGCCGGCGACGGGCACCCAGCGGCCGCGCAGCGTGATCGGATCGCCGGTCCACGCGAGCGCGAGCTCTCCCGCCGCTTCCCACCGCGGCGCCGGCAGCAGCTTGATCGGCGGAGCCGGAGGGCGATCCGGGACGACGCGCGAGCCGTAGCCCGCAGCGAGCCGGACATTACCGCGCGCGTTCGCCAGCCTCGCTGGCTCGCCGCTGTGGTTGGCGAGCCGGGTCTCCTTGGCGGCGTCGACGTCGATCACCGCGGAGCCGGTGGCGAGCTCCGCCTTGCCGGCCGGCGTCTCGACGACGACCTTGCGATCGAGCGCGGCGAGCCGCGTGCGCAACACACCGCGGTCGAGCTGGGTGCGGAGTGTCGACCGGCGGCCCGCGGTCGGCCCGAAGATCATGACGACGGTGTCCTCGCGCATGTCGATCGTCGACCGATCGACGAACTCGACCTTGGCCGCGGCCTTGGCACGCGTGCCGACGCGCCAGGTGCGAAATAGCTCCTGGTCGATCGTTCCCGAGCCCCAGCGCTCGGTGCCTGCCGGCAGCACCTCGACCCGGCCGCGGGTGGCGCGCAGGTGAGCGTCGGGGCCCCCCTTGGATCCGGGAAGGTTCAAGATCTGACCCGCAACCAGCTTGTGCGGCAGCTTGCCGAGCTGCGGGTTCAGCGCGTGCAGCTCCACGAGCTTCTTCGGATCGCCGAGCTCGCGATACACGATGCCGAGGCAGGTGTCGCCCTCGACCACGACGTAGGGTCGGGTCTCGGCGTGTGCGATCGCAGGTGCGATCGCGAGCGCGACGAGCAGCGCCTTCACGACGAGCCTCCGGCGACGGCGCGCCGGATCTTGCGAACCACGACGTCGAGCGCCGGCGGCTCGATCACGACCTCGCGCACGCCGGCACGGATCAACGCGGCGAGGCGTTGTGCGCCACCGCGCGGGCACGTCGCGATCACCGGGCGTCCCGCCGCGACCAGCTCCGCGAGCACCGCATCGGACTGGCCGATCGCGAGCACGGCGACATGCGGAGTGTCGTCGCGGATCACGTCGAACCCGGCGACGCGAAACGCGGTGCCGAGATCCGGAGGCAACTCTCCGCGCACCGCGATCGGGATGGTGTCGCGTCCCGCCGGTGTGGTGATGGCGGGGCGTTCGCCGATCTCCGAGATCATGCGCTGGTCGCGATCCGAGAGCGGTGCGGCATCGCGGGCGCGCGCCTCGGGTGGCAGGCGATCGCCGAGCCAGGCTCCGATCCGGCGGCGCACCACTTCGGCGGATGGCCGGTCGACCGGCGACTTCGCGAGCATGCGCAGGACGAGCTCGACCATCGCACGCGGGACTTCTCGATTGCCCGCGTCGGTGAGCGGCGGCGGGTCGGCGTACGCGTGGGACGACAGCAGCATCGCGGGGGTGCCGTCGAAGGGTGGCCGGCCGGCGATCAGCTCGTAGAGGATCACGCCGAGCGCATAGATGTCGACGGCCTTGGTCACCGGCTGGTCGAGCACCTGCTCGGGAGCCATGTACGTCGGAGTCCCGGCGAAGTGCCCCTGCTCGGTGAGTCGACCCGACTTCGGATCGAGGTGTCCGGCGGCGAACGCCATCCCGAAGTCGGCGATCCGGACGTGTGGTGGGTCGACGCTGTCGAGCAGCAGGTTCTCCGGCTTGAGATCGCGGTGCGTGATCTCGAGTGCGTGTGCGGCGCACAGCCCGTCTGCGACCTGATAGCCGATGAGCTGGATCACCGAGAAGGCGAGCTGCTCGTGGCGATCGCAGAAGCCGCGGAGATCGCCGCCGCCGATCAACTGCATCACCAGGTAGGCTTCGTCGTCGGCGTGGCCGAAGTCATAGGTCGCGACGACATGCGGGTGCTGGAGCTTGGCGCCGACGCGCGCCTCGCGCTCGAAGCGAGGTAGCGCATCGGGCTGCTCGAGGTAGCGCGGGGACATCAGCTTGAGCGCGATCTCTCGCCCGAGCGTGAGATCGCGCGCCCGGTACACCGTGCCCATGCCGCCGTGGCCGAGCTCGTCGATCAGGACGTAGCGACTCGCGATCACGCGCTCCGTCATACCCGCACCTCGAACAGCTCGATCGGCTGCGCCTTGCCGATCAGCGGTCGCACGCCAAGCGAGACGAAGTCGGTGTCGTCGGCGAGTCGCGCGCGGGTGGCGATCGTCGACAGGATCTGGTTCGGTCGCGCGATCGCCTCGAGTCTCGCCGCCACGTTGACGACGTCGCCGATCGCGGTGAACTCCATGCGGGTCTCGGAGCCGAAGTTGCCGACCACCGCATCGCCGGTGTGGACGCCGATCGCGAGCTCGATCGTGATCCCGTGCTGGTCGTGCCAGAGCTCGTTCGCTACCTCGAGCCAGCGCTGCATGTCGCGCGCGGCGGCGATCGCGCGCTGCGGATGATCGGGCTGATCTCCGGAGGTCCCCCACACCGCCATCACGCAATCGCCGACGAACTTGTCGACCGTACCGCCGTGGCGAAACACGATCTCGGTCAGGATCGAGAACAGCTCGTTGAGCAGCTTCACCACGGTCTCCGCCGCCTCGCGCTCCGCGAGTGGCGTGAAGCCGACGACATCGGCGAACAGCACCGAGATCTCCCGGCGCTCGCCGCCGAGCGCGAGCGAGCGCTCGCGCTTCACGATCTGATCGACGAGCTGGTTCGGCAGATACCGCCCGAGGTCGCTACGGATCGCCAGCTCCTTCTTGATCGCCTTGTCGCTCGCCGCGAGCTCGGTGGCGGCGGTCTCGAGCGCGTCGCCAAGCACGCCGATCTCGTCGGTCGATCGCACGGTGACCTTGCTGTCGAATCGCCGCTTCGCGAGCTCGCCGGCGAAGTCGACGAGCGCTGCGATCGGCCGCGTCATCCGGCGCGCCAGCAGGATGCCGGCCGCCGCCGCTACCAGGATCGCCGCGATCACCGAACCGAACACCAGCTTCTGGACGGTCGCGATCGAGCGATAGACCTCGCGGTATGGGCGCTCGACCATCACCACGAACGGCGTGTCGGCGACCCGGCGAACGGCGCCCGTCACGCGCGTGCCATCGGCGCGGTCGGCGTCGTTGACGATGTAGATGTTGTTGTTCGCGAGCGCCGATTCGGCGCCGGCGAGCACGCCGAAGTCGTCACCGGAGATCGTCGCGCCGATCCGCTCGCCGAGCGAATCGACGACCAGCTCGCGATCGACGGTGGCCATCGCGAGCTGGCCGGTCGGGACCTGCGCGAGGCCGAGCTCGATGCCGCGCTTCGCGACCGGGGCGAGCGTCACGTAGGCGGCGATGGTGAACCGGGCATCGCGCGTGGTCACCGCTCGGTGGACGTACGCCTGACCTCCGACGAACGCGATGTCGCCGTAGCGAACGACGCCGGTGGCGGTCGGTCGGTCGGCGAGCTTCGCCGGCAGCGGTGGAGGTTCGAACGTACGCGTGGCATCGAGCTCCACCACCTTGACGCCGCCGGCGTCGTAGATCGCGAGCTGCCCGATCACGCCCTGGGTGTCGAGCGCCGCTTCGACGATCGCATCGCGCTCCTCCGGTGGCCGATCGAGGGCGCTCGCCGACGCGATCAGCACGCGATCGCCTTCCGCGACGGTGGTCTCGAGCGAGGTGGCGAGGTTCGCGATCACCGAGTCGAGCAGCTGGCGGTTGGTGTCCTGGAGCGCCTCGCGGTTGACGTCGTTGACCAGAAAGCCGACGGTGGCAACCGGAACGATCGCGACGACGCACGCCAGCAGCGTGAGCTTGAGCCGGAAGCTGAGTCGCATCAGGCTCGCCTCCACGCGCGCGCGAGCTGCGCGAGCACCGGCTCGATCGGACCGGGCCACCGCGCGACGCCGGCGAGCCCGCTGCGGATCGCGGCGCGAAGGTCGCCGGCCGTCGGTGCGGCGAGCAACCGGATCGCGATCGAGTGGGTGGGCGGCTCGGCGGCGGTGGTCAGGACCACGCGCGCGTCGTGATCGATCGAGACGTCGTGGGCGCGGAGCTCCTCGACGAGCGCCGGGTCGTCGTGATCGAGGCGCAGCCGCCGGCTGGCCGCGGTGGTCACTCCGGGGACGCTGGTCGGGGCGAGCGCGCGGGCCGCCCGCGGTTGCAGCGTGGTGCTGCGCTTGCGTGGCCTGGCCTCGCCGAGCTCGCGCAGCCGGTTGCCGACCTCGCTCGACGGAGGTCGCGCCGCGGCATCCTTCGCCAGCATCTCGAGCACGAGCGCCTCGAGCTCCGGGGGGATCTCGGCGTCGATCTCGCGCAGCGCGATCGGTGGAAGGTATGCGTGACCCGCGAGTACGCGCGCGACGTTGCCGACGAACGGCGGGCGGCCGCTCAGCATCTCGTGGATCATGCAGCCGAGCGCGTAGACATCGACGCCGGGCCCGACCTGCTTGCCCTCGGCTTGCTCCGGCGCCATGTAGAGCGGCGTACCCAGCAGCACGCCATCGACGGTGAACCGACCGAGCGTGTCCTGCGGCGGGTCGAGCATGAACGCGAGGCCGAAGTCGCTGAGACGGCACCTCGACGGTGCGGCCAGCGTGCCCTCGACGAACACGTTCGCCGGCTTGAGATCGCGGTGCACCACTCCCGCGGCGTGTGCGGCCTCGATCAACGCTCCGATCATCGCCGCGAGCTTGATGGTGCCGGGGATCGTCGGCGGGTCGACGAGATCGACCAGCGATGCGGCGAGCGACGGTGCGGTCACCAGCTCCATCGCGAGGTACGGCTTGCCGGCGTGCTCGCCGACGTCGAACACCTCGATCACGTCGGGATGGCGGTAGCTCGACGCCAGCGTGGCCTCGCGGCGAAATCGCCGCGCGTTCTCGCCGCTCGGGATGTCGAGCATCCACTTGACCGCGAGCTCGCGACCGAGCACGCGATCGAACGCACGATACACGGCGCCGCTCGCACCGGCCCCGAGCTGCGCCCGCAGCTCGTAGCGATCCGCGAGGACCGGCAGCTCCACCA